>QHVC01000049.1 GCA_003222205.1 Gemmatimonadota bacterium | reverse complement strand
CAGCCCGGCCGGCGGCGGCGGCTTCGACGGTTTCGTGTTCACTCCCGACCCGGCTCCGCTGGATACGAATCTGTTGGTGGGCGGCCTCCCGGCCGCGCGCAGCCTGTTGCGGGTGAACCTGCCACGCGCGATCCGCGACTCGACGCAGATCGTCCGGGCCACGCTGATCCTCGTCGCCTCGGACTCGGTCCGGGGTGTGCCATCGGATTCCTTCGTGCTGTTCGTGCACCCGGCGGCCGTGGACCTGGGGGCCAAGAGCTCGATCCTGCGCGATCCGTTCCTCGCGCCGGACAGCGCCGTCATCCACGTGGGGTTCACGGATACCGTGCGGATCGAGATCACCAACATCCTGCGACGTTGGCAGGCGGATACGAGCCTGCCGCGCAGCCTGGTCCTGCACCAGGGCCCCGACTTCCCCTTTGAGGGAGTAACCTTGGCGGAAGTCCGGTTCTTCTCCTCGCGGGCGGCGCTGCGGCGGCCGACGCTGCGGCTGACCTATGTTCCCCGCCTGACGTTCGCGCCATGATCCACGACCGCTGCCGGACAACGCTCGCCGCCGCGCTGTTGCTCGGTCTCGCGGCGACGCCGCTCGCGGCCCAGGATTCGCAGTTCGGCATTTCCGGTCTCGGGACGCCGGGCCGGTTCGAGAGCGTGCGCGCCCGCGCCACGGGGGGGGCGTTCGCGGCGTTCGACCCCCTGTCGTCGCTCGTGGACGCCACCCTGGGCTGGGCCGATCACCTGACGATTACCTCGGGCGGCGCGACGAGCTACCGCGCGATCGAGTTCCCCGACAAGAGCACCTGGGTGCGCGCCACGCGGTTTCCGGTCCTGGGGGTGTCGGGGCCGGTGGGACACGGGATCATCGTGGGCGGCGGCTTCGGCACGTACCTCGACAAGTCCTTCAACATCTCGACGCGCGACACGGTGACGATCCGCGGGGTGCCCGAACCGGTGACCGACCGCTACGTCAGCGACGGCGCGGTGTCGGACCTCCGACTGGCAGCCGCCGCGCGCATCACGAGTCGGGTGTTCGCCGGCGTCGGGGTGCACTTGCTCACCGGCTCGGTGCGCGTGCGCGCGGGGCGCGACTTCCAGGACAGCAGCTACGTGGACACCTTCGAAGCGAGCGAGCTCACCTATGACGGCTTCGGCGCCTCGGCGAGCGTCGTGGCCTTGCCGGCGTCGTCCCTGCGCCTCGCAGCGTTCGTGCGCAGCGACTCGCGCCTGCGCGCGCGCGAAAACTCCACGGAGCTGGCGCGCAACGACCTGCCCATCACCCTCGGCGCCGGTCTGCAGTGGCAGCCGGCTGCTGCCACGACCTTCGCGGCGAGCATCGTCTCCCAGTCGTGGGGGAACGCCGGGACCAACGCCTACAACACCGTGAACTGGTCCGCCGGCGCCGAGCTCGGACGGGGCGCACCCCTGCGGCTCGGCGTGCGCGGCGGGCATCTCCCCTTCGGGCCCGGCGGCCGCGCCCCTAGCGAATTCGGCGTGGCCGGCGGCACGGGATTCCGCTTCAGCGAAGGCCGCGGGGTGATCGACCTCTCCCTCGAGCACCTATCGCGCACCGGCGTCGGCCTGCGCGAGCGCGTGTGGACCCTCCTCGTCGGCGTCACGGTGCGGCCGTGAACGTCTTCTTTCATACGTTCGGCTGCCGGGCAAATCAGTACGACACCGAGCAGGTACGGCTGGCGTTCGCCGAAACAGGCGCGACGGTAGTGGACGACCCCGCGGCGGCCGACGTCGCGGTCGTGAACTCCTGCACCGTGACGGGGGAGAGCGAGGCGAAGCTGCGCCGCTTCGTGGGGCGCATCGCCCGAGGCCGCGAGGGCCTCGAGACGGTGGTGATCGGCTGCGCCGCCGCACTCGACGACGGCCGCATCGCGTCGCTTCCCTCGGTGCGCGCGGTGGTCGGCGGCGCCGATCCTGAGGTGGTGCTCCGCGCCGCGGGCGTCACCCCACGCCCGCACGCAGGCGTCGCCACGCGACGCGTGGGTGCAGGGGAGAGGCAGCGCGGCCTGCTCAAGATCCAGGACGGCTGCGACGAGCACTGCACGTTCTGCGCGACGACGCTGGCGCGGGGCTCGAACCGGTCGCGCCCGGTCGCTGAGCTCGTTGCCGAGGCCCGGGCGCTCTCGCGGCATCACGCGGAGATCGTACTGACCGGGGTCCACATCGGGACATACGGCAGGGAAGCGGGATGGGGGATGCGGGATGCGGCGTCGCTCGGGGAGCTGCTGGGGCATCTGGTGAGCGCCGTGCCTGAGGTGCGGTTCCGGCTCTCCTCGATCGAAGCGACTGAGGTAGACGACCGCATCGCCCGTTTCCTGATCGAAGCGCCCCGCAACCTCGCCGCGCACCTGCACGCGCCGCTGCAGTCAGGCTCGGACCGGGTGCTCAAGCGCATGGGCCGCCACTGGTATACGGCGCGGAGCTACCGCGCGCGCCTCGAGTGGCTCGCCGAGCGGCTGCCGGTGTTCGGCCTCGGCGCCGACATCATCGCGGGCTTCCCGGGCGAGACCGACGCCGACCACCGCGCCACGGTCGCCCTCGTCCAAGCCCTCCCGTTCACGTACCTCCACGTCTTTCCGTTCAGCGTGCGCCCCGATGCGCCCGCCGCGAAACTCGCTGGCCGGCTGCCGCCGCCAGTGATCAAGGCCCGGGCCGCTGAGCTGCGCGCACTCGGAGATCAAAAGGCCAAAGCGTATCGGGAAAGGCGTATGGGACAACTCGCCGACGGCGTGGTGAGCGGGCGGCTTGCGGGCCGGCTCGACGTCGTGACGCAGGACTACCTCTCCGTCTATCTTTCGACCGACGGCTGGGACGGCCGCCCCCGCTTCGAGGTCAGGATCACCTGATGCCGACGATTTACATCGAGACGTACGGCTGCCAGATGAACGTGTCGGACTCCGAGCTGATGCTTGGGCTTCTGGCGCGGGAGGGATACGTCCGTACGGACGATCCCGCGGCGGCCGACGTGCTGCTCGTCAACACCTGCGCCGTCCGCGACCACGCCGAGCAGCGGGTGCTGGGGCGCATGGGCGAGCTGAAGCACTACAAACGCCCCGGCGGGGTGCTCGGCGTCATGGGCTGCATGGCCCAGCGCCTCGGGCCCCGGCTGCTCGAGCGGGTGCCGCAGGTAGACCTCGTCGTCGGCCCGGATGGCTACCGCAACCTCCCCGAGCTCATCGCACGGGCGGCGAGTGGCGAGCGTGCCGCGGACGTGGCGTTCAAGAGCTGGGAGCATTACGAGGACGTGCCTCCGGTGCGCGGACGGACCAGTTCGGCGTTCGTCACCGTGCAGCGAGGCTGCGATTATCGGTGCACGTTCTGCATCGTTCCGATGACGCGCGGACCGGAGCGCAGCCGCAACTTGACCGACGTGGTGCGGGAGGTGGAGGGACTCACCGCCCAGGGCACCACGGAGGTCACCCTGCTTGGGCAGACGGTCAACAGTTATCACGATGGCGTCCACGACTTCGCCGACCTGCTGCGCGCGGTGGGCGCGGTGCCGGGACTGCGGCGGCTGCGGTTCACCTCCCCGTACCCCACCGACTTCACCGACCGGGTGCTCGTCGCGATGGCCGATACGCGGGTGGTGTGCGAGCACGTGCACCTGCCCGTGCAGAGCGGTAGCTCCCGCGTGCTCAAGCGGATGCTGCGGCGCTACGACCGCGAGCGCTATCTGGAAGTGGTCGCGGCCCTGCGTCGCGCCGTTTCCGGTGTCGCGCTCACGACCGACATCATCGTGGGCTTCCCTGGTGAGACCGAATCCGACTTCGCCGAGACGCTATCGCTGGTCGAGGCGGTGGGGTTCGACGACGCGTACACGTTCAAGTACTCGGTGCGCGAGGGCACGCCAGCGGTCCGTATCAAGGATCACGTGGCGGAGGAGGTCAAAGCGGAGCGCCTCGAGCGTCTCATCGCGGTCGTTCGTCGCGTGGCGCGGGGGAAGAGCGTGGCGCTCGTCGGGACGGAGCAGGAAGTGCTCGTCGAGGGGCGCGCCCGGCGCGGGGATCTGCTGCAGGCTCGCACCCGCACCAACAAGGTGGCGCTGCTCGAGGGTCCCGCCGCCTGGATCGGCACGTACCGCCGGGTCCGTCTCACGGGCACGAGCGGGACCACGTTCACCGCCTGGCCGCTGGAGCGGGAGCCAGCCCTCATGGGGTAACGAACGTCACCTGGGAAGTCGCGCAGCGCGAGTACGACCGCCTGCGCGTGCAGTTCCCCAAGTTCTGCGGCTGCGACACCTGCCGCGGCGACGTATTCGTCTACACGCTGAACCGGCTGTCCCCGCACTACGTCTCCACCCGCGAGGGCGAGGTCATTACCGCGATCAACCTCGACACCGACCAGGAGAAGGCGAAGCTCGACGTCGTGCTGCTCGAGGGCTTCCGCAAGGTCGCCGCCGCGCCCCGCTGCGGGACGAAGCCCGTCACGCTGTAGCCCGCTCCTGACGGCGGCCCGGTGCGGCCGCCGCTCCTCTGGATCACCATCGCGTTTGGCACCGGTCTCGCCGTCGGGGTCCGGCTCGTCGGGGATGTGGGGACGTGGGCGGTGGGCGTTCCCGTCGCCCTCGGGACCTTGTTGCTGTCGCGGCGGGCGGCGGTGGCCGGCGCCATGGGGATCGCGCTGCTGGCCGGGCTGGTCTGGGGAGAGGTCGCCGTGCGGCGGCGCGCCGCCAGCTGCGCGGGGCTCGGGGAGCGAGGAGCGCTTCGCGCGGTCATCGTTCGGCTCCTCGACCCCGCACCCGTGGGGGGCGGCGTCGTGGACGGGGATGCGATCGGCGGCCCGTGCCGGGGCGCTGTGCGGCTGCGCTGGCCCGACGGTCGCGACGCCCGTGGCGGCTCCACCTGGATCGTCGCCGGCCGGTGGCTGGGCCCCGTGGATCGCGGGATCCTCGCGCTGCGCCGGGTGCGCCTCCTCGACGCCGAGCGGCGCGGACGGGGAGCGCTGCGCGATCGGCTCTCGGCGCGTGCCGCCGCGCTGTTCGGCCATCGCGCGCCGCTCGTCGAGGCGCTCGTCACCGGCCGGCGCACCGAGCTCGACCCCGCCGTGCGCGAGCGGTTCGCCGCCGCCGGGCTTGCGCACCTCCTGGCGATCAGCGGCCTGCACGTGGGGTTCTTCGCGGCTTGGGTGGCGCTGGGGCTCCGGCTGCTGCGTCTGCCGGCCCGCGCGCGCCTCGTGGCCGGAGCGATCGCCGTCTTCGCCTATGTGTGGTTGCTCGGGTTTCCGGCGCCGGCGACGCGCGCCGCCGCGATGCTCGCGGCGGCGGCGGCGGCCCGGCTCCGACAACGCATCGTGACGCCGCGCGGCACCATCGCCCTCGCGGTGCTCTTCGTCCTTGCCGTGGACCCGTGGGCGGTGCGATCAGTGGGCGCGTGGCTCTCAGTCGCGGCGGTGAGCGGTGTGATCTGGGCGTCGCGCGCCGCCGCGCGCGAGCCGCGCCTCGTCCGCCTCCTCGCGCCGGCCACGGCGGCGACGCTGCTCACGGCCCCGATCACCGCCTACGCGTTCGGCACGGTCGCCCCGGTCGGGGTGCTGGCGAATCTCGTCGCGATTCCGCTTGCTGGGGTCGCGGTACCGGGCCTGATGATCGCGCTCGCACTCTCCTGGCTCGTGCCGTCAATCGCGCACGTCATTGCGAGCGGGGCGGGTCTGGGCCTGGCGCTGATCGACCTGACGGCGCGGGGTGCGGCCGCAGTCCCCGGAGGGCATGTCGTGATGGTAGCGGGCGGCCGGGCCGCGGCGTTCTGGGCGATGGTGCTCGGCGCAGCGTGGTGGTTGTGGCGGGGCCGCGGGCGGCGCTGGGTCTTAGCGGCGCGGGCCGCTTTTCTCGCGACGCTGGTGCTCGGGGCCTCGCTCGCCGGCGCCACGTCTCTCGACGATTGCCGTTGCGTTCAGATACATTTCCTCGACGTGGGGCAGGGGGACGCCGCCCTGCTGCGGACCGCCACGGGCCGCTGGATTCTGATCGATGGCGGCCCCCGGACGCCGGTGCGCGACGCCGGCCGCAGCGTGGTGATTCCGTACCTGCGGCGGCACGGCGCTCCTGGGCTCGCGCTCGTGGTCGCGACGCACGGCGACGCGGACCACTTGGGCGGCATCCCGGCGGTGCTCCGGGTGTTTCCGCCACGGCTGGTCCTGGAGCCGGGTGAGCCGCTGGGGCGGCCGCTGTACCTCGAGTTCCTGGCGGCGGTGGAAGCGTCGGGCGCGGCCTGGCATGCGGCGCGTAGCGGCGATCGCTTCGAGATCGACGGGCTGCGCCTGGACGTGGTGAGCCCCGACTCCGCGTGGCTCGCCGAACCGCTCGAGGTGAACGAGCACGGGGTCGTCGTGGTCGTCACCTACGGCCGGACGCGGGTGTTCTTCCAGGCCGATGCGGGGCTGCCGGTCGAGTGGCGGCTCCGGGGCCGGGTCGGTCCCGTGGCGCTGCTGAAGATCGGGCATCACGGCTCCCGCTCCGCGACGGGCGACGCCTGGCTCGACGAGCTGCGGCCCGGCGACGCAGTGATCAGCGTGGGCGCGCGCAACACCTACGGACATCCCGCTCCCGAGGTGCTTGCGCGGCTCCGGGCCCACGGCATCCGGATCTGGCGTACCGACGAAGCGGGCGACATCACCTTCGAGGTGGACACGCTGCGTGGACTCACTCACGTCCGTCGTGACGATTGAGCGCTTCATCATGGAGCAGGAACGGCTCCACCCGGAGGCTACGGGCGAGCTCTCCAACCTGCTCTACGACCTGTGCCTGGCGGCGAAGATCATCTCGCGCCAGGTGCGCCGGGCGGGTCTGACCGACATCCTCGGCGGCAGCGGCACCCTCAACGTCTCGGGCGACCTCCAGCAGAAGCTCGACATGTTCGCCAATGAGACCGTCCGCAACGCGGTGCAGCACAGCGGACGCGTGTGCATCACCGCCTCCGAGGAGGACGAGACGCCGCGCGTGTGCCCGCGGGAAGAGCAGGGCAAGTACGTGCTGCTCTACGACCCGCTCGACGGCTCAATGAACATCGACGTCAACGTTTCGATCGGCACGATCTTTTCGATCCACCGCCGGGTGAGCGGCCAGCAGGAAGGCGCCTCGGACCGCGACTGCCTCCAGCCCGGCTACCGCCAGGTCGTGGCCGGGTACATCCTCTACGGGTCGAGCACGATGTTGGTCTACACCACCGGCGCGGGCGTCCACGGCTTTACGCTGGACCCCACGATCGGCGAATTCTTGCTCTCGCATCCCCGCATCCGCACGCCGGACGTGGGCCGCTATTACAGCGTCAACGAGAGCAACTGGAACCGCTGGTCTCCCGCCGTGCAGCGCGTCGTCGCGACGTTCAAGAACGGCGACGGCGCGGTGGTGGCGAAGAACGCCCGCTACATCGGCTCGCTCGTCGCCGACTTCCACCGCAACCTCATCTCCGGCGGTATATTCCTCTATCCCGCCGACAGCCGGTCGCCGGAGGGAAAGCTGCGGCTGCTCTACGAGGCGGCCCCGCTGGCGTTCGTCGTCGAGCAGGCCGGGGGCGCGGCGACCGACGGCCGCCGTCGCATCCTCGACATCAGTCCCACCACGATTCACCAGAAGAGCCCGCTCGTCATCGGCAGCAGGGCGGATGTCGAGTTCGCTACCGGCATCCTCGCCGCGCCGCCCGTGCCGGTGTGAGCGACAAGCTCTTCTACGGCCCCGGCGATTGGGGCGGCGACTACCGGAAGGACCTCGCCGCTCCGGGCGTGTTCCCGTTCACCCGCGGTCTCCACCCCTCCATGTACCGCGGTCGGCTGTGGACGATGCGCCAGTACGCTGGGTTCGGCACCGCCGAAGAAACCAACGAGCGCTTCCACCACCTCCTCAAGGAGGGCCAGACCGGCTTGTCGGTCGCCTTCGATCTTCCCACCCAGATGGGGTTCGACTCGGACCACGCGATGGCGGAAGGCGAAGTGGGCCGCGTCGGGGTGGCCATCGACACGGTGGACGACTTGGAGCGCCTGTTCCACGGCATTCCGCTGGGCGGGGTGTCGACGTCGATGACGATCAACGCCACGGCGGCGATCCTGCTCGCGATGTACGTCGTGGTGGGCGAGGAGCAGGGCGTCGCGCGGCGCGAGCTCCAGGGGACGCTGCAGAACGACATCCTCAAGGAGTACGTCGCGCGCGGGACCTACATCTTCCCTCCCGAGCCGTCGTTGCGGCTCGTCGCCGACGTGTTCCGGTTCGTGGCCGCCGAGGGGATGAGCTTCAACCCCATCTCGGTCTCCGGCTATCACATGCGGGAAGCGGGGGCGACCGCCGTGCAGGAGGTGGCGTTCACGTTCGCCAACGGTCTCGAGTACGTGCGCCGGGCGGTGGGAGCGGGGGGGGGGCTCGACGTCAACGCGTTCGCGCCGCGGCTGTCTTTCTTCTTCGCGAGTTACTCGGATCTGTTCGAGGAGGTCGCCAAGTTCCGGGCGGCGCGACGCCTATGGGCGCGCCTCATGAAGGAGAAGTTCCACGCGGACGACGCCGCCTGCCGGCTGCGCTTTCACACGCAGACCGGCGGCGCGACCCTCACGGCGCAGCAGCCGTTGAACAACGTGGTGCGCGTGGCGATCCAGGCGCTCGCCGCCGTGCTGGGCGGCACCCAGTCGCTGCATACCAATGCGTACGACGAAGCGCTGGCGCTGCCCACCGAGCAGAGCGCGACGCTAGCACTCCGCACCCAGCAACTGCTCGCGCACGAGACGGGAGTGCCGGAAGTGATCGACCCCGTCGCGGGGAGCTGGTACGTCGAGCACTTGACCGACACGATCGAGCGGGAGGCCCGCGCGCTGGTCGACGAGGTCGAGCGCCAGGGCGGCGCCGTAGCGTGCATCGAGCGCGGGGTGATCCAGGATGCCATCGCGCGCAGCGCCTACGCGACGCAGCAGGCGGTCGAGCGCGGCGAGCAGGTCGTGGTCGGCGTGAACCGCTACGCGGAGGAGACGACGGTCCCCGCCGCTTCGGTGCCCGACTACGTGGCGCTCGCGGCGGGGCAGCGTGAGCGTGTCGCCGCGGCGCGGCGGCGGCGCGACCGGACCAAGGTGGAAAAGGCGCTGGCGTCGCTGCGCTCGGCGGCGGCCTCCACCGAGCGGCTCATGCCCGTGATCCTGGACGCGGTACGTGCGCGCGCGACGGTCGGCGAAATCAGCGACGCGCTCCGCGCCGTGTGGGGGGTGTACCGGCCCGCTTGACCTCCGCTTGACCCCTCCGGCGTTATTTCGACTTCAACCTTCTCGCGCCCCGGAGACGCCCATGAATACCCGCATCCGCTATTCACTGCTCGCGGTGCTTGCGATCGCCGTCGCCTGCACCAAGGACACCCCACTCGCCCCGATGCCGGGGGAAGTGGTCGCATCACGCTCTGCGTCTGTCTCCGTAACGGACGCCGGCGCCGGGACCATCACGGCCATGACGCGCAACCTGTACATCGGAGCGGATGTGGACGCCGTGATCCAGGCGTTGCTCACGCCCGATCCTTCGGACGACTTCGACGCGCTGCTCCAGGCAATCACAGTCGTGGGGCAGACCGTCTATCCGCTGCGCGCCGAAGCCTTGGCGGACGAGATCGCGCGCAGCCGCCCACAGGTCGTGGGCCTCCAGGAAGTGAGTGAGATCCACATCAACATCCCGCCGCTCGGCATCGCCGTGAACCAGGACTTCCTGGCGATCCTGATGGCGGCGCTGAACGCCCGCGGTCTGCATTACGCGCTCGTCGACCAGAGCACCAACCTCGTCGCGACCCCGTTCCCCGGTGTCGCCGTGACCGACCACGACGCGTTGCTGCGGGATGCCGACCACGTGAGCCTCAACGGGCCGGTCATCGCCACGATCTACGCCGCGAACCTCGGCCACCTCGCGGACGGCGTCGATCTGAATCGCGGCTACGTGGTGGCGCGGTTGCTGATCGATGGCAGGCCCGTCACCGTCGCGACCACGCACCTCGAGTCCGGGAACGCGCCGGGCCTGCCGGGGCTGCGCGCCCTCCAGGCGCAGGAACTGGTGGCCGTCGTCGGCGGCGATACGCCGGCGATCCTGCTCGGTGATTTCAACGACACGACGGGCTCGGCGATGCATCAAGTGGTTACCGGCGCCGGTTTCACCGACACGTGGGCGGCGATGCGGCCCGGCGCGCGCGGGTTCACGTGCTGCGAGGTGGCGGACTTGTCCAACCAGGTCCCGGTGCTGAACCAGCGCATCGACTACGTGTTCACGCGCGGGCTCGGCGGCCCCAACGGCAAGCTCCTGGGGCAGGTCACGATTGTCGGCGATCAGCCGGCAGACAAGATCGCTGGACCGTCCTTCCGGATCTGGCCGTCGGACCACGCGGGTCTCGTGGCGAGCTTCCTGGAGAGACCGGTCACTCCCTGACGGTTGTCACCCCGAGCGCAGCCAAGGGGCGGTTGCACCCTCCGGCCGGCCGGGGTCATCATTACATTCCGACCCCGGCCCCGGGAGAACCAGTCATGCTGGAACCTCAGCCGCTACTTGAGACCCGCATCACGACGCTCGAACGCCGCTTGCGCCGGACCCAATCTGTGGCGGTCCTTGCCGTGACCGGAGTGCTGGCGCTGGCCGCCGCGGCATGGGTGCGGCCCTTCCAGCAGACCGACACCATCCGCGCCAAGGTTCTCATTCTCGAGGACGCTCAGGGTCGCAAGCGCATGCTGCTCGGCGCGCCGATCCCCGAGCCGCCGGGCGCCCGCATCGCGCCGAGCACCGGCATGATCATTTTGGATACGACCGGCGTCGAGCGCTTTGGAGTGGGGCTGTTCCCGAACGGGATGATGAACATGGGCTTCGACGCCCCGCCGGGAACGGGCGACGACCGCAACCGCGAGCGCATCAACCTGACCGCTTCCCCCAACGGTGGCGCCGAGATCCGCATGCTGGATCGCAAGACGTGGGTGCGCTGGCGTGTCGCGCTGGATTCGCAGGACAGCGTCACCCTCCAGTTCCTGGACTTCCCGCCGGGTGAGGCAGTGATGCGCCGCTTCAGTATCAGCGGCACGGACTTTTCCCGACAGCCGAGGCAGTGATGCCGCGACCCGCAGCGGCCCCGGCAGCGTGGGCCCTCCGCACCTACGCCCAGTCCGCGGCGTGGCTCACCGTGGCGGCGGCGATCGCGCTCGCGGCGACCCTCACCGCCCTCGCCGCGGGAAGCGGCCTGCAGCTCCCTGCCGTGCCGCGGGCCGATCTGGGCATCGCGTGGACGAGCTTTGTGCGCGGTCCGGCCGGCTTTCAGCGTGAGGCGATCGACGCCTTGAGCGGCCTCGTCGTGGCCCTCGCGGTCGCGATCGTCGGGCTCGGCGTGCTGACGGTCATCACGATCTCGCTGGCCCGGGCGGCCGCCCGCCGGGCCGAGCTGGCGGTGCGGCGCGCCGTGGGGGCGTCGCGCCGGGACCTGTGCGCCGCGGCGTTGCTCGAAGGCGTTGTGCTGGCGCTCGCCGCGCTCGGAGTGGGGCTCGCCTTCGGAGTGCCGGGGCACGGGCTCGCGGTGGCGACGTGGCCCGGTGGAGCAACACACGGCTCGACCGGTCCCGCGCTCGTGGTGCTCGTGGCGCTTGGCGGGGCGATCGTCCTTGGGGCGATCCTGCCGGCGGTGTTCGCCGGATCGGGGCGTCGCGGCATCATCGTCGGTGCCCTGCCACAGGGACTCGTGCTGCCGGCGGTGCAGTTGGGGGTCGCATTCACTGTGCTCGTGGCGGCATCGCAGCTCGTGCGTCACGGGCACGGGATGACGGAACGCTCGGGCGCCGTCGCGGACGGCGGCGACGTCTTCAGCGTGAGGGCGCCTGACCTCGCCCCCGCGGGGCGCGGGGCGACGTACGTGGCGCTGCTCCGGCGACTCGGTGGCGATTCGCGGTTCGACACCGTCAGTCTCACGAGTCCGGGTGTGCTGGTGGGCCTCGTGACCGAGGATCTTGTGGTTCCACGCGGGGGGAAGGGGTCGGCGACCGCGGCCGTCAGCGCCATCTCTCCCGATACGTTCCGGTCGATGGGGTGGCGTGTCGTCGCGGGGCGGGGGATCGAGCCGTCCGATCGGTGGGGCGCGCGACACGTCGCGGTGGTGAACCAGGCGCTTGCCACCTACCGCCTCCCCGGGATCGTCGGTGGACAGATCCGCATCGGAGACGGGCCCGATGACCCCTGGTACACGGTCGTCGGTGTCGTGAAAGACGCATGGGGCAGCGGCTTCGGCGCGCAGCGGGGACCGCTGTACGCGGTGTACCTAAGCGCCTTGCAGCGCCCTCCGCGCGTCGCCGAGCTGGTGGTGCGCACGCGTCCACAAGTTGCGTCGGCCGCGGTCGACAGCATCGTCCGCGCGTCGTTCGGCGGCTCGTGGAGCGTGACGCGTCGTGGCACGGAGGCGAGCGTCACGGCGGCGGAAATCGCGCCGTCTCGGTGGTTCGGCCGGATGCTCTTTGGGCAAGGCATCGCCGCCTTCGCGATCGCGGTGCTGGGGACGTTCGCCGTGATGCGCATGTGGGTGCGTGCGGCGCTGCCCGAGCTCGCCGTGCGTCGCGCGGTGGGCGCGCGGCGCCGTCACGTGATCGGGTTTGTGTTGGCGCGGGCGGTGGCCGTGGCCATCGCCGGCGTCCTGCTGGGCCGGTGGCTGGGGCTCGTGGTCTCGGGCCTTCTGCCCACCGT
Source organism: Gemmatimonadota bacterium (assembly GCA_003222205.1). Classification (GTDB taxonomy): domain Bacteria; phylum Gemmatimonadota; class Gemmatimonadetes; order Gemmatimonadales; family GWC2-71-9; genus QHVC01. The sequence continues at coordinate 32,598 of QHVC01000049.1, read as the reverse complement.
GCTCACCGGCGTGCCCCCGGCCCGGATCGTGGAGCCGGCGCTCGCGCTGCTGGTCGCGGCCCTGTCGGGAGCCCTGCTCCCAGCGTTCCAGGCGGCGCGCACAAGCCCGGCGCTGCTCGCGGCCGGCGGCGAGGTCTGAGGGAACCGCTCGGCGGTCCCAGGCTGGAAGCCTGGGCTCGGCCGACACCACGCTGAAGCGAACGCGAGGCCGCTCTTCAGAGTGGGAGCGCGGACGGTTGACCCCCCCCCACCGTTCCGCTAAACTCTCGCGCGATGCCCACCTACGAATACAAATGCCCGAACGGGCACGTGTTCGAGAAGTTCTTCCCGACGATGAACGACAAGCGCTACGCCGTCTGTCCCACGTGCAAGAAGCGCGCGGTGCGCCAGATCTCGGGGGGGACGGGGCTGGTGTTCAAGGGCTCCGGGTTCTACGAGACCGACTACAAGCGGGCGGGCGAGAAGAAGCCCACGGGCGACGGCAAGCCCGACGCGAAGAGCGAGAAGCCCACCCCCGCCCCTGACACGAAGAAGAAAGACTCCGCCGACAAGTGACGGCTCTGGAGACGATCCGCGCGGCGCTCGCCCGGGCCGCCGAGCGTCTTGGCGCGCCCCAACCGGTCGTCGAGCTCGAGCGGCCGCGCGAGCCGACGCACGGAGACCTCGCCACCAACCTCGCCCTCACTCTCGCCAAGGCGCTCCACGCCAAACCGCGGGCGGTGGCGCAGCAGCTCGTGGACGCGCTGGAGTTGCCGGCCGGCCTCGTCAAGAAAACCGAAATCGCCGGCCCGGGCTTCATCAACTTCTTCCTGGCCGAGCAGCAGCTGTGGGCGGCGCTCGGTGCCGTGGTGGCCGCCGGGCCGGCCTACGGACGCCGTGACGTGGGGAAGGGGGCGCCCGTGAACGTGGAGTTCGTCTCGGCCAACCCTACCGGGCCGCTACATGTCGGCCATGGGCGCCAGGCCGCGCTCGGCGACGCGATCGCGTCGCTGCTGGAGTGGACCGGCTGGAAGGTCACGCGCGAGTTTTACTACAACGATGCGGGGGCGCAGATCACAAACCTGGCCCGCAGCGTCCAGGCCCGGCTCCTGGAGCGCCTCGGCCGCCCCGCCGTGATTCCCGAGGGCGGCTATCACGGCGCGTATGTCCGGGAGATCGCCGATCGCTACGCCGCCGAGCACCCCGGTGACCCGGAGGGCGCCGACCTCGAGGCGGTGCGCCGATTCGCGGTGGAGGAGCTGCGCAAGGAGCAGGACCGCGACCTCGAAGCCCTCGGCGTCAGGTTCGCCGTCTACTTCCTCGAATCGTCGCTGTACGCCTCGGGCAAGGTGGACGAGACCGTGCGCCGTCTCGCCGCCGCCGGGCACACTTACGAGAAGGACGGCGCGGTCTGGCTCAAGACCACCGATTTCGGCGACGACAAGGACCGCGTGATGCGCAAGCGGGAGGAGAAGGGGGGCGACTACACCTACTTCCTGCCCGACGTCGCGTATCATACCGACAAGTGGGCGCGGGGCTTCACGCGGGCTATCAACGTGCAGGGCGCGGACCACCACAGCACGGTTACCCGCGTGCGCATCGGTCTCCAGGCGCTGGAGATGGGGATCCCGGCGGGATATCCCGAGTACGTCTTGCATCAGATGGTGACAGTGATGAAGGGCGGGGAGGAGGTGAAGCTGTCCAAGCGTGCCGGCGACTACCTTACCCTGCGCGAGCTGGTCGACGAAGTCGGCCGCGACGCCGTGCGCTACTTCTTCCTGATGCGCCGCGGCGACTCGCACCTCGTGTTCGACGTGGACCTCGCCAAGAGCCAAACCGAGGAGAACCCGGTGTTCTACGTGCAGATGGCGCACGCGCGCATGAGTGGCATCTTCCGGGTCGCGGCGCGCGCCCCGGAGAGCGCGGCGCCGGACGGTGTAGATCTAGGGGTCCTGACGGAACCCGAGGAGCTCGACCTCATGAAGGCCCTCGCCGACTTCCCGGCGATGGTGGCAGGAGCAGCGGCCGCGCTGGAACCCCACCGCATCACCGGGTTCCTCGAGACCCTCGCGCGCCTCGCCCATGCGTGGTACCACAAGTTCCGCGTGCTGGGCGAGCCCCAAGAGGACGCGCGGCTCGTGCTCGCGCGCGCCGTGCGCCAGGTGCTGGGCAACGGGCTCGCGCTGCTGGGCATCGTCGCGCCGGACCGGATGTGAGATGAGTCTCCTCGTGGTGGGCTCGATCGCCCTGGATTCCGTGCGCACGCCGTTCGGCCAGACGGCCGACGCGCTGGGCGGCTCCGCGGTCTTCTTCAGCGTCGCGGGGGCCGTCTTGCACCGGGTGCAGGTGGTGGGCGTCATCGGGAGCGACTATCCCAAGGCCGAGCTGGAGCGCCTGGCGAAGATGGGGTGCGGCATCGACCTGGCGGGGGTGTCGCAGGTAGCCGGCGAATCGTTCCGCTGGAAGGGCAAGTACAGCTACGACCTCCAGAACCGCGAAACGCTCGATACCCGCCTCGGCGTGTTCGCGGATTTTCATCCCAAGATCCCCGACGCCTTCCGCGCCGCCCGCTACGTGTTCCTCGGCAACATCGACCCCGAGCTGCAGCTCGGCGTGCTCGACCAGGTGCGCGCACCCAAGCTGGTGGCGTGCGACACGATGAATTACTGGATCCACTCCAAGCGCGACGTCCTGCTCGAGCTGCTGCGCCACATCGACATCCTCATGGTGAACGACGCCGAGGCGCGCGAGCTGTCGGGCGACTGGAACATCTACCGCGCCGCGCGCTGGGTGCTGGCGCACGGCCCCAAGAAGGTCGTCATCAAACAGGGGGAGCACGGCGCGCTGCTCGCCGAGAACGCCAGCGTCTTCAAGGTGCCGGGTTACCCGCTGGAGGAGGTGTTCGATCCCACCGGGGCCGGCGACGCCTTCGCCGGCGGATTCCTGGCGCACCTCGCCCGCACCGACGACGTCTCCGAGGCGAACCTGCGGCGCGCGATGGTCTACGGCGCGGTGATGGGATCGTTCGCGGTGGAAGCCTTCGGCGTGCAGCGCTTCGAGCGCGTGACGGTGCAGGACGTGGAAGGCCGCGCGCGCGCGTTTCATGCGCTCGTGTGGTTCGACCTCACCACGGCCGCGCCGTGACCGACCGCTACGCCGCCGCCGGCGTGCGCCTCGACGCCGCCGAAGAGGCGAAGCGCCGCATCGCCGAGCTGGCCCGCGCCACCCGCACCCCGCTCGCGCTGGGGAAGGTCGGCGCGTTCGGCGGCATGGTCCGCGTGCCCGCCGGGATGCGCAAGCCGGTCCTCGTGCTCTCGACCGACGGCGTCGGGACCAAGGTGCTCGTCGCCATCCGGGCGGGCGTCCACGACACGATCGGTGAAGATCTCGTCAACCACAGCGTCAACGACGTCCTGGTGCACGGGGCCGCGCCGCTCGCGTTCCAGGACTACGTCGCGACCGGCACGCTCGTGCCCGAGGTCGCCGCGGCGATCGTCACCGGCGTGGCGCGCGGCTGCCGCGCGCACGGCATGGTGCTGGCGGGCGGCGAGACCGCGCAGCTGCCGGATCTGTACGCCGAGGGGCACTACGATCTTGCGGGGACGATCGTCGGCGTCGTGGAGGAAGACGACGCGCTGCACGGCGACCGCGTGCGTCCCGGCGACGTGTTGATCGGCTACGCGTCGAACGGACTGCACACCAACGGCTACTCGCTGGCGCGGCGTATCGTCTTCGACACGATGAAGCTCGACCTGAGCGATCCGTTTCCCGACGACGGCCGGCCGGTGGCTCAGGTCTTGCTGGCCGTCCACGTGAGCTATGCGGCGGCCGTGATGCCGATCCTCCCGCGGCTCCACGCGCTGGCCCACATCACCGGGGGCGGTATCCCCGGGAACCTCATCCGGGTATTACCGGAGGGGTGTGAGGCGGTCGTGAAGGCCGGGAGCTGGTCGTGGCCCGCCGTGTTCCGCGTGCTGATGCGCGAGGGACGCGTGGCGCTCGCCGAAATGCGGCGGGTGTTCAACCTGGGCGTCGGGATGATCGCCGTCGCGGCCCGCAGCGACGTCGAGCCGGCCCTGGCGGCGGCGCAGCGGGTCGGCATCGCAACGTGGATCATCGGCGACGTGAACGCCGGCCCGGCCGGCGTGCGCTTCGCGGAACGGTAAGGAGACGGTATGCGTGGCACGAAATGGATTCCAGCGCTCCTCGCCCTCGTGGCGGTCCCGCTCGCGGCCCAGGAGCCCAAGTGCAACGACGTGAACGCGCAGGTCCAGGCCGCGTGCAACGCCGCGGTGGACGCCTACGCGACGTTTCAGCCGCTCGCCGGCATCGCCATCAGCGGCGGCAGCCCCGAGCTCGGTACGGCCCGCGCGCTGGGCGGCTTGGGCCACCTGTTCGCGTCGATTCGCGTGAACGCGGTGAAGGCCACGGTTCCGAACCCCGATACGACCCAGGCGCCGATCTCGGGTGGCGTGCCGGCACCGGTGGTCGAGGCGGGACTCGGCATCTGGCCCGGGCTCTCCGGGGGGCTGCTCGCGGTCGACGCGCTCGGCTCCGCGACGTTGCTGCCGACGGGGCTCGACAAGTTGTCGGTGGACTCGAACGCCGCGCGGGTCGGCCAGGTGGCGCTGGGCTTTGGCTACGGCGTGCGCGTCGGGGTGCTCGAAGGCAGCTTCCCGATCCCGTCGATCTCGGTCAGTGTAATGCGCCGCACCTTGCCGCGACTGCAGTACGGATCCCTCGCCGGCGGCGATCAGTTCGAGTTCGACACCGACTTGAAGGCGACGAATGTGCGCGTGGCCGCCAGCATGCGCCTACTCTTCATCGACGCGGCGGCGGGCTTCGGGTTCGACAAGTACTCCTCGACGGCGCACCTGCGCTTCTACGACAACCCGCCGCTCAACACCAACGTGCGCACGGTGCCGTTGAGCCGGGCCAACTCGCGCCAAGTGCTGTTCGTGAACGCGGGGCTCGACATGATGGCGGCCAAGCTCGTCGGCGAATTCGGGTATCAGACGGGGAAGGATCAAACCCTGAGCAGGAACTACACGGCCTTCGACCCCAAGGCGGGCCATGTCTACGGAGGTGTCGGTTTCCGCATCAGCTTCTGAGCGCGTCTCCGAACCGGAGGCGATGCAACGCGCCCTCGACCTCGCGTGGCGGGGTTGGGGGCGCGTTGCGCCGAACCCCATGGTCGGCGCGGTCGTGCTCCATGGGGGAAGCGTCGTTGGGGAGGGCTGGCACGCCGAGTTCGGCGGCCCCCACGCCGAGGTCGTCGCGCTCCAGGCGGCGGGCGACCGCGCCCGCGGCGCGACCGTGGTCGTCACGCTGGAGCCGTGTTCGCATCATGGTAAGACGCCCCCGTGCACCGACGCGCTGCTCGCCGCCGGCGTGGAGCGCGTCGTGGCGGCGATCCGCGATCCCGATCCCGATGCCGGCGGCGGGCTCGACGCGCTGCGGGCCAAAGGTGTCGCGGTCGCCGTCGGCGTCCACGCCGCTGCCGCCGCCGCCCTCAACGCCGCTTTCCTGTTTGTCCGCCAGCATGCCGATCGGCCCTTCGTCGCGCTGAAGCTGGCGACGTCGATCGACAGCCGCATCGCCGACGCCGCCGGGCACTCGCGCTGGGTTTCGGGGGAAGAGGCGCGGGCCCACGTCCACTGGCTGCGGGCCGGCTTCGACGCCATCGCGGTGGGCGGCACGACGGCCTTGAAGGACGACCCCGAGCTCACCGTGCGCGGCGCGATCACGCCGCGCCGGCCCCCGGTCCGCATCGTCTTCGACCGCCGCGCGATGCTGAACCCCAGCACGCGGCTGGTGCGCACGGCCCGGGAAGTCCCCACCTGGGTCGTCGCGTCGCCGCAGGCCCCGACGGGGAGCGTCTCGTCGCTCGAGCAGAACGGCGTGCGCGTGTTCCTTCCGGGGTCGCTGGCGGAAGGGCTGGCCCAGATGCGCGCGGCCGGGATCCAGTCGCTGCTCTGCGAGGGGGGCGGCGCCCTGGGCGCCAAGCTCCTCGCCGACGGCCTCGTCGACCGGCTGTATTGGATTCAGTCCCCCGTGTGGCTCGGGGACGGCGCCATTCCGGCGTTTCCCGGCGTGCCCGACGCCAAGATCGAAACCGCGCCGCACTGGGTGCCGGTGGAGCGCCGCCCCCTGGGGCCGGATACATTATTGGTCTTGGACCGGACGCTATGTTTACCGGCATCGTGAGCGCCGTGGGGCGCGTGCAACGGGTAACGGGGAACGGGAAACGGGGAGCGGGGATCACCCTCACGCTTCGTGCCCCGTACCGCGGGGTGCGGAAGGGTGAGAGCATCGCGGTCAACGGCGCCTGCCTCACGGTGGAGCGGGTAGTCAAGGGCGGCTTCACGGTCCACGTGGTGCAGACGACCGCTGGCCGCACGCTGTTCGATGAATACGCGCCGGGCCGCCGCGTGAATCTCGAGCGAGCGCTGCGCGCGACGGATCGGCTGGGCGGGCATTTCGTCCAGGGGCACGTGGACGGGGTGGCGACGGTCGAGCGGGTGGCCGAGCGGGGCGACGCCCTGCTGCTCGACCTCCGCGTGCCGTCGGAGGTGGACGCGGCCACCATCGCCCACGGGTCGATCACCGTCGACGGGGTGAGCCTCACCGTGAACGACCGGCCCGCGAAGGGTGTTATTCAAGTGTCCCTGATTCCCTTCACCCGGGCGCAGACGACGCTGGGTGCGTTGCAGGCCGGTGACCGGCTGCACGTGGAAGGGGACGTGCTGGGCAAGTACGTGAGACAACTATGGCCTTCGGATCGGTAGAGCAGGCGATCGCGGACATCCGCGCCGGGAAGCTGGTCATCGTCGCGGACGATGAAGCCCGGGAAAACGAGGGCGACTTGATCGGCGCGGCCGAGCAGGTCACTCCCGAGATGATCAACTTCATGGCGACGTTCGGGCGCGGGCTCATTTGCCTGACGGTGACACCCGAGCGCTGCCAGGCCCTGGGCCTGCCGCAGATGGCCGAGCACAACACGGAGTCGCACGAGACCGCGTTCACGGTCAGCATCGACGCGGCGACCCGGTTCGGCGTCACCACCGGCATCTCGGCGGCCGACCGGGCGATGACGATCCGCGTGGCCATCGATCCCGCGACCGTTCCGTCCGACCTGCGGCGCCCCGGGCACGTGTTCCCGCTGCGGGCGCGGCCCGGCGGGGTGCTGCAGCGCGTCGGCCAGACGGAGGCGAGCATCGACCTGGCGCGTCTCGCGGGCCTGTACCCGGCGGGCGTGATCTGTGAAATCCTCAACCCCGACGGCACGATGGCCCGCCGGCCCGAATTGGAAGCGTTCGCGCGCCGCCACGGACTCTCCTTCATCAGTGTGGCCCAGTTGGTGGAGTACCGGCTTGCCAAAGAGCGGCTGGTGCACCGCGTGGCGGGTGCGCGACTCCCCACGCCCTACGGCGAGTTCCACATCATCGGCTACCGCAACGACGTCGATGCCGCCGAGCACGTCGCGCTCGTGTACGGCGAGGTCACGGGCCAGCGGAGTGTCCTGGTGCGCATGCACTCCAAGTGTCTCACGGGCGACGTGTTCGGGTCGGCGCGCTGTGACTGCGGGTGGCAACTGCACAGCGCGATGCGGATGATCGCCCGGGAGGGGCGCGGGGTCATCGTTTACCTCGACCAGGAGGGCCGTGGCATCGGGCTCCTCAACAAGCTGAAGGCGTACGAGCTCCAGGACGCCGGGCGCGACACCGTCACGGCCAACGAGGAGCTGGGGTTCAAGCCCGACCTGCGCAATTATGGTATCGGCGCGCAGATCCTGCTGGACCTCGGTCTGTCGTCCATCCGGATTCTCACCAACAATCCCCGCAAGCTGGTCGGGCTGGAGGGGTACGGGCTGGAGATCGTCGAGCGCGTGCCGATCGTGCCGCCACCGTCCGACGAGAACCGCGCCTACCTCGACGTCAAGCGCGACAAGCTCGGCCACTTCCTCACGCACTGACCCGTGGCCGAAATCCAGGGGACCCCCCGCGCGCCCGGCAAGCGGCGGGTCGCGGTCGTCGTCAGCCGCTTCAACCCCGAGGTGACGCGACGCCTGCTCGAGGGCGCGCGCCGCTGCCTCGCCGAGCACCGCATCGCCGACGCGGCGGTGGACGTGATCTGGGTGCCAGGGGCGTTTGAGCTGCCGGTCGCCGCCGAGGCCGCGGCGGCGAGCGGCCGCTACGGGGCGATCGTGGCGCTGGGCTGCGTCATCCGCGGCGAGACCGCGCACTTCACCTACGTGGCCGGAGAGGCCGCGCGCGGGCTCGCAAACGTGGCGCTGGCCCACCGGCTCCCCGTCGGCTTCGGGGTGCTCACGACCGACACCGAGGAACAGGCGCTGGCGCGGTCGGGCGGGCCCGCCGGTGACAAGGGGTACGACGCGGCCGACGCCGCGCTGCGCACCGCGGACGCGCTTCACCAGCTCGACCGTGCAGCGCCCCGAGACTAAGGCGCGCGCCCGCGCGCTCCAGATCCTCTACGCCTGGGAGCTGACCGGGGAGCCGTCCATCGAGACGGTCGTGGCGCGGATCAGCCGCATCTACGGCTCGGCGCCCGAAGGCTACGATCGCGGCGCGGACCTCGCCGCGCGCGCGGCGGCGGGCCGGGCGGAGTACGACCGGCGCATCGCCGACGCGGCCGAGCACTGGCGCCTGTCGCGCGTCGCCGCCGTGGAGCGCAACATCCTGCGGCTCGCCCTGGCCGAGCTCGACGAAGGGCTCACGCCGCCGAAAGTCGTGATCGCCGAAGCGATCAAGCTCGCCCACTGGTTCGCCGGGTCCAAGGCGCCCGCGTTTGTGAACGGTGTCCTCGATGCGGTGGCGCGCGAGCTTGGCGTGCTGTGAGGATCCTCCTGGTCAACTGGAACGATCGCGAGAACCCGCACGCCGGCGGCGCCGAGATCCACTTGCACGAGATCTTCGGCCGCCTGGCGCGAGGTGGCCACGCCATCGACCTGGTGACGAGCGGCTGGCCGGGGAGCGCCCCGCGCGCCGAGCTCGACGGCATGCGGGTGTTCCGCACTGGAGGGCGCCACAGTTTCGCCCTGCGCGGCCGGCCGCTCGTGCGCGAGCGACTCCGCGCCGAGCGCTACGATGTGGTCGTCGAAGACATCAACAAACTGCCGCTGTTCCTCACGGGCATGACCCGGCTGCCGTTCCTGGCGATCATCCCGCACCTGTTCGGCGCGACGGCGTTCCGGGAAGCGAGCTGGCCGGTCGCGGCGGTGGTGTGGGCGGCCGAACGGCCGCTGCCGTGGGCGTACCGCCGCGCCCGGTTCCACGCCATCAGCGACAGCACGCGGGACGACTTGGTGACGCGCGGGGTGTCGCGCGAGCGCATCGAGGTCGTATATCCCGGAGTCGACGCGATGTGGTATCGGCCCGATCCGGCGGTCGCGCGGGCCGAGCGGCCCACATTCCTGTACGTCGGCAGGCTCAAGCGTTATAAAGGAGTGGAGACCGCCCTGCGGGCGCTCGCCGAGGCGCGGCGGACGCGTCCCGAGATCACGCTGGAGATCGCCGGGCAGGGGGATGATCGGGCGCGGCTCGAGGGTGTGGCGCGGCGGCTCCGCCTGGACGTCGCGGTGCGCTTCCTGGGATTCGTTTCCGAAGAGGAAAAGCGGCGCCTGCTGCGGCGCGCCTGGGCGGTGGTCTTCCCGAGCCCGAAGGAAGGGTGGGGCATCTCCAACGTCGAGGCGGCCGCGTGCGGCACGCCGGCGCTCGCCTCCGACAGTCCGGGTCTGCGCGAATCGGTGCGCCACGGCGAAACCGGGTACCTCGTGCCGCACGGCGACGCGCGCGCGCTGGCCGAGCGCATGCTGGCGCTCGCGGCCGATCCCGGGCTCGTGGCGCGGCTAGGACGCGGCGGGCGGGCATTCGCCGAAACCCTGTCCTGGGAGCGCACCGCGACGGCCACGGAGGCCCAGCTCTCACGCCTCCTCGCGGAGGGAGGGTAGCCGCATGCGCGTCACGATCACCGCCCGCCACTGCGACGTGGCCCCGGAGCTGCGCGCGCGGGCGCGCGTGTTGGTCGAGCGGCTCGCCCGTGTCGCGCGCCGGCCGGTCGACGCCCAGGTGCTCTTCTCCGCCGACCACGGGCGCGCGGTCGTCGAAGTGCGGCTGCACGCCGCCCGCGGCCGGGTGCACGTGGGTCGCGCCGACGCCCCGGATCACCAGAGCGGGCTGGACCGGGCCGTCGCTCGGGTGCGTCGCCAGCTCGATAAGGTCCCCACGCGTCGGCGCCGCGTGTCGCTGCGGGGAACCCCGTGAGCCGGCAGATCAAGCTCCGCGACCTCCTGGCCCGCAAAGGCGACCCGCTCGAGCTCGAGCCGCTGACGGGCGACGTGGGGCTCGATCGCGTCATCCCCAATCCCGAAGCCTCGAGCCCCGGGCTCGTGCTCGCGGGATACACCGCCCGGTTCGTGGGGGACCGCCTCCACGTCCTCGGCGAGACGGAGATCAGCTATCTGAACGCCCTCGACCCCCAACGGCGGCGCGAGACGCTGGAGACTTTCTTCTCCTTCGATCTGCCGGGCGTGGTGGTCACGAAGGGGCAGGATCCTCCCCTCGAGCTGCTCGCGTTGGCGCGCGACAAAGGCGTCGCGGTCATCCGCACGCGGCTCAAGACGGCCGAGTTTTTCCGCCGCCTGCGGCCGTTTCTGGACGCCGTGTTCGCCCCCGCGACGACGGTTCACGGCTCGCTGGCGGATGTGTTCGGGGTGGGGTTGCTGTTCACCGGCCGCTCGGGAATCGGCAAGAGCGAGTGCGTGCTCGATCTGGTGGAGCGCGGCCATCGGCTCGTCGCCGACGACGTCGTGCACATCACGCGGCACGGCAACGACATCCTCATTGGACGCGGTCACGAGCTGTCGCACCATTACATGGAGATCCGCGGTGTCGGTTTGATCGACATCAAGGGGTTGTTCGGGATCCGCGCCGTGCGCCAGCAGAAGCGCATCGAGGTCGTGGTCCAGCTGGAAGACTGGGAGGCGAGTCGCGAGTACGACCGCACCGGACTGGACACCCGGGAGACGGCCCTGCTCGACGTGCGCCTGCCGATCGTCATGGTGCCCTTGAACCCGGGCAAGAACCTCACCGTGATCTGCGAGGTCGTGGCGATGAACCACCTGCTCCGCTACGGCGGTGTGGACGCGGCCAAGGCCTTCAACGAGCGCCTGATCCGCACCATGCGGGAGCGGTCCGAAGTGGAAGAGTATCTCGAGGAAGACTATGAGTGAGCCGCTGCGCGGCATCGTCGTATCCCACTCGGCCGTGGCCCAGTCCCTCGTGGCCGCGGTCGCGGCGATCGCCGGGGTGGAGGACGCGTTGTTGCCGGTGAGCAACGAGGGCTGCGACGAGCGCGCCCTCGCCGACCGCCTCACGGCGGCGATCGGCGGGAAGCCCGCGGTGCTGTTCGTGGACCTCCCCGGCGGCTCGTGCCTCACCGGCGCGGTGCGGTACGCCCGGGGCAAGGTGGACCTCGCCGTGGTGACGGGCGTGAACCTCGCGATGCTGCTCGACTTCGTCTTCCACCGCGACGTGACGCCAGCGGAGGCGGCGAGGCGCGCGGCCGAAGCGGGGGCGCGCGCGATCCGCACCCCCGCCGCATGAGCATCGTTCTCTACCGCGTGGACGACCGGCTCATTCACGGGCAAGTCGTCGTCGGCTGGGGGCAGCCGCTCGAGGCGGGGTTCATCGTCCTCGTCGACGACGAAGTCCGCGCCAGCGAGTGGGAGCAGGATCTCTACCGCATGGGGGTGCCGCCGCACATCGAGGTGGTGTTCGCCTCCGTCGAGGAAGCGCGGCGCCGCCTCGGCGCATGGAACGCCGATCCACGCTCCGGCATTCTGCTCGCGCGCGACATCGACACCTTCGCGGCGATCGTCGGCGACGCGAACGGGCTCATCCGGCGCATCAATATCGGCGGCGTGCACCACCGCGACGGCCGCTCGGAGCGGCTGCGCTACGTGTACCTGACCGACGCGGAGGCGAACAAGCTCCGCCAGCTCGCGGCGAGAGGCATCGAAATCACCGCCCAGGACGTGCCCACGGCGCGCGCCGTTCCGCTGCAGGAGTTCGTATGAGCCTCGACGTCCAGCTGGCGCTGCTGCTGTGGGGCACGCTGGTGGGGCTCGATCTGGTGAGCGTCCCCCAGATGATGATCGCGCGGCCGCTCGTCGCCGCGACGGTCGCGGGACTCATCCTCGGGGACGTGGAGACCGGGCTCCGCCTGGGCGTTCTGTTCGAGCTGTTCCAGCTCGACATCCTGCCGGTGGGAGCGGTGCGCTACCCCGAGTACGGGCCCGCGAGCGTCGCCGCCGTGAGCGCCGGGCACCTGCTCGTCGGTCCCATAAGTCTCGGCGTCGGCGCCGTGGTCGGCCTGTTCGTCGGCATGGTCGGCGGGATGGCCATCCACGCGATGCGCCGGCGCACCGCCCGCGCCATCCAGCGCTCGGCCCCGGCGCTCGAAGCCGGAGACACCGGGGCGTTGATCCGCGTGCACGTGGGCGGCATCGTCCGCGACGGCGCGCGCGCGGCCCTCGTCACCGCCTCGGGGCTGGCGCTCGCCTGGGCGGCACGCATCGTGCTTCCAGGGGCGCTGACGCCGCGCGGCGCGGGAGTGCTCGCCGCGGCCGCCACCGGGGCGGGCATCGCCGCGGGGACGGCAGGCGCGCTGCGGCTCGTCGGCTACGGGCCGAACCTGCGCTGGTTCGCTGTCGGCCTGACGGGCGGCGCCATCGCCGCGTGGCTCCGATGAAGCGACGCCTCGGCACCGCGCTGCTGCGCTTGTTCACCCTCCAGGGCTCGTGGAACTACGAGCGGATGATCGGCGTCGGCACCGGCGTTGCGGAAGAGCCGTTGCTGCGCGACCTCCCAGGCGGACCGGGCGGGCCGGCGTACCGCTCGGCGGTCGCGCGCGCGTCGCGGTTCTTCAACGCGCACCCCTACCTCGCCGGGCTGGCGGTGGGCGCCGCCGCCCGCGCCGAGCACGATGGCGCGCCGGGGGACCAGATCGAACGCCTGCGTACCGCGCTGTGCGGCCCGCTCGGCTCGGTGGGCGATCGCCTCGTGTGGGCAGGGTGGTTGCCGCTGACCGCGAGCCTCGCCATCGCCGGCGTCGCCCTGGGACTGGGCTCCGCGGCCGTGGCCGCGTTCCTGGTCGTCTACAACCTCGGACACGTGGCGCTGCGCTGGTGGGCGCTGCGCCAGGGGTGGCAGCACGGCCTCAAGGTCGTCGTGGCCCTGCAGGCCCCATGGCTGCAGCGGGCCGTCGCACTCGCGGGGCCGGGGATGGCCCTCGGTGCCGGGCTCAGTCTCCCGCTCGCCGCGGTGTGGCTGGCGGGCGCGTTCGAGCCGTGGGCCCGCGTCGCGCTCGCGGCGTGTGCCGGCGTGGGACTCTTGGCGATACGGATGCTGCCGCGGCAGGTGAGCGGGCTGCGGCTCGGACTTGGACTGGTGGCGGTGGCGCTGGTGGTGGGGTGGGTGTGGCGGTGATCGAACGCGAGGCCAAGATCGTGAACCCGCTGGGGATGCATGCGCGTCCCGCCGCGGAGCTGGTGAAGATCGCCGGGCGCTTCAAGTGCGGCGTCGAGCTGCGCAAGGACGAGCTGACGGTGAACGGGAAGAGCATCATGGGCGTGATGATGCTGGCGGCGGAGTGCGGGTCCTCGATCTTCATCAAGACGGACGGTGAGGACGCCGAGGCCTGCATGGAGGCCCTGCTGGCGCTGGTCGCCGACGGGTTCCACGAGATGCACCTGACGGGTTCCGAGGCGGACGAGGCGGCGGAGGAAGCCGGATGAGCGAGCGGTTGCTGAAGGGAATCGGGGTGTCGCCCGGGATCGCCATCGGCCCGGCGGTGATCGTGCGCTCGGGGCTCCCCGAAGTGCCGCACCGCGTGGTGGCGCGTACGCAGGTGGAGAAGGAGGTGCGGCGCCTGCGCGCGGCGGTGCGGGACGTGAAGCGCCACATCGCCGAGCTGAAGGCCCGGGCGGAAGATCGGGCCGGGCCCGACCAGGCACGCATCTTCGACGCCCAAGTGCTGATGCTCGAGGACCGCGAGTTTCTCTCCGGCATCGCGAACCTGATCCGCGAGAACCACCTCACGGCCGAAAAGGCGTTCGAGTTCAAGGTCCTGGAGGTTCGGGATCTCTGGGCGGCGAGCCGCAGCGCCCGCCTCAAGGAGCGCCTCGCCGACCTGAACGGCCTGGCGATCCGCATGATCCAGCACCTGATGCACCGCGGCGACGAGGATCTCGAGCGGATCAGCCGGCCCTCGATTCTGGTTGCCCGGGAGATCGGGCCGGGACTCACGGTGCAGTTCGATCGCGAGCAGGTCATCGCACTGGTCAGCGAGGAGGGCACGAAGACCTCGCACGCCGCGATCCTCGCCCATTCGATGGGGATGCCGGCGGTGATGGGGCTCCCCGCGGCGGTGGAGCGCATCGCAGCGGGGGCGATGCTGGTGGTGGACGGTTCCCAGGGCACCGTCCTGCTCGATCCCACCGTGGAGGAGATCGCCGCAGCGCAGGGGCGCGACACGCGTCGCCGGGAGCTCGACCTCCAGATGGAAGCGGTCGTGGACCAGCCGGCCGTCACGACCGACGGCCAGCGCATCGTGTTGCGGGGCAACGTCGACCTGCCCGATGAGATCGCGGAGGCCCAGGAGCACCGGGCGGAAGGGGTCGGCCTGCTGCGCACCGAGTTTCTGATCACCTCGCACGCCAGCCTGCCCACCGAAGACGAACAGGCGGCCTATTTCCGTCGCGTAGGGGAGGCGTTCCCCGGGCACCCGGTCGTGGTGCGCACTTACGACCTCGGGGGTGACAAGTTCCCGGCGGCGTTCCGCGCCGCGCCGGAAGCGAACCCGTTCCTGGGCTGGCGCGCGATCCGCGTCTGCCTCGACCAGCCGGACGTGTTCTGCACCCAGATCCGCGCGGCGCTGCGTGCCGCGGCGCACGTGAACATCCAGCTGATGATCCCCCTGGTCACCCGCCTGGAAGAAGTGGATGTGACGCGCGAGATGGTCGCGCACGAGGCGGAGCGGCTCGCCCGCGCGGGCATCGAGGCGGCGAAGACCGTGCCGGTGGGCGTCATGGTGGAGACGCCCGCGGCGGCCGTGATGGCCGACCGGCTCGCCGAGGTCGCGGACTTCCTGAGCGTGGGTACCAACGACCTCACGCAGTACACGCTCGTCGTGGACCGCGGCAATGCGCGGCTCGCGGACCGCTTCACGCCGCACGATCCCAGCGTGCTCCGACTCTTGAAACTCGTCGCTAACGCGGCGCGCGCCGCCGGCAAGCCCGCGAGCGTGTGCGGCGAGATGGCGTCCGAGCCGGTGTCGGCGTTCCTGCTGCTCGGGCTCGGCTACGAAACGCTGTCGGTCGCGCCGCCCGCGCTGCCGTTGCTCAAGTGGGTCATCCGTCAGGTGAGCCTCGCTGCCGCGCGCTCGGCCGCCGACGCCGCCCTTGCCGCGCGCTCGGCGGCGCTCGCGCTCGACATCGTGCGCTACGCGCTCGCCGACACCGTCGACTTGCAGCTCATCGATCCCGACGCCCCGTTGCCCGCCGTACGGCGCAAAGCTACCTTGAACCGCTGAGGTCACTCGCTATGCCCGCAGCCCGCCACGTCTTCACCTCCGAGTCGGTCACGGAGGGACACCCCGACAAGATCGCCGACCAGATCTCCGACGCGGTCCTGGACGCCATCCTCGCCAGCGACCCGGTGGCGCGCGTCGCGTGCGAAACCCTCGTGACGACCGGCATGGCCGTCGTCGCAGGAGAGATCACTACCTCGACCTACGTCCACATCCCCGACATCGTCCGCGGCACCATCACGTCCATCGGCTATACCGACGCCAACTTCGGCTTCGACGCCCAGACCTGCGCGGTACTCACCACGATCGACAAACAGTCCGCCGACATCGCCCTCGGCGTCGACCGCGGCGGGGCGGGGGATCAGGGCATGATGTTCGGGTACGCCACCGAAGAGACGCCGTCGCTCATGCCGCTGCCCATCGTGCTCGCGCACCGTCTCGCCGAGCGCCTGGCGGCGGCCCGCAAGAACGGAGACCTGGCGTGGCTGCGCCCGGACGGGAAGACCCAGGTGAGCGTCATCTACGAAGGCGATCGTCCGGTGGGCGTGAGCAAGATCGTCGTGTCGACCCAACACTCCGACCTCGTGGACAGCGAGGACCTGCGCGCCGGGGTCGTGAGCCTGGTCGTGCAGCCGGTGCTGCGCGAGGCGGGGTTCGAGGCGGCGGACGGGGACATCCTCGTCAACCCCACGGGCCGCTTTGTCGTCGGCGGACCGCAGGGCGATGCCGGGCTCACCGGCCGCAAGATCATCGTGGACACCTACGGCGGCATGGCGCGGCACGGCGGCGGCGCGTTCAGCGGGAAAGATCCCTCCAAGGTCGACCGCTCGGCGTCCTACGCGATGCGGTGGGTGGCCAAGAACGTCGTGGCGGCGGGTCTGGCGACCCGCTGTGAGACGCAGGTCGCCTACGCGATCGGTATCGCCGATCCGGTGTCCATCATGATCGAAACCTTCGAGACCGCCACGGTCGCCCCCGAAGCGATTGAAGAGGCGGTGCGGGAAGTGTTCGACCTGACGCCCGCCGGGATCATCAAGGCCCTGAACCTCCGGGCGCCGATCTATCGTCCCACCGCGACCTATGGACACTTCGGCCGCGCGCCGGAGCGTCGGCGCGTGGGGGACCGTGAGGTCGCGCTGTTCACGTGGGAGCAGACCAACCGGATCGAGGAGTTGCGCCTCGCGGTGCAGCGCTCCAAGCACTACCGCACACGGGAGGCGCGCGCATGACGGCCGCCGCCCACTCCGCCCCGCACGACGTCAAGGACTTAGGGCTGTCGGCCGCAGGGCGCCGCCGCACCGAATGGGCCGAGCGCTCGATGCCGGTGCTGCGCCAGATCCGCGAGCGCTTCGCGGCGGAGCGGCCGCTCGCCGGCCGTCGGCTCTCGGCGTGCCTGCACGTGACGACGGAAACGGCGAACCTCGCGGTGACGCTGAAAGCGGGCGGCGCCGACGTCGCGCTGTGCGCCTCGAATCCCCTGTCCACGCAGGACGACGTCGCCGCGCACCTCGTCAAGGACCACGGACTCAAAGTCTTCGCGATCAAGGGCGAGGATCACGACACCTATTACGACCACTTGCGCGCGGCGCTCGCGCACCGGCCCGACATCACCATGGACGACGGGGCCGATCTCGTGGGCGCCCTGCACATGATCGCGCTGAACCGGCTCGACGATCTCGCGCCGCCGGTGCGGCGCTGGGTCGAACGTTTGTCCGCCGGCGAGCGCCAGCAGCTCGTCAGCGGCGTGATCGGCTCGACCGAGGAGACCACCACGGGCGTGATCCGCCTCAAGGCGATGGCCCGGGACGGCGTGCTGCAGTTCCCCGTGGTCGCCGTCAACGACTCCGACACGAAGCACCTCTTCGACAATCGGTACGGGACGGGCCAGTCCACGCTCGACGGCATTCTGCGGGCGACGAACCTGCTGATCGCCGGGAGCACGGTCGTGGTGGCGGGGTATGGATGGTGCGGGCGGGGCTTCGCGCTGCGGGCGCGGGGCGCCGGGGCGAACGTCATCGTCACGGAGATCGATCCGCTCAAGGCGCTCGAAGCCCAGATGGACGGCTACCGGGTGCTGCCGATGGCCGAGGCCGCGAAGGTCGGCGACGTGTTCGTGACCCTCACCGGGAACGTGCACGTCATCCGCCTCGAGCACATGCGGGCCATGAAAGAGGGCGCCATCATCGCCAACTCGGGCCACTTCAACGTGGAGATCGACCTCGATGGTCTGCAACGGGCCGGCGAGGGGCCCGTCCCCGTGCGCGACTTCGTGGACGGGTGGCGGCTCGACGGCAAGCAGCTCTACGTGCTGGCCGACGGGCGACTCGTGAACCTGGCCGCCGCCGAGGGGCATCCCGCGAGCGTGATGGACATGTCGTTCGCCAACCAGGCCCTGGCGGCGGAGTACGTTGCGCGCCACGGGCGCGAGCTGGGGCGCGCAGTGCACCGCATCCCCCGCGAGCTGGACCAGGAAATCGCCCGCCTGAAGCTGCAGGCCATGGGCGTCGGGATCGACGCCCTCACGCCGGAGCAGCAGAAGTACCTCGCCTCCTGGGATCTGGGCACGTAAGTGGCTGAGATGCTCGAAGTCCGGGTGGCCCATCTGGGCCTCGATCGGACGACCAACACCCCGGTCGTCATCCTGCAGGAGAAGGAAGGCGAGCGGGTGCTGCCGATCTGGATCGGTCCGGCGGAGGCGAGCGCGATCGCGATGGAGCTGGCGGGGGTGAAATTCTCGCGGCCGCTCACTCACGATCTGCTCAAGCAGGTGATCGTCGGTCTCGGCGCGGACCTGCGCAAGGTCATCATCACCCAGGTCAAGGACAACACCTATTACGCCGAGATGCACATTTACCGCGGCGACGCGGTCATCCAGATCGACGCCCGCCCCTCGGACTCGATCGCGGTGGCGCTGCGGCTGCGCGCGCCGATCTTCACGAGCGAGAACCTCCTCGAGCTGACCTCGATCGACACCGGCGAAGGCCAGTCCGAGGGCGGCCCGCAGGCGCTCGATCCCGATTCGCTCAAGACCTACCTCCAGAACCTCGATCCTGAAGATTTCGGTAAGTTCACGCCCTGAGCTGCGCCTGGCGCTCCTGACCCTGTTGGCGGGGGCGGGAGCCGGGAGCCTCGAGGCTCAGCGCGCGGTGGTCACGGGTGTGGTGTGGCGCGGGGGGCCGCGGCCCGGCCCGCTGGCGGCGGCGTGGGTCGTGCTGCACCGCGTCGCGATGAGTGGCGGCGCCGCAGTGGACTCCGTGCGCGCGGACGCGCGGGGCCGATTCCGCCTCGCCGTGAGCCGGCCCGATACCTCGGCGATCTACCTCGTGAGCACCTGGCACGGCGGCGTGGCCTACTTCTCCGCGCCGCTGCCCCTGCCGCCGCACGGCACCCGCAGCGCCGACACGCTGTTCGTCTGGGACACCACCTCCGTGGGACCGCCCTTCGGCATCAGCCGCCGGCTGCTGACGGTCGCGCGGCCGAAACGGGACGGCACGCGCGACGTCCTCGAGATCATCGAGCTCAACAACGCCGACACGCGCACGCGCGTGGCGCCCGACACGATCCGTCCGACGTGGGCCGGGGCCATCCCCCGGGACGCGATCCAGTTTCAGGCCGGCCAGGGAGACTTCTCCGCCCAGGCCGTCACGCGGCGCGGCGACAGCGTCCTGGTGTTCGGCCCGATCCAGCCGGGCGGGCCCCGCCAGCTCACGTACGGCTATGTGCTGCCCGCCACGGACCGGCCCGTGACGGTGCCGATCGACCAACCGGTGGCGGAGCTGGACCTGCTGCTCGAGGACACGACGGCGCGGGCCGGCGCGCCGGCGCTGGTCGCGCTCGGCGTCACGGCTATCGAAGACCGGCGCTTCGCGCGCTATCGCGCGGGCCCGGTGCGGGCCGGCGCGCCCGTCACGATCGAGTTCCCCCGTGGCCCGTTCCGCTTTGAACGGCTGGTGCCGGTGATCGCGATCGTGGCGGCGGGGGCGTTGGCGGTGGGGATGATCATCGCGTTGAGAAAAAAGACGTCAGACCTCGGACCTCAGACGTCAGATGTTTGATGTCCGAGGTCCGGCTGACGTCTTGCGCTGGAGTCGCGCATCGCCTAACGTAGCTTCGTAACTGCGAACGGGGCATTACGGAAGCCGGTGCGAGTCCGGCGCGGCCCCGCCACTGTAACGGGCAATTCGTCGTCGGCTCATGGCCACTGGGTGTTGATCACTCGGGAAGGCGAGCCGACTGCCCGAAGCCAGGAGACGTCTCCGTTCGCGCCACCTCGCAGATCCCTCGCGGGAGGGATGGTGGCGCTGCGCATTGGGCGCAGACGCTTCCCCATCTCCGCTCCGTCGGGGGTGGGGATTTTGCTTTGGCCCGACGCCCCCACCTCGTCGGCCTGCTGCTCGCCGTGGCGGCGTGCGGCCGCGGCGAGCCGCGCGTCGCTGGAACCGTCACGGTCTTCGACGATGCGGGCCGCGCGGTCGCGCTCGCCGCGCCGGCGCGGCGCATCGTCTCCCTCGCCCCGTCGTCCACCGAGCTGCTCTTCGCCATCGGCGCCGGCGACCGCGTCGTGGGTCGCACGACCTGGTGCCGGTATCCCGCGGCGGCGCTCAGCGTCCCCGTCGTCGGCGACGGGCTCAACCCCAACATCGAAGCCATCGCCACGCACCACCCTGACCTCGTGGTGCTCTACGCCTCCGCCCTGAACGAGACGGCGGCGCGGCAGCTCGAGCGCATCGGCATTCCCACCGTCATCCTGCGCCAGGATCTGCTCGAGCACGTCGCCCGCGACGCCCGGTTGCTGGGCCGCCTCACCGCGCACGAGTCGGGCGGTGATTCGGTCGCCCGAACGGTGCTGGAGGCACTCGAGGCTCCACCTCCCTGGCTGACTTCAGCGAGCCGTCGGCGCGTAGTGTTTGTGGTGTGGGACAACCCCCCCATGGTCATCGGGGCGGGGAGCTTCCTCGATCAACTGGCCGAGCTCGCGGGGGTGCACAACGCGTTCCACGACCTCACGTCCGCCTCCGCGACCGTCTCGCTCGAGACCATCGCCGCACGCGATCCGGACGTCGTCATCACGATCGCCGACTCCGATGACGCCCGCCTGCCGGCGTTTGCCTCGGCTCGGGAATGGCAGGTGGTGCGCGCCGTGCGGGAGCGGCGGGTGCTGACGCTTCCCGGCGCCCTGTTCGGCCGTCCCTCGCCGCGCGCCGCCGCGGCGGTCGCCGAGCTGCGCCGGCGGCTGCAGGCGCTGCGATGAAGTGGGTGGGACTCGCGGCCCTCGCCGTGCTCGCCCTCGCGCTCGCCGTGCTGCTGGGCCCTGCGCACGTGCCGGTCGGCGAGCTGCTGCGGTCTCCGATCGTCCGCGACCTGCGGTTGCCGCGGGCCGTGCTCGCCTTTCTCGTCGGCGGCTCGCTCGGCGTCGCCGGCGCGAGCCTCCAGGCGCTCGTCCGCAACCCGCTCGCCGACCCCTACCTCCTGGGACTGTCCGGCGGAGCGAGTCTCGGAGCGGTCGCGGCCATCGCCCTCCACGTGGGCGGACCGTGGGCGCTGCCGTTCGCCGCGTTCATCGGCGCCCTCGCGGCCATGGCTCTGGTGTACCGCCTCGGCCTGGTGGGAGGCGCCGAGCTGGATCCGCGCGTGCTCGTCCTGGCCGGCGTCGCCGTGGGCGCGTTCGCCGCGGCGGTCAGCACCGCCATCGTGTCCCTGTCGGAAGCCACGGCACTGCGCAACGCGTTCCTGTGGCTGTGGGGTGGCCTCTCCGGAGCCAACTGGGACACGGTCTTGGCACTATGCCTCTATGCTCCTCTGCCCCTTGCTGTTCTTTTCGCGGCCGCCCGTCCCCTCGACCTGCTGGCGCTGGGCGAAGAGCCGGCCGGGTATCTAGGCGTCGACGTGGCGGTGCTCAAGCGCTGGGTCTACGTCGCCGCCTCGCTCCTCACGGCGGCGGCCGTGGCCGTGTCCGGAGTCATCGGGTTCGTCGGACTCATCGTCCCGCACATCGGGCGCCTGCTGTGGGGCCATCGCCACCGCGCCCTCCTGCCCGTGGCGTTTCTCGGCGGCGGAACGCTGCTGAGCCTTGCCGACACGGTGGCCCGAGTCGCGGTCGCTCCCCGCGAGCTGCCGGTCGGCATCGTGACCGCGCTGGTCGGTGTCCCGGTCTTCGCCCTGCTGCTGCGCCGATGGACCAGGAACTGATTCTCGCCGCCCAGGGCGTGCGCTACCGCTACCCAGGCGCGACCGGCGACGCGTTGGGCGGCGTGTCGCTCACGGTGCGGCGCGGAGACCTGGTCGCCGTGCTGGGCCCGAACGGCAGCGGGAAGACCACGCTGTTGCGCGTGGCGCTGGGCGCGCTGGTGCCGGCGGCGGGCAGCGCGCTGGTGGCCGGGCGGCCGGCGGCGGCGTGGACGCGACGCGAGCTCGCGCGCCTCGTCGGCGTCGTGCCGCAACGGGAGGAGACGGTATTCCCCCAGCGCGTGCGCGAGGCCGTCCTACTCGGCCGCTACCCGCATCTCTCGATGTTCGGCGCCGAGCGCCCGGCCGATCACGAGGCGGTGAACCGGGCGCTGGCGCAGTGCGACGCGGGCCATCTGGCCGGACGCTGGATGGCGACCCTTTCCGGCGGTGAGTACCAGCGGGTGCGCGTGGCCCGGGCGCTTGCCCAGGAGCCGCGCCTCCTGGTCCTGGATGAGCCCACGATGTCGCTCGACGTGCGCCATGAGATGGAGCTGTTCGAGCTGGTGCGAGGGCTCGTGGACCGCTCGGCGCTCGCCGTCGTGCTCGTCACCCATCACGTCAACCTCGCGGCGCGCTTCGCCGATCGCGTGCTGTTGCTCGATGGCGGCCGGGCCGCGGGGGAGGGCGCGCCGGCGGAGGTGCTCACCCGCGAGACCGTGGAGCGCGTCTTCGCCTGGCCCGTGGCGATGGCAACCTATCAGGGCGCTCCGCAGATGATCCCCCAGCGCAGGAGATCCGACGCATGACTCGTGTCCTCGTTCTGGCGGCGCTCGGCGTCGCCCCGGTGCTGCTGAGCGCCCAGGAGCCCACCGACACCGCGCGCCTGGGCCCGATCGTGGTCACCGCCGAGCGACTGCCGATCCCGGCCGCGGCGGTGCCGGCCGCTGTCACCGTGCTCGCGGGGGCCGCCCTGCGCGCCCAGGGTATCCGCTCCGTCGCCGACGCCCTGCGCACGGTGCCGGGGGTGACGGTCGTGGCGACCGGCTCGTTCGGCGCTCAGACCTCGCTGTTCGTGCGCGGAGGGGAGAGCGATTACGTGAAGGTGTTGATCGACGGCGTGCCACAGAACCAGCCCGGTGGTGCGTTTGATTTCGCGCACCTGACCCTCGACGCCGTCGACCGCATCGAAGTCGTACGCGGGCCGGTGAGCGTCCTGTACGGGTCGGATGCCGTGGCCGGAGTCGTGCAGATCTTCACGCGGGCCGGGCACGGCGCGCCGCGCACCGCAATGAGCGTGCGGGCGGGCAGCTTCGGATCGACGGAGGTGTCCGCGGACCTCGCCGGCGGCGGCCCCACGATGGGCTATTCCCTCTCTGCTTCCCGCTTCGGCTCGGACGGCATCTACGCCGTCAACAACGCCTACCGCGACGCGGTGGTGAGCGGCCGGCTCAGCTGGCGTCCCGACCCGCGCAGCGACGTGGGGCTGTCGCTGCGCTTCGGCGACGACGTGTTCCACTACCCGACGGACGGGGCGGGGAACATCGTGGACACGAACCAGCGGCAGACCACGCGCGGCCTCAGCGCGGGCCTGGAGGCGGGCCGGTTTTTGTCCCCGCGGCTCGAAGCACGAGTCACGGCCGCCTACCACGAGGACGAGGTGCGCTTCGACGACGAGCCCGACGACTCGTTGGACACGGGGCCGTTCGCGTCGTATCACAGCCGCGATCGGATCCGCCGGTTCGCCCTGGGGGGACGCGCCAACGTTCACGTCTCGAGCGGCACGATCCTCACGGGCGGCACCGAGCTGGAGTGGCAGCGCCAGCGCGGCACGACCCTCGACACCGCCCGGCACACCGGGGCGGTCTACGCCCAGGCCGTCGCGGGACTGGAGCGGGCGGTTTCGATGACGGTGGGCGCGCGACTCGAGGACAACCAGCAGTTCGGCGCGCACGTCACGGCGCGGGCCGGGGCGGCGTGGCGGATCGCGACGGGAACGCGGCTGCGCGGGTCCGCCGGGACGGGGTTCAAGGAGCCGACCTTCTACGAGAACTTCGCGACGGGGTTCGTGCGCGGGAACCCGCAGCTCGAGCCCGAGCAGTCGACCAGCTGGGAGCTGGGCGCGGAGCGTACCCTGACGGAACGGGTCAGCATCGGCCTCACCTACTTCGACCAGCGGTTCCGCAACCTCGTTCTGTACTCCTTCGCGCCGGTGGGTCCTGATTCGGTCAACTACGTCAACGTCGCCCGTGCCTTGGCGCGCGGTGTGGAGCTGACCATCACCGCGCGCCTCGGCGGCGGGCGGACCGCTGAGCTGGGGTACACGCGCCTCACCACTCGCGTGCTCACCGGTGGTCCCGATCCGGCGTTCGAGGCGGGCAAGACGTTGCTGCGCCGGCCGCGGGACGCTGCCACTGCCGCGCTATCCACGCCGCTGGGCGCGCGTGGCGTGTTCTCGTTTGCGGCCCGCTACATCGGTCGCCGCGACGACTTCGACTACGGGGCGTTCACGCGGGTGACGCTCCGCCCGTACGTCCGGGCGGACGTGGCGGGAGAGTACCGGCTCGCCGCTCGGCGCGCGGCCGTGCCCGAGCTCACGCTGACGGGACGGGTTGAGAACCTGTTCAACGCGCCGTACGCCGAAGTCAAGAACTTCCCGGCGCCCCGCCGCACGTTTCTTGCGGGGGGACGTCTCAGCTTCGGTCGCTGAGCGCGGCGCCGCGGCATGCCGGGGGTGTGCGCGCTATCATTCCTGGGCCGTCTCTGAGAGTAAGGAGCCTCCATGAGCCGCCTGTCGCTCGCCCTCTGCGTCCTGCTCGCCGCGCCGTCGGCGGCCCAGGCGCCTCGTATCACGCCCGCCGGCGATCCGTCGGTCAAGAGCGACACCATCTACCGCCTGGCCGTCAATCCCGCGGATTATCAGGATCAGACGTTCGTCTACCTGCTCGACGACGGCGTGCTGCGGTTCGAGGCGGATGGTCGCAGCTCGCGCACCTACCGGCAGGTGGTCCAGATCCTGTCGCAGGACGCCGTCGAGGGTTGGGCGGAACAGTCGTTCAGCTACACCGTGGGCCATGAGCGGCTCACCGTGAACTGGGTCCGGGTGCTGAAGCCCGACGGCACCGTCATCAGCGCCCAGCCGAGTCGTGAACAGGAGTCACTCGCACCGGTCGCGATGGAGGCGCCGGTGTACTCGGACACTAAAGTGCGGCGCGTCGCGCTCGGCGGGGTCGCGCCGAACACGCTGATCGACTACAGCTACACGATCGAACGCCTGCAACCCAACATGCCGGGGGACTTCTTCTCGGGGTGGCGGGTGACGACCGGCCGGCTCACGCGGCGGTCGCGATTGATCGTGGATGTGCCCGCGTCCCTGGCGCCGCGGCTCAAGGTCGAGAACTGGCGCCGGCCGACGGCGGTACGGGAGGCGAACGGCCGCCGCGTGTACACTTGGTACGCGAGCGAAGTGCCCAAGATCGAGCCCGAGCCGTTCGCCGCGTATCCCAACACTGTCAGCGTGCACATCGATGTCGCCGCTCCCCTCTCGTGGGCGGACATTTCCCGCTGGTACGCCGGCGTCTCACGGGATCGCTTCGTGCTCTCGCCCGAGGTGGAACGGGAGATCGCCACGGTGGTGTCGGGCGCCACGACGCTGGACGATTCGCTGCGGGCGCTGCATCGCTGGGTGGCGCAGGACTTCCGGTACGTGTCGATCGCGCTGGGCACCGGCGGGTACGTGCCGCGGCTGCCGGCCCAGGTCCTCGAGACCCGCTACGGGGACTGCAAGGACAAGGCGACGCTCTTTATCGCGGCGGCCCGGCGCTTCGGGGTGCAGGCGAACCCGGTTCTGTTGTCGTCCTCGGGCGGCGCTGACAGCACCATGCCCACGCTCGCGCAATTCGACCACATGATCGCGGCCGTGGAGCGTCCCGCGGGACGGCTCTACCTGGATCTCACGGCCGAGCTGACGCCGTACGGGGAGCTGCCGTTCGCGGAGCAGGGTTCGTTCGCCGTCGTGGTGCGCCCGGACGGCACCGGGGAGCCCGTCACCCTCCCCGTCGATTCCGCGGGGGCAAACCGATCCGAGACGCACCTCGTCGGCGACTTGTCGGCCGATGGCATGTTCAGCG
Organism: Gemmatimonadota bacterium; assembly: GCA_003222205.1. Classification (GTDB taxonomy): domain Bacteria; phylum Gemmatimonadota; class Gemmatimonadetes; order Gemmatimonadales; family GWC2-71-9; genus QHVC01. The sequence goes on along the minus strand of QHVC01000049.1, from coordinate 6,715 downwards.
GCCGGTTCACGGAAACCAGCCGGGGCGCCCAGCAGTACCAATTGCGCAGCGCGCTGGCGCGGGAGCTGACGCCGATCGAGCGCCAGCGGTTCAGCATCGCCCTGGCGAACGAGCTGGCCCCGGGCGCCGCCGGGGACAGCCTCCAGATCTTCAACGGGCGCGATCTGACGGCCCAGCCGCGGATCAGCCTCCTGGTGCGCGGCGCTCGCATGAGCCGGCCCTCAGGGAAAAGCGACATTCTCACGCTGCCACTGCGGAACTTCGCTTCGCTCGACGTGGTGTCGCGGCTCGAAGCGCACCTCCCGCGCCGATTCCCGATCGATGTCGGAGAGGTGGTCGGCCCGGTGAAGCTCGTTGGCGACTTCGAGCTGACGCTGCCCGCCGGCTGGACGGCGGATCTGCCGCCCAACGTCTCCGAGACGAGCGAGTTCGGGAGCTATACCGCGGAGTACGTGCAGACGGGTCGCCTCCTGCACGTGAAGCGGACCATTGTAGGGCGCAAGGGAGCGGCCCCGCCCGATCGCGCCCAGGCCCTGATCGCCTGGCTGCGGGCGGTCTCGAAGGACGACGTGAGCTACATCGTGCTCCAGCACGGGCAGTGATCGCGCGCGCACGCATCGCCCTGGCGCTGACCGCGCTGTTGGCGGGACGGGCCCCCGGGCAGACGCGTGCGCCGGGATGGACCGCGTTCGCCGGCATCCGCGTCGGGGGCCCAACAGACGACGTGCTCGCCCACGACGGTGAGTGCCGCCCGATCCAGGAGGCGGTCGACCTGGACCCGCGGTTCCATCCGGAGGCGGTCGCGTCGTTTGCCTTCGGGTTCTCCCTCCCGCACAGCAACGATCCGCCGCAGGCGATCGCAGCCGCGCTCAGCGGCTTCACTGTCTGCCGGGCGCGTGTGCTCGAGGGCCGCGCGGTCGTGATGACCCTGGCCCGCGACCGCATCATTGTGGGGATAAACGTCATTCCGACCGCGCAGGACACCGCAGGTGGCGCCCAGTTCGCGGACTCGCTGCGCGCGGCGCTGCGACGGGAGTGGGGCCGGCCCACCGCCCCGGCCCCGACCCTCGACTCCTGGCTGGGCAGCCGATACCGGGCGTACTTCCTCGTGCCGCGGTTCCCGCGGGACCGCGAGCCGCAGCGGTTTCAGATAATCCTCGTGGACGTCGCCGCCTGCACGGCTTTCGAGCGGCGCGTTCACGCCCGCCCGGGTACGGGCGCCGCCGAGGACTGCTGACCCATGCCCCTCGTGGCCACGCCGGCGGTGGTGCTGCGGACGTATCGCTACAGCGAGACGTCCAAAGTCGTGCGGCTGGCCACCCGGGAGTGCGGCGTCCAAAGCGCGATCGCCAAGGGAGCGCTGCGGCCCCGCAGCCCGTTCGGCGCCGGCCTGGAGCTGCTGAGCGAGGGCGTCGCGCAGCTCTACCTCCGCGACGGCCGTGAGCTGCAGACCCTCGCCGGCTTCGACGTCGCCAACCTGCGGCGCGAGCTGGCCCTGGACCTGGGACGGTTCGCCGGAGCCACGGCGCTCGCCGAGATCGTGCTGCGCATGGCGCCGGCGGCTTCCCACCCGGCCGCATATGACGCGCTCGTCGCCGGGCTCGACTCCCTGGTCGCGACCGGGATCGCGGCGGCTGACGCCGCTGGGATCCGGGCCCTGTGGCGCCTGCTCGCCGTGCTGGGATTTGAGCCGTCGCTGCGTGGTTGCGTCCGGGACGACACGCCCGTGGATGCGGACCATCCCGTGACGTTCTCCGCCGCCGAAGGTGGCGTGCTGTGCGAGCGCTGCGCGGCCGAGCGACCGGAAGCGGCCCAGACCCGGCTGGCCGCGCGCGACTACCGCGATCTGCTCGTGCTGAACGATCCGACGGCGCCGCTCCCCGCGCTCGATGCCAAGCACGCGGCGGCGCACCGGCGCCTCGTGGCCCGGTTCGTCCGCCACCACTCCGGGGAGGCCGACCGCTTCCCCGCACTCGAGCTCTGGGAGCGCCACTCGTGGGCCCCCCTGTCACCGCCCCAGCCCGTCGCTTCGTAATCGGCACCGCCGGTCACATCGACCACGGGAAGACCGCACTGGTCAAGGCGCTGACCGGCGTGGACACCGATCGCTGGGAAGAGGAGAAGCGGCGGGGCATTACGATCGATCTCGGTTTCGCGCCGCTGCCGCTCGCCGACGACCTCCTGGCGAGCGTCGTGGACGTCCCGGGGCACGAAGGGTTCGTGCGCAACATGCTGGCCGGCGCTACCGGAATCGACGTCGTCCTGCTGGTCATCGCCGCCGACGAAGGATTCATGCCGCAGACCGAAGAACACCTCGCGATCGTCGAGCTGTTGCAGGTGCGGCGGGGCGTTCCGGTGCTCACCAAGCGCGACACGGTGGACGCGGAGTGGCTGGAGTTGATGCGCGGGGAAGTCGCCGCGCGCCTGGCGCGCAGCCGCATCCGCTGGGAGCCCGCGGTGGCGACGTCCGCCGTCACCGGCGAGGGGCTCGACGAGCTGCGCGCGGCGCTGCGGCGACTCGCCACCGATCTCGCCGAGCGCCGCGCCGACGACCTCTTCCGCCTTCCCGTCGATCGGGTATTCGCCGTCGCGGGGGCGGGCACGGTCGTCACCGGCTCGACGTGGAGTGGGTCCGTCGCCGTGGGGGAGGCCGTGCGCCTCCTGCCGCTGGACCGCGAGGCGCGGGTCCGCTCCATCGAGGTGCACGGCCACGCGGCCGACCGGGCCGCGCCGGGACGACGCACCGCTCTGGCCCTGGTGGGGGTCGACAAAGAGGAGCTTGCCCGCGGCGACGTGGCGGTGACGGGGAAGGGATGGGCCGCGACGATGGTCTTGGACGTCGCCGTCGAGCTGTTGCCGGCGGCCAAGAAGCCTCTTGTCTCCCGCACCAGAGTGCGCGTGCACCTGGGCACCGCCGAAGTGCTGGCGCGAGCCGTGCAAACGCGCGCGATCGGTCCGGGAGAGCAGGGACTCGCCCGATTCATTCTGGAGCGCCCACTCGTCGCCCGCGGCGGTGACCGCTTCGTGCTGCGCAGTTTCTCGCCCGTGACCACGATCGGGGGCGGCGTCGTCCTGGACCCATTCCCGCCCGGTCGTCCGGGCCGCCTCCGGCAGCGGCGGCTCGCCGCGGACCAGACGGCGGCGGAACGCTTCGCCGCGTGGGCGGACGAGGCCGGGCTCGCCGGCCTGCGCGCGAGCGACCTCGCGGTGCGGCTGGGCATCCTACCTGGTGATGTGAGCGGCGTCCTCGCCGAGGCGGGGAAGCGCATCGTAGCATCCGGTGCGTGGCTGATGGCCCGCGGGGCGCTGGCCGCCGAGGTGGAGCGGCTCGCTGCGGTTGTCGAGGACCACCACCACGTTCACTCTTTAGACCCGGGCATGTCGCTCCAGGCGTTGCGCGCCGCGGTGGGAGGCTCGGCACCGGTCGAAGTGATCGATCAGGTGCTAGACCTGGGGGTACGAAAGCGGGCCTGGGAGATCGTCGGAAGCGTGGCGCGACAGCCGGGGTGGACGCCGGTGGAGGCCGGCGGAGGGACCGCGGCGCTGGCGCAACGGCTCGGCGCAGCACGGTGGCAGGTGCCGACGGTGTCCGAGCTGGAGCGGGAGTTCCCCGGGCAGGCGGTGCGGGCGATGCTCGCGCACCTCGCGCGCGGTGGCGGGGTAGAATCGGTCGACCAGGAGCGGTACGCGGCGAGCACGGCGCTGGCCGAGTTCCGCGCGGCGCTCGAAGCGGCGCTGAAGGAGTTGGGATCTGCAACGCCCGCGCAGCTGAAGGATCGCTTCGGGCTGACCCGGAAGTACTTGATCCCGCTGCTGGAGTGGGCGGACCGGCGGGGGATCACGCGGCGCGAAGGGGATGCGCGCGTGCTCGCCGTTCGCTTGACAGCCGGGCGCGACGGCCTCTAACTTCGTGAAGCAAAGGACGTTGTAGGAGTATTCTCACAGCGAGAAGGAGTTTGGGCTAGGAGCCTTTACGTCAGACCAGGAGTGGTGATGCAGCGGTATGCCTGGGCGGTAGTGCTGGGGCTCGGGCTGGTGGCGGCGGGGACTGGTATCGCGGTGGGTCAGGGGAACAACCCTGCGCCCCCAGTTGAGCTGAGGCAGAACTACCCGAACCCGTTCAATCCGGCGACGACGATCCCGTTCATTCTGGGCGGGGAGTTGTTCGCCAACGGCCACGAGCCGCGGGTCTCCTTGAGGATTTACAACGTGCTCGCGCAGCTCATCGCCGTGCCCATCCTCCAGGGCACGGGGGAGCCGCTCGATCAATTGGTGCTCACCTGTTCGAATCCTTCCGGCTGCGCGTTCAGCGCCTATTGGGACGGCAACGTGCAGAACACCCGTCAGCAGGCGGCGTCGGGAATCTATATCTACCAATTAACCGTGGACGGACGCCGGTTCACCAAGAAGATGATCGTAATGAAATGACGGTGCGCGTCGTCATGCTTGCCCTCGCCATCACCACGGGCGCTGCCGCGTGCCGCAGCGCGCTGGCACCCCCGCCACCCATGGATGTTTCCCCCCTTCTACCGGGAGAGACCGCCTTCGTGGTGGCCGGGAATGTCCGCTACATCCCGCTTGAAGGCGGGTTCTTCGCGATCGTGGGCACCGACGGTAAGACCTACGATCCCATCAACCTGCCGGCCGAATACCGGCGAGACGGTCTGCCGGTGAAGGCGACCGTCAAGGTTCGGTCTGACATGGTTTCGGTTCACATGGTGGGCACGATCGTCGAGATCGTTCGAATCGAGTCCAGGTAGACCTGAGCGGGCTCCGGGCGGGGCGGAGACCCCGTTCTTTTTGTTTTGACTTTCCCTCTGTCAAATCGGCATCTTTAAGTCGGCACGGAGGTTGCCTGTGCCCGGGGTGCCATGATTCGACCTGAACGACTGACTATCAAAGCCGCCGAAGCCCTGCAGCAGGCGGCGTCGCTCGCGCGGTCCCGCGGCAACCCCGTGGTGAACGACGCGCATCTCTTCCACGTCCTCCTGGACCAGGAAGAGGGCATCGTCGTCCCCCTGCTCCAAAAGACCGGGCTCAACGTCACCCAGCTCCAGGCCGAGACGGCGCGCGAGCTGGAGCGGTTCCCGCAGCAATCGGGCGCGACCGCGGAGCCCACCCTGTCGCGGGAGCTGTCCCGCGTCTTGGACCGCGCCGACGAGGATGCGAAGGCGCTCGGCGACGCCTACGTCTCGACCGAGCACCTGCTGCTCGCGCTCGCCGAAGAGAAGGGCACGACCGCCCGCCAGCTGCTTTCGGCCGGCAAGGTGGGACGCGCCGAGCTGCTCGCGGCCCTGGAGAGCGTGCGCGGCGCCCATCGCGTGACCGATCAGGAGCCGGAATCGAAGTATCAGGCCCTGGAGCGCTTCACCCGCGACCTCACCGAGCAGGCGCGCAAGGGCAAGCTCGACCCGGTAATCGGCCGGGACGAGGAGATCCGCCGCGTGATGCAGGTGCTGTCCCGCCGCACTAAGAACAACCCCGTTCTCATCGGCGAGCCCGGCGTCGGCAAGACCGCCATCGTCGAGGGGCTCGCCCAGCGCATCGTCCACGGCGACGTCCCGGAATCGCTCAAGAACAAGCACCTGATCGCGCTCGACCTCGGCGCCCTCATCGCCGGCACCAAGTACCGCGGCGAGTTCGAAGAGCGGCTGAAGAGCGTCATCAAGGAGATCACGGAGGCGGAAGGCCGCTACATCGTCTTCATCGACGAGCTGCACACCCTCGTGGGCGCGGGCGCGGCCGAAGGGGCGGTGGACGCGTCGAACCTGCTCAAGCCGGCGTTGGCGCGCGGCGAGTTGCACGTCGTCGGCGCGACGACCCTCGACGAGTACCGCAAGCACATCGAGAAGGACGCGGCGCTCGAGCGTCGCTTCCAGCCGGTGTTCGTGGGCGAGCCGTCGGTCGAGGACACGATCGCGATTCTGCGTGGCCTGAAGGAGAAGTACGAGGTCCACCACGGTGTGCGGATCACTGACAACGCGCTGGTCGCGGCCGCGACGCTGTCGCACCGTTACATCGGCGACCGGTTTCTGCCGGACAAGGCCATCGACCTGGTGGACGAAGCGGCGAGCCGGCTGCGCATCGAGATCGACTCGCTCCCGCAAGAGATCGACGAGGTCGAGCGCAAGATTGTTCAGCACGAGATCGAGCTGGCCGCCCTCGCGAAGGAGAAGGACAAGGCGTCGAAAGAGCGCCGCGCCCGTGTCGAGAAGGAGCTCGCCGAGCTGCGCGAGCAGTCGACGGCGATGAAGGCGCAGTGGCAGGCCGAGAAGGAGACGATCACCGGGCTCCAGGCCAAGAAGGCGCAGCTGGAGCAGCTGCGCATGGAGGCCGACCAGGCGACGCGGCGCGGCGACCTCCAGAAAGCCGCCGAGATCACCTACGGGCGCATCCCGGCGCTCGAGAAGGAGATCGCCGCCGTCGAGCAGCGGCTCGCCCAGATTCAGAAGACGAGCAAATACTTGAAGGAAGAAGTGGACGCCGAGGACATCGCGGAGATCGTGGCGAAGTGGACCGGCATCCCCGTCGCCAAGATGCTCGAGTCCGAGCGCGAGCGGTTGACCAAGCTCGAGGACGAGCTGGCGCAGCGGGTGATCGGCCAGCCCGAAGCGCTCGCCGCGGTGGCCAATGCGGTGCGGCGCGCGCGCGCCGGCCTTCAGGACCCAAATCGGCCCACGGGCTCCTTCATCTTCCTCGGCCCCACGGGCGTGGG
>QHVC01000169.1 GCA_003222205.1 Gemmatimonadota bacterium | reverse complement strand
TTCCTCCGGCAGGCGCCGAGCGCGCCGCCGCTGGAGACCTACCAGACGTCGTTCTGGGCGTACGACGGCGAGGCGTCAGGGGTCACGGTGAATTACCAGCCGGCCGCCGGGCAGCTGGTGGGCCAGCCGTTCCTGCGGTTCGACATCCCCAAGAACGGGCTCGTGACCGGCGCCGATGGGGTGCGCACGAAACGGGGCGACTCGGTGCTCGTCACCGTGATCATCGATCCGGTCACCTTCACGGTGGACTTCCAGCCGTCGGGCGTGTGGTTCTCGAACGGCAACTCGGCGCGCCTGACGATCTGGTATGAGAACGCGGATCCGGATCTGAACGGCGACGGGGTCGTCGACGACGTGGATCAGCTGCTGCAGCAGCAGATCGCGCTATGGTACCATGCCAGCGCGACGCACTGGGAGCCGCTGTCGTCGGTCAACGACCCGACGTTGCCGAGCGTTTCGACGGTGCTGTCCCACTTCTCCGAGTATGCGGTTTCCTATTAGGCGTGAAGGTGCCGAGGATATTCCCGAGGGCTGGGGGACACACACGATGCTTACGTCGTCACTCGTAGTCGAACAAGCGCGGCAGCTCGCCGCGGCCGGCAACCACGCCGAGGTTATCGAGTACCTGGGCACACGCGCCGGGCGCGAGCTGGAGCTTTCGCCGAGCCTCGCGTTGCTGTACGGGACCGCGCAGGCGCGGCTGGGGCGTCACGACGAAGGCCAGCGGTGGTTGGATCGGGCGCTGGACCAGGCGCGCAAGCGCGACGAGCAGGCCGTCGAGCGGCACGCGCTCAACGCCCGGGGCGCGCTCGCGCTGGTCAGCGGGCGCATCGACGAGGCAGCGGATTTTTGCACGCGGGCCTTGATGGCCTCCAGCCGGGATGGCGACCTGGCCACGACCGGCCGCTGCTCCAACAACCTGGGCATCATCAGCCACCTCCGGGGGCGGCACGCCGAAGCGATCGGCTCCTGGGAGATCGCCGTCGCCGCCTTCGAACGCGCGGGGTTGGCGCAGGGCGTCGCGGAGTGCCGCCACAACCTGGCGATCACCTATCGCGAGCAGGGAGCGCTCGACCGCGCCCTGGCGGAGGCGGACCGGGCCGTGGCGCAGGCAGAAGCGGCCGGCGATCGCACGCTCTGGGCGATGGCGCTCCGGGGGCGGGCGGAGATCCGCGTCGTTCGCGGCGAGGTGGGCCTGGCGCGTCGGGAGCTGGACCTGGTGCGGGAGATCCGGACGCGCCTGCCGAACCCCGTCGCGGAAGCCGAGGATCTGCGCATCGCCGCGATGATGCTGGCAGCGGAGGATCAGCTGGTGGCCGCCGAGCGGGCGCTGCGGGAGGCGATTGGGCGCGCGGAAGCCCACCACCGGCCGCTGTTGCAGGCCGAGGCGACGCGGGATCTGTGTCTGGTGCTGCGCCGCAGCGGCCGCAAGGCGGACGCCCAGGCGGCGGCCCGGGCGGCGAAGGCCATCTTCGTGCAGCTCGGCGCGGAGCAGGAAATCCGCAAGCTCGCCGGCCAGGAGTGGGGCGACGATTTCGCGGCCGAGTTGCGCGGGTCGCTGGCGCCGTTGCACGCCGCGCAGGAGTTGGCCGATGCGGGGCGCTACGCCGATCTCCTCGCCTACCTGAGCGAGCGTCCGCAGAACGAGCTCGAGCAGTCGCCGATGCTGGCCCTGCTGAGCAGCATCGCGCACAGCCGGCTGGGACGCCTCGACCTCGGGCAGCAGTGGGCGATGGTCGCGCTGTCGCGGGCGCGCGTGCAGGGCGATCGCCGGCTGGAGCTGCGGGGACTCAACGTGTGCGGGGCCATCGCGCTGGAGCGGGGCGGCATCAACGAGGCCACGCACTTCTTCACGCGGGCGCAGGAAGAGGCGATGCAGGACAACGACATGGCCACGCTCGGCCGCTGCGCCAACAACCTCGGCATCATCGCGAACATGCAGGGGGACTACGGCCGCGCGGTCGGCGCGTACACCCGCGCGATCGCCGCGTACCAGGCGGCGGGCTACGACCAGGGCGTCGCGGAGTCGCACCACAATCTCGGCATCGCCTACCGTGAGCAGGGGCACCTCGACGACGCGATGCAGGCGGCCGATACGGCGGTGCGCGAGGCGGAGCGGCTGGGCGACCGGCGACTCAAGGCCCAGGCGCTCGCCGGGCGGGCGGAAATCCGCGCGGTCCGGGGGGAACCCGAGCTCGCTGTCCGGGAGGTGGAGGGCGCCCTGGCGGTGCACCGCGAGCTCGAGGAGGCCGTGCTCGAGACGGAGGACTTGCGGATCCTCGCCGTGGTTCTCGGAATGCGGGGACAGACCGCGGACGCCCAAACGATGTTCCGCGACGCGATCGACCGCGCGACGGAGCACGGGCGGCCGCTGCTGGTCGCCCTGGCGCAGCGCGATCTCGCTTATCTGTTGGCACGTGAGGGGGAGTTCGCGGGCGCCAGAGAGGTCGCCCACGCCGCCCGCGCGACGTTCCACCGGTTGGGAGCGAGAGTGGAGATCGAGAAACTGGACGCGTTGCTCGCGCATCCGGAATTCGACACGACCCGCGTCGACGCCGCGCCGACGGAGACGCCGTCGCCGGCCGCAGGAGTGGATGCCGTGCTTCCATCCCGCGACATCCCGATTCCGAAGCGCGAGGGGTTGGATCGATCATGAGCGCCGTCCGCCGATTGCGCCTCGTGACCGTGCTGGGCGCCGTCGTGCTCGGCGGCGGGTGCGGCTCCGACCGCGCCTCGCCGACCGGCTTCTCCGCCGACCTGCTGAAGCCGACCGGGCTGCTGGAATGCAGCCCGCTGCCCTCGAGCTCCGTCAAGCAGACGATCGGTCTCCTCGGCGGCACGATGCGGATCGGCCCGCACGTCTTTGTGGTCCCGCCCGGCGCGCTCCTCAAGCCGGTGACCATCAACGCCAAGACAGCGGGCGGCACGGGGAACGCGGTCGCGTTCAAGCCCGAGGGGCTGACGTTCTCGATACCCGCGGATCTGACGCTGAGTTACGCGAATTGCAGCACCAACGGGACGACGGCCGCGAAGCAGGTCGCCTACACGACCGACGCGCTGGGGGTCATCTCGTTGGTGCCGTCGCTGGACAACCTCATCGCACAGAAGGTCACGGGGCAGGTCAGCCATTTCTCCAACTACGCCATCGCGTGGTGACGTCCAAATGACGGCCGCGCCGCTCGTCGCTTCCGCCCGGCCCCGCGGGCGTGCGCGCGCGGCGGCGCGTGCGGCGCGCCCCGCGGCGGACCTGCTCATCGACGCTCGCGCCCTGGAACGCGCCGGGTGCATCGCTGAGGCGGTCGCGTCCTACGAGGCGTCGATCCGGGCGGCGGGAGGGGCGACGGCGGACCGGGCGGTGCTGGCGGAAGCGCTACGCCGCCTCGCCGTGGTCCGGCACCGCTGCAGCCGGTCGGCGGAAGCGCGGCGGCTGGCCCACCGCAGCTTCACCGTGGCGCGCCGGGCGGGCAGCGACCTGCTCGCCGCCGAAGCCCTGAATACGCTCGGGGGGATCGATCTCGAGGCCGGCCCGCTCGACCGCGCGCGCAGTCAGTTCCTGCGCGCCGTGCGGCTGGGGGGCTCGAGCCTCGAGTTGCGGGCCCGGGTCGAGCAGAACCTGGGAATCGTCGCCAACATCCAGGGCGACTTCGACGATGCGCTGGCCTGCTACACGCGCTCGCTCGAAGCGTACAAGCGCTGCAACGACGAGCACGGGTGCGCCATCGCGTACCACAACCTCGGCATGGTGAGCGCGCAGCGGCGGCTGCTGGCCGATGCGGACCGCTACTTCACGCGGAGCTACGAGATCGCCGCCCGGACGGGCGACACGTACCTGGAAGGGCTGTGCCTCCTCAACTACGCCGACGTCTACTTCCAGCGCGAGCGCTACGAGGAGGCGCGCCAGAACGCGGAGGCGGCCCTGGCCCTGCTCGACCGCATCGGCGGCGACGTGGTCAAGGCGCAGGCGTACCGCATGCTCGGCATGGTCGCCCGGGAGACCGGCCACACGGGTCTCGCCGAGTCGCGGCTGCGC
>QHVC01000097.1 GCA_003222205.1 Gemmatimonadota bacterium | reverse complement strand
TGCTGCCAGCGGATCTCGCCGCCTCCCGGCACCTTGAGCGTCCACGCTGCGGTCGCGCCGGTGAGAGCGGGCGCAGGCCCCACGGCTTGAGCGCGGACCGCCGAGGAGACTGCGACGAAGAGCGAGAGCGGTAGCAGGGTGCAGCGGGCGAGCCAAGCGGCCATGGGATCCTCCGGTGGCCCCCTATATCCCCCCAGCGCGAGCGGCAGCGCAAGAGGCTGGCCGCGGATTCGTTCGCAGCACAAGTTTGGGGGCCATTCGCCCCTCACGGAGACATCATGCCTGAGCTCGCCGGCTGGGACACCTTCTACGTCATCATCGGATCCTCTGCCGCGGCTCTGACAGGATTGATGTTCGTCGTGATCGCGCTGAGTGGCGAAACCGGCCTCGCCACGCCCGACGCAATCGCCACCATTCGCGCCTTCAGTACGCCCACGCTGGTGCACTTCGGGGCCGTGCTGCTGCTCGCCGCCCTGCTCACCACGCCGGGCCATACCGTGCTGACGCTCAGCGGCAGCCTCGGCGCCTGCGGCTTCATCGGCCTGTGCTTCACGCGCTGGGTGGTGCTGCAAATGCGGCGCCAGACCGTGTACAAGCCGGTCGGCGACGATTGGCTGTGGCACGTCGGCATGCCGTTGCTGGCGTACCTTTTCCTGTTCGTCGGCGCCACCGGTCTGTGGTGGCGGCGGGCGCCGGCGCTCGTGGTGATCGCCGCGGCCGCGCTCTTCCTTCTTTATATCGGCATCCATAACGCCTGGGACGCGGCGATCTACGTGTCGGTCGCCCGCAATAAGCGCCGACAGGAGCCCCCACCCCATGCCTAGACTCGCCGTGTGCCTAGCCGCGGTCGCCCTTGCGGCGCCTGCCGGCGCCCGCGCGCAGGACGTCGCCCGTTGGGAGCGACAGGGGCAGAGCGTCACCATCCTCCGGGACGATTGGGGCATCCCCCACGTCTACGGCAAGACCGATGCTGACGCGGTGTTCGGCCTGATCTACGCGCAGGCCGAGGACGACTTCAATCGCATCGAGACCAACTACCTGAACGCGATGGGGCGGCTGGCGGAAGCCGAGGGTGAGTCGCGCATCTACCAGGACCTGCGCATGAAGCTCTTCATCGATCCCGACTCGATGCGGGCGTTGTACGCGGCGAGTCCAGAGTGGCTCAAGCGGCTGATGAACGCCTGGGCCGACGCCTTGAATTTCTACCTGTACAAACATCCGGACGTGAAGCCCCGCGTCATCACACGTTTCGAGCCGTGGATGGCGCTCACGTTCAGCGAAGGCAGCATCGGCGGCGACATCGAACGCATCAATCTCAACGAGCTCGCGGCGTTTTACGGAAACGCCGCGGCCAATGCCACGCCGCAAGGGGGAGACGGCGGACCAGACGAGCCCGGGGGCTCGAACGGCATCGCCATCGCGCCGTCGAACACCCTGCACCACCGCGCCCTGCTGCTCATCAACCCGCATACGTCGTTCTTTTTCCGGGCCGAGGCGCAAGTGGTGAGCGACGAAGGCCTCGATGCGTACGGGGCGGTGACGTGGGGACAGTTCTTCGTCTACCAGGGGTTCAACGACCGCGTGGGATGGATGCACACCTCGAGCGCGGTGGACGCGATTGACGAGTACTTGGAGACGGTCGTGCAACGTGGCGGCCGCTCCTTCTACCGGTACGGCAACGAAGAGCGACCGATGACCGTGTCCACCGTCACGGTGCCCTACAAGACGGCCGCCGGAATGGCCCGCAGGACGTTCACCGTCTACCGCACCCACCACGGGCCCATCGTCCGCAAGGTGGGCGACCGCTGGGTCAGCATCCGGCTGATGCAGGAGCCGTTGAAGGCCTTGATCCAGTCGTACACGCGCACCAAGGCCAGGGACTATCAGGCGTTCCGCCAGACCATGGAGCTGCACACCAACTCGTCGAACAACACCATCTTCGCAGACGCCGCCGGCGACATCGCCTACTTCCACGGCAATTTCATTCCGCGGCGCGACACGACGTTCGACTGGACCAAGCCCGTGGACGGCAGCACGCCGGCGACCGAGTGGCACGGCCTCCTCTCCGTGGACGAGACGCCCTACCTCCTGAACCCCGCGAGCGGCTGGCTCTACAACTCCAACAACTGGCCGTGGTCGGCGGCGGGGGCGAGCAGCCCGAAGCGGGCGGATTATCCCGCCTACGTGGACAACGGTGGAGAGTCCGCGCGCGGCCTCCACGCCATCCGCGTGCTGGCGGACAAAAAGGACTTCACGCCCGCCTCGCTCCGAGACGCCGCGTTCGACGGCTATCTCACCTGGTTCGAGAAGCCCATCCCCGCGCTGCTCAAGGCGTGGGACGACGCGCCACCCGGAGATTCGCTGAAGGCGAAACTCGCCGAGCCGATCGAGCTGCTGCGCGCGTGGGACCTGCGCTGGTCGGCGACGTCGATTCCCACGACACTCGCCGTCTTCTGGGGAGAAACCCTCGACCGCCAGGGCGGCGCGCCACGCGCCACCGCCGGGCAGATGCTGCAGGCGCTGTCCCAGGCCGTCGACAAGCTCGCGGCCGATTTCGGGACCTGGAAGACGCCGTGGGGGGAGATCAACCGCTTCCAGCGCTTGACCGGGGACATCGTCCAGCCGTTCAACGACTCGGGCCCGAGCATTCCGGTGCCGTTTCCGTCCGCCCGCTGGGGCTCGCTCGCCTCCTTCGGCGCGCGCGCCTACCCCGGGACGAAACGCTGGTACGGAACCAGTGGCAACAGCTTCGTCGCGGTCGTCGAGTTCGGTGACAGCGTGCGGGCCATCGCGGTCACGGCGGGCGGCGAGAGCGGTCATCCCGGGTCGCCGCATTTCAACGATGAGGCCGCGCGCTACGCCGCGGGCCACCTGCGCGAGGTGTACTTCTATCGCGCGCAGCTGATCGGCCACACCGAGCGCGAGTACCATCCTGGCAGCTGACGCATCCTTTCATCGTGAGGTCCCATGCGCCACACCGTTCTTCTCGCCGCGCTCACGGCGATCGCGTTTCCTGCGGCCGCGCAAGCCCGCGCCCCGCGCACCCGTGACCAGATGAAGGCCTCGTACGAGGCGCACAAAGGGGATTTCGACTACCTCCTGGGCGACTGGGAGTTCACCTCGGTCAGCCATGAGTTCGGGCCCGGCCACGGCGTCTGGAGCGCGGTGCGCCTTGCCGAAGGCGCCCAGATCCTGGACGAGTACCGCGTCGTGGGGGACAGCGGCCAGACCTGGTACGTGACCAACACGCTCCGCGTCTACAACGGCATGCAGGATCGCTGGGACCTGGTCTCGACGGAGACGGGCACCGGACTGCAGAATATGGGCACTGCGCAACGGGTCGGAACGGAAATGCACATCGAGCAGCGGTTCGGCGTCGGCACGCCGACGCCGTCGCTCTGGCGGATCCGCTACTACGACGTCCGGCCCGATCGTTTCTCGTGGACCGGGGACCGCTCCACCGACGACGGGCGCACCTGGGTCGCGGGATACCTGACGATCGAGGCCCATCGCATCGGGCCGCCGCGCTCGCTGGGTCCCCTGACCGCCGCGAGGAAGTGACCGGTGGGGCCAGCGCGCTCGTCGCGTCAGCGCTACCGCGAGTTCGTCACCGCTTACAAAGCGGGGCGACTCGACGCCGCGACGGACGGCGGCGACGACGGCGCGCCGCCGCCGTCCGGCCCGGAGCACCGCACCAAGCGGCGCGCGTACCTGCGCGAGTACGTGCGCTGGCTGCGGCCGTACCGCTACGCCCTCGCCGGCGTGTTCGCGCTCGCGTTGCTGGTCGCGGGACTGGAGATGATCGAGCCGCTGTTCATGCGGCACATCATCGACCGCATCCTGCTCAACGCCGGGTTGGATCCGACGTCCCGCCTGCTCCGCCTCAACGTGACCGGCGCCGCGTTCGTCCTCGTGATCCTGCTCTCCAACCTGCTCGGCGCGCTCAAGGACTATCGGCAGCGCCTGCTGAACGTGCGGGCCATCCTGGCGCTGCGCCGGTCGTTGTACCAGCGGTTGCTGCAGCTCGCGCTCCCCAGGCTGTGGGACATGAAGACCGGCGGCATCCTGTCCCGCCTGACGGGGGACGTGGAGACGACGACCGGCCTGCTGCAAATGGCGATCGTGTCACCCGCGATCTCGGTCCTCCGGCTGGTCATCGCGGTGGGCGTGCTGCTCGCGCTAAACTGGCGGCTGGCCCTGACGGCCATGGCTGTCATCCCCGGCATCATGCTGCTGAGCCTGACGTTCGCGCGGCGCATCCGGCCCATCTATCGGTCGCTGCGCGCCGATGTGGAGCAGATCGACGGCCGGGTGGGCGAGACATTCTCGGGGATTCGAGTCGTGCGCGCGTTCCGGCGGGAGATGCAGGAGCTGCTCAATTACATGCTGGGACGGCACACGGTGCTGCGCAAGGAGATGTTCGCGCAACGCCGCGAGCTGCTCCTGTGGACGTCGTGGGGGCTGCTGCAGGCGGGCGTCAACGTCGTGATCGTGTGGTACGGCGGGTACCTGAACCTCCGCGGCGGCGCCTCTATCGGCGATATCATGGCCTTCCAGTGGTACACGTTCCTGCTGCTCGGCCCCGTGTGGAACATCGTCAATTCCTTCTCCGAGCTGCAGCGCTCGCTGGCGGCGATGGAGCGGGTGTTCGAAGTCCTGGCGATGGACACCGACAAGCCCGACCGGCCGGGCGCGCGGGACGCGCCCCGCCTGGTGCAGGAGATCCAGTTTGAGAACGTCGAGTTCGAATACCGGGAGGGGAAACCGGTGGTGCGGGATTTCACGGTTACGGTGCCGGGGGGGACGGTGGTCGCGCTGGTGGGCCGCAGCGGCGCCGGGAAGACGACGGTGACGGACCTGGTGGCGCGCTTCCACGACCCCACGCGGGGGCGCATTCTGCTCAACGGCGTCGACCTGCGCGACCTGCGCCTGCGCAGCTATCGCCACCTGCTCGCCATCGTTCAGCAGGAGGTCTTCCTCTTCGACGGCTCGGTGCGCGACAACATCGCCTACGGCCGCCGCGAGGCCACGGAGGCGGAGATCGAGGACGCCGCCCGGCGCGCCAATGCGCACGAATTCATCGTGCAGCTGCCGGAGCGGTACCTGACGTTCATCGGCGAGCGCGGGGTGAAACTCTCCGGCGGCCAGCAACAGCGGCTCGCCGTCGCCCGGGCGATCCTCGCGTCGCCCCAAATCCTGATCCTCGACGAGGCCACCAGCAACCTCGACACCGAGAGCGAGCAGCTCATTCAGGCCTCGATGGCCGCCCTGCTCGCCGGACGCACGACCTTCGTGATCGCGCACCGCCTCTCCACGGTGCGCCGCGCCAACCTGATTCTGCTGATGGCGGAAGGGCGCATCATCGAGCGGGGCACGCACGAGGAGCTGATGAGCGCCCGCGGCCTGTACTACGACATGGTGCTGCGGCAAATGGAATCGCACGGCGAAGACGCCGAAACCCTGTGGGGCCGATGATGGCCGGGAGGTTTCCGATGCGTGCGCTGCTCTGGGTCCTGCCCGTGGCGCTGTTGGGCCTCACCCGCATCCCGCCCCCGTTGCTCGACAACGGCGTGGCCCGCACGCCGCCCATGGGCTGGAACAGCTGGAACCACTTCGGGTGCGACGTGAGCGCCCAGCTCATCAAGGAAACCGCCGACGCCATGGCGGCGAACGGGCTGCGCGACGCCGGCTATCAGTACGTCGTCATCGACGACTGCTGGCAGGTGGCGCGCGACGCCCGAGGCCGGCTCGTGGCGGACACTGTCCGCTTTCCCGGCGGGATGAAGCCGCTCGCGGATTACGTCCACGCCCGGGGACTCAGGTTCGGGCTCTACACGGACGCCGGACGCAGGACGTGTCAGGGCCGGCCCGGGACCTACGGGTCCGAAGATCTCGACGCCCGCACGTTCGCCGAGTGGGGCGTGGATTACGTCAAAGAGGACTGGTGCTACGCGGAAGGGCTCGACGCGCCCACCCAGTACGCCAAGTTCCGCGACGCGCTCGCCCGGGCGGGGCGCCCCATCGTCTTCAGCATCTGCGAGTGGGGTTCCGCCGCGCCGTGGGAGTGGGGCCCGGCGACCGGCAACCTGTGGCGGACCACGACCGACATCGACGACACCTGGAACAGCATGCTGTCGCTGCTCGACATCTCCGGACAGCACGCCTCGGCCGCGCGCCCCGGCGCGTGGAACGACCCAGACATGCTCGAGGTCGGCAACGGCGGTATGACCGACGACGAGTACCGCGCCCACTTCAGCCTCTGGGCCCTCATGGCGGCGCCGTTGATCGCCGGAAACGACGTGCGTACGATGACACCCGCGACCCGGGACATCCTGACGAACCGCGAGGTGATCGCCGTGGATCAGGACTCCCTTGGCGTGCAGGGCACCCTCGTCAGCGAGCGGACCCCGGAGCTGCAGGTGTGGATGAAGCCCCTCACGGACGGCGGGCGCGCGGTCGTGCTGCTCAACCGCTCGGCGCTGCAGAGCGTTGTCGCGGCGTCCTGGTGGCGGCTGCGGATCTCCGGGCCAGCCCGCGTCCGCGACCTGTGGGCCCACGCGGAGCTCGGCACCTTCACCAACCGATTCAGCGCCACGGTGCCGGCGCATGGCGTCGTGATGGTGCGCGTCACACCGGCGCACGTGCCATAATGAACCACTGCTCCCTCACCCGGTCACCGCACGTGTTACCACGCCCGGGGCCCAAGGCTACGTTTCGCCCCCCTGTTTTCTAACCCATCGTGCGGAGGTCCTATGCGCCATCTCGTTTTCTCCCTCGCAGCGCTGTTCGCCGGCTTAACGACGGTCGCCGCTGCCCAGAATCCGCCGGCGCCGACTCCCGCCCCCCACCCGGCGGCCGCCGCGCCGCAGGCCGGCGCCAAGCTTGCTGACTACGCCGGCACCTGGGATACCAAAACCATGGTCGGACCCAAAGACAGCGTGGTCGCGACCTACACCCTGACGGTCAGTGCGGATGGCAAGACCTGGACGCGGCAGTTTCCCAACCGCGATCCGATCGCGACCCGCGTGCTCGCCTTCGGCGGCGACAGCGTCGTCACCGAGACGGGGCCATATCAAAGCGTGCTGCGTACAGGGCAGATGGTCACGACGTGGACCACCGGGCATTATCACGGCAAGACGATGACCGGCACGTTTGAGGCGCACTACGCCTCCGGGGACGTCCTCAAGGGAAAGATCAGCGCGACACGCCGGTAGCGCCGCGCAGGGTACGAATCTCGGGTTGACGATTGGCGGGCCGCGGCTAGGGTAGAGACATGACCGCGGCCCGCCCCGTCCCGCACGCGGCGGCGCTGGCAAGTTTCCTGGAGCGCCCTACGATCCGAAGCGCGTCTTGAAGGTTTGCCCGTACGGCGTCGGCGTCCCGTCGTAGCTCGCGATCAGGTCCAACGGCGATCCCCACACGTCCCATACCCAGGCGAGGTAGCTGCCTTGCCGGGCATCCATCCAGTTCATGAGCGAGTCGACGAAGGTGTTGCCGCGGTCGTCTTGCCCCAGCTCCCCGAGCACCAGCGGCACCTGCTGCGCGACCGGCGCCGCTTCGCTGTCCCAGCATGCCTGCGTGGCGCACCAGCTGAAGTTGTAGATGTGCCACGACGCGGCCACGTTGTTGAGGGGATCGGTGGGCCGGTACGCGAGCCACTGGGTGAGGCGTGCGGCGTACTCGATGCCGCCGATCAGAATCACGTTGCTGGCCCCCGTGCCGCGAACCGCGTCGACCAACTCCTGCATCCCGGCCGCCTGGAACGTCATACCGCTGCAGGTTCCGCCGTCGCGCCAGCAGCGCCAGGCTTCGGGCGTGTCGGAGTTGTTGTCCGGAAACGGCTCGTTGAACAGGTCGAACATCACGCGGTCGTTGCCCTTGAAGGTCGTGGCGACTTGACGCCAGAATTCCGGCGTATGGTCGCGGTCCGGCATCGGCGCCTGGCCGAGCGCGATGGCGGTCCCGGCCGCGCTCCAGTGCAGGTCCAGGATGACGACCAGTCCGGCGCGGTTGAGGAGCGCGACGAAGTCGGTGATCGCCCTGCGGTAGTTGTCGCCGGCGTACGCCGGCGCGACTCCGTTGATGCCGAGCCAGCAGGTCTCATTGAGCGGCACGCGGACGACGTTCGCGTTCCAGGATGCGATCGCCTGCACGGAGGCGGAATCCGACGGGCCATCGAAAATGCCCCACCCCTGCGCGCAGGCGTACTCTGCTCCGGAGCGGTTGACCCCGCGTACCCGGACGGGGCGTCCGGATGAATCGACGAGCTGGTTGCCTTGAACGTGGACACCCGGCGTGCCCGCCGGCCGGGGCGCCACGGCCTGGCTCTCGCGGCACGCAGCGAGCGCCAGGGCGACCAGTAACGCGTAGAACCGAATTCTCATGAGGTCTATTACGCATCGCTCGAGACGCGCGCGTGGTGACTGGTGTCACGTCTCGGCAGGTCAGTGCGGAACCTTCGATACCACGGCATTGTTCATACATCGCGACGTGTCGTCGCACGGTCCGAGGAGAGCGCCATGTCCATCCGCCCCGTCAAATCGATCATCCAGTCGCAGCCCACTATCGAAGGTGCCGGTGTGAAGCTGCGCCGCGCGTTCGGTTTTGGGAACACCGGCGACTTCGACCCCTTCCTTCTATTAGACGACTTCCGGAACGAGCACCCGCAGGACTACCTGGCGGGGTTCCCGTGGCACCCGCATCGCGGCATCGAGACCATTACGTACGTCCTCCGCGGCACCGTGCAACACGGCGACAGCCTCGGCAATCGTGGCGCGATGGGTCCCGGCGACGTGCAGTGGATGACGGCGGGGAGCGGCATCCTCCACCAGGAGATGCCCAAGGGCGACGAGGCCGGCCGCATGCACGGCTTCCAGCTGTGGGCCAACCTCCCCAAGTCGCTCAAGATGACCGACCCGCGCTATCAGGACATCCTCGCGAAGGACATCCCCGAGGTCGTCGACGACGACGGTACACGGGTACGGGTCATCTGCGGGGAGTTCTGGGGGAAGACCGGTCCCGTCGAGGGCGTCGCCGCCGATCCGCGCTACCTCGACGTGTGGGTGCCGCCGGGGGTGCAGAAGAGCTTCCCAGTCGAATCCTCCCGCCACGCCTTCGCCTACATCTTCGAGGGCAGCGGCACGTTCCGGGATGCGTCGGCGCCGCGCGGCGTGCTCACCGAGCGGGTGGGGGAGGGAGAGTCCGGGCCGGCGGTGCTTGAGCAGGCGGGCAATCGCTCGCTCGTGCTGTTCGATTCGGGCGACGAGATCACCGTCCAGGCAGGAGCGGCGGGGCTCCGCTTCCTGCTCGTCTCGGGGCGGCCGCTCGAGGAGCCTGTGGCCTGGCGGGGACCGATCGTGATGAACACCGACGAGGAGTTGCGGCGGGCCTACGCCGAGCTGCGGGACGGGACCTTCATCCGACACCGCTGAGGGCGGGCGGCTCCAGAGATTCGAACTCGTTGAGGGCGGTGCGCACGACCGTCGCGCGTTCCCGATCGCTGCTGCGGTAGACGTCCTGGCCGCCGCTGCCGCGGATCACCCGGTACTCGCGCGCCCCGACGCCGGTGGGAGCCGCGTAGGCACGCACGTCCCACTGCTCCTTGCCCGGACACTGCCGGTACCACTTCTCCAGGTAGGCCGACTCCTCCCCGGACAGCGCCGTGCCGCGCTGGGCCACCAGCGCCCGCAGCTCCTCGAGTCTCACGGCGCGTCTCGGTTGGGCAGCGGGACCTGCCCGCCCCTCGTTTGCAGGTAGCCGCGATAGCCGCAGCCGCAGGATTCCGTCGTCCGTCCGTCGCGGTCGGTGCCGAACTTGAGCGCCAGTTGGCAGGCCGGGCAGCGCGGGGCACCGCCGTCCCTCACCATCTCGGCCCGCAGCTTCGGCCGCGAGCGGCTCATTTGTGCCGGTAGGTGATGCGGCCGCGCGTGAGGTCGTAGGGCGACACGGCGAGCGTCACCCGGTCGCCGGCGAGCACGCGGATCCGGAACCGCCGCATCTTGCCCGCGATGGTGGCGAGCACGAAGTGGCCGTTCGGCAGATGCACGCGGAACGTGCTGTTGGGGAGCACGTCCTCGACGATGCCGTCGATTTCGATTGCTTCTTCTTTCGCCATGACGACACCTCGAGGGTCGGTCTCCGAGACAAAACGGCGGGACTGGCGCAGGGGCCAAGTCCCGCCGTACGAGCGTTAGGGGAAGACTAGTCGGTGGGACGGGAGAAGTCAAAGACGTTGATCGCGAGTCCTACGACCCGTCGAGCACCGCCCGCACCTTGAGCGCCAGCGCGTCGCGCGTGAAGGGTTTCTGGAGGTAGGCGATCCCGGGCTCGAGAATGCCGTGGTGGATGATGGCATCGTCGGTGTACCCCGACGCATACAGCACCTTGATGCCCGGCCGGAGACGCAGGAGCCGGTCGGCCAGTTGCCGTCCGCTCACTCCCGGCATCACCACATCGGTCAGCAGCAGGTGGATCGGGCCGTGGTGCTTGGCGGCGAGCTGGAGCGCCGTTTCCCCGTCCGGCGCTTCCAGGACCGCGTATCCGTAGCGCTCGAGCACCTGCCGCATCACGGAGCGGACCGACGCCGCATCCTCGACCACCAACACCGTCTCCGTGCCCGGCTGCGGCTTCGCAGCCAGGGCCGCGGCGCTGCGCTCTGCCGACCCGCCCGCCCAGGGGAAGTAGATCTTGAAGGTGGTCCCGTGCCCGGGCTCGGAATACACCCAGATGAACCCGCCCGACTGCTTCACGATCCCGTACACCGTCGCCAGGCCCAGCCCTGTCCCTTTGCCGAACGGCTTCGTGGTGAAGAACGGCTCGAAGATGTGCGCTTGCGTGCTGGCGTCCATTCCGGTGCCCGTGTCCGACACCGCGAGCATCACGTAGCGCCCCGCGCGGGCGGGCGGATGGTCCTGCACGTAGGCCGCGTCCATGTCCGTGTTGGCCGTTGCGATCGTCAATCGGCCGCCTCCGGGCATCGCGTCGCGCGCGTTGACCGCCAGGTTCATGATGATCTGTTCGACCTGGCCGGGGTCGACGATCGCCATTCCCAGATCGGGGGCGAGGACGGTGGCGAGCTGAATGTCTTCCCCGATCACACGCTTGAGCAGTTTCTCCGTGCCGGCCACGGTCTCATTCAGGTCGAGGATCTGCGGCTGGAGCACCTGCTGTCGGCTGAAGGCCAGCAACTGCCGAGTCAACGCGGCAGCGCTCTCCGACGCCTTGCGGATTTGGGCGACGTCTTCGCGCTTGGGATCGTCCGCGCCGAGATCCTCGAGCAACAGGTCGCTGCAGCTCGTGATCACCGTGAGCAGGTTGTTGAAGTCGTGCGCGATGCCGCCGGCGAGCCGGCCTACGGCCTCCAGCTTTTGCGCGTGAAAGAACTGCTGCTCGAGCCGCTTGACGCCGGTCACGTCCTCGATCAGGCCGAGGATGCCGGTGATGCGGCCGTCGGCTTCGTGCAGCGGCGCGGCGACCAGGTTCACCGTCACCGGCGTGCCGTCCTTCTTCTTTCGGATCACCTCGACGGCGGTAACGGGTTCGCCCTGCATCACCCGACGTTGGGTCCCCCGGAATTCGTCGGCCTCACCGTGCACGGCGGGTAATGGCCGGCCGATCACTTCCTCGGCCGTCCACCCGAAGAGCCGCTCGGCCGCCGGATTCCACGACCGCACGATGCCGTCGGCATCGAGGGTCGAGATCGCCAGCGGGGACGACTGAATCACCGCGTTGAGGCGGTCGTTGGCCCGTCGCAGGGCTTCCTCCGCCTGCTTGCGGCTGGTGATGTCGAGCACGGCGCCGAGCATCCGCACGGGGCGGCCGCTCGCGTCGGTGACGATCCCGCCGCGGCCGTGCAGGAAGTGCAGGCTGCCATCGGGACGGACGATGCGATGGTCGAGGGCGAAGGGCTCGCGCGTCTGGAGCGACCAGCCGACCGCGGCCGCCACGTCGGCGCGGTCGTCGGGATGGATCAGCTCGAGGTAGCGCTCGTACGAGATCGGCCCCGCGGCCGGGTCGACGCCGAAGATCCGATAGGTCTCGTCGGACCACGTGATGCAGTCGCCGGCGATGTCCCATTCCCAGCTGCCGATCCCGGCGGCCGCCTGCGCGTGGCTCAAGAACTCCGTCTGCCGCCGCAGCTCCTCTTCGGCGCGGTGGCGGGCGATCTCAGCGACGGCGGCGTCCTCGAGGGCCCGACGCAGCGCCAGGGCGCGCTGCACGGCGGGCCCCAGCCGGAACAGCCGGTGCTTCACGACGAAGTCGACCGCGCCTTCCTTGATGAAGCTGACCGCGGTCTCTTCGTTGAGCGATCCGGTGACGATGATGACGGG
Source organism: Gemmatimonadota bacterium (assembly GCA_003222205.1). Classification (GTDB taxonomy): domain Bacteria; phylum Gemmatimonadota; class Gemmatimonadetes; order Gemmatimonadales; family GWC2-71-9; genus QHVC01. The sequence continues at coordinate 4,623 of QHVC01000097.1, read as the reverse complement.
CGTGAGCGGCCGTTCGCGTTGCACCACATGCAGCGCGTCGAGCGCGCTGAACTGCGGCAGCGCGTCGTCGGCCAGCACGACATCCGGGGCGAAGTGGTGCAGGGCATGGCGCAGGTCGGCTCCGCTCTGCACGCGCTGGGTCGCGCAGCGCACGCCGGCGCGGCGCAGCTCGCGGAGCAAGAGCTCCGCGTCGGCGGCGACGTCCTCTACCAGCAGGATGCGGAGTGGCTCGCCTGATGCGTCGGAAGGGGACTGCCGCTGCGGTGCGTCGTTCACTGTTTCTCGGGGAGACATACTGTGATTGGGGCCCGCGAGTCCAATACTTCCTTGATTGTGGAGGTAGCGCTCCGAGCGATAGGTCGGGACGGGTTGACGCAGGCCGGCGAACCGGCAACTCTATATCAGACTGTGTGTTCTTGAATTAGGAGGTTACAGTGCCGCGAACCAAGGATTTTGAGCCGGCGGAAGCCCTCGACCGGGCCCTGGACCAGTTTTGGCGCCACGGCTACGGCGCGACCGGGCTGGACGAGCTGGTGCACCGAACCCGCGCCAGCCGCTACGGGCTCTACGCGACGTTCGGCGGCAAGCGCGACCTCTTCCTCGAGGCCCTGGAACGCTACTCGCAGGCCGTCATGGACCCGATGATCGGAGCGCTCGAGGACCCCCGGGCGTCCGCGGCCGAGATCCGGGGGTTCTTCGATCGGGTGCTCGGCTTGATCAGGCGCTTCGGCGATCGCCGGGGCTGCCTGATGTGCAACGCCGCGTTCGAGCTCGGTCCCGTCGACTCCGCTGCGGCCCGGCGCGTGCGGCGCCATTTCGCCCGCGTGCGGCGACTCCTGGCGCGCGGGCTCGCCAACGCGCGTCGCGAGGGGGCGCTGTCCCGGGACGTGGCCGTGCCGGCGTACGCCGACCACCTGCTGGGAGCCGCGGCCGGGGCGTTCTTCTTCGCGCGCGCGGGCCTGCCGCTGGCGATGATCCGGCGGTTCGTCGACTCCGCCTGCCAGGCCCTGGCTTGACGCGGGGGAGGACCCGAACTAGTATATCGAACTGCTCGTTCTGAAATCCATGGAACTACGCCACCTGCGATACTTCGTGTCCGTCGCCGAACAAGGGGGCTTCTTGAAGGCGGCGGGGCAGCTCCGCGTCGCTCAGTCCGCGCTCTCGAAGCAGATCCGCGACCTCGAACGGGAAGTGGGCGTGGCCCTGTTCGAGCGCCTGTCGCGGGGTGTGCGCCTCACCGCCGCCGGGGAAGTGTTCCTCGCGGAGGCCCGCGCGACGCTGGAGCGCGCCGCAGGCGCGGTCGCGGGCGCCCGGAGAGCGGACCAGCGGCGGGGATCGTCCCTCCACCTCGCCCACGGCGAGGTGGTCGTGTGGGCTCCCGTGATCGCGGACCTTCTGGCGGCGTTTCGGGCGGCGCATCCGACGGTCGAAGTGCGCGTGAGCAATCTGGACGAGGTCGAGACGTATGCCGCCTTGCGGGAGCGACGGGTGGACGTGGCGGTCCTGTTCGTCCTGGGTTGGCCGGTCGAGGGATTCGATGGACATCGGCTCGTGTCGTTCGAGGCGTCGGGCGTGCTCCTGCCGGCCAGCCATCCGCTCGCCGTGAAGCAGACCATCCATTTGAGCGAGCTCCGGGACCTGACCTTCCTGCACCTGGCGGGACAGCACTGGCCGTTGATCTACGGGTCGATTCACCGGGCGCTGCGAGAGCGCGGGCTGGTGCCGGCGCGGGTGCGCGCGGTGTCGATAGATTCGGCCAGCGTGCACCTCGCGGCGGGCGACGCGTGGGCGCTCGCGAGCGACGCCAGCGCCGCCCCCTACCGCGCCTCAACGACCGTCGTGTATCGGCCGTTCCTCGAGGCCCCCATTCCCGGCTGGCTGGCGCTGGTGTGGCCGCGCGAGACCCCGGCAGCGCTCGTTCCCCAGCTCGTGGCGCTGGCGCGGACGGCCTAAGCCGGATTACGCCTCCCCTTTAGGTCGCCTCCGCTCCTTCTCCCGCTCCGGCTTCCCCCCCGCGGCCACGACGCGGTCGCGGCCTCCGTCCTTGGCCTTGTAGAGCGCGGCGTCGGCGCTCGCGATGAGCGACTCCGGCGTGTCGCCATGCGCCGGGCACTCCGCGACGCCGATGCTCATCGTCATCCGCCCGCCCTCGAACGCCTCCGCCGCCACGCGAGCGCGGATGCGCTCGGCCACCAGCACGGCCGTCGCCACCGTCGTCTCCAGCAGCACCACCAGGAATTCCTCTCCGCCGTAGCGCGCTACACAGTCCACGGCGCGGGTCTGCTTGCGCAGGATGTCGGCGATCTTCACGAGCGCCGCGTCCCCGGCGGGATGGCCCTGGGTGTCGTTGTACTGCTTGAAGTGATCGGCATCCGCCAGCAGCACCGAGAACGGTCGCCGCAGCCGGCGTGACCGCTGCGCCTCGGTGGCCAGCGTCCCCATCAGGTAGCGCCGGTTGTACAGGCCCGTGAGCGCGTCGGTCACGGAGAGCCGTTCCAGCTCCGCCTGGCTCTCCCGCTCCCGCAGGCGCGCGACCAGCGTGTTGAACACGTGGGTCAGATACCCGACCTCCCCGGTGCCGCCCACCGGGAGATCCACCGAGAGGTCGCCGGAAGCCACCTTCGCCGCCGCCGCGGTGAGGCGCTCGAGCGGGCGCACGATGACCAGACCCAGCACGTACACCATCAGCGCGATGCCCACGAGCAGCGCGGCGATCGTCCACACGGCGCCGTTGCGCAGCTGGCCGAGCTGGCGGGCCGCCTCCGCCCGCGGCAACTCGGCGACCGCCGCCCAGCGCAGCTGGGGCACCCGCCGCAGCGTCCCGATGACTGCTTGCCCGTCGGGGCGTCTGTAGACCACGGTTTGGCCCTCACGATCGTAGAGCGCCCGCGTCGTCGTGTCGGGGAGTCGCGTCCGCATCAGCTCCGCGGAGCTGACCCGGGACCTGATGACGAGCCGGCCCTGGTCGGTGACGAGGGCGAGATCGCCCGGCGGAGCGGGGGACAGCCGCTGCAGCGTGTCGGCGACCGCGTGCAGGTTGATTTTCGCGGTGAGCACGCCGAGGAACCGGCCGTCCGCCTCGCGGATCGGCACGGCCAGCACGATGGTGGCCTTGCTGAGCGTGGCGTCCCAGACCGCCTCGCCGACCACCGCGTCGCCCCGCCGCAGGACATTCAGCCCGTCGGGAGGGAGTCGCACGCTGCCCACCCGGCCGCTGCTGCTCGCCGCCACCCGCCCGCCGGCGTCGATCACCAGCAGCGCTTCGTGGTCCGGAAACCGCTCGCGGACCGAGTTGAGGTAGTCGCGCAGGCGGCCGAGCGCCTGGTTGCCCTCCCGGCCTTGGAGCCGGCCCAGGTTTTCCGTCACCAGGTAGGAGCTCGCGGCGGCCCGCAGATCGTCGAGCCGCTCCGTGAGCCACAAAGCCGTCTCGCGGGCCGCTTCGGAGCTCGCGCTGCGCAGCGCCTGGTCGAGCTGGTCGCTGAGCGAGTCCCGGTTGCGCTCGTACGACACGCAGGTCGTCGCCAGGGCCGGCACCAGCGTCGCCAGCACGGCGAGCAGCAGGATCCGGTTGCGGATGCTGCCGAGGTGCAGGGCGCGCATCGGGCGGGCGATGATCTCTTGCCAAGTGCTCACGAGCGGCTTCCGAGAGGAGTACCAGCAAGATTCACCTCCGGCGGGTCTCGCGCAAACGCAGACGGCCAGCGCCGGGGGCGCTGGCCGTTGCGAGCCTCGGGCACCACGGATGGCGTCAGTGGGTCGGGCTTCCCTCGTGGTCGTCGTCGACCCCGTCGTGATTGTCGTCTTCGAACGCCCGGAACGAGCGGCGGATGTTGGCGCCGATCGCCTCGCCGTTGGCGCTGTTCGTCGGATCGATCGTAGCGCCGGTGGCGTCCGTGAACCAGCTGGCCACGTCGACCGTCAGCGTGATGTTCTGCGTCGTGGCGCCGACGGTCACGGGGCTGGCGAACGCCATCTCGATCTCCGCCGAGACGCCGGAGGTGAACGTGAAGTCGTGGGTAGCGCCGGCCCCATCGGTGAACACGCCGCTGACCCGAACGCTCACGCCCGTCGGCCAGTCGGGATGCGCCGTCATGAAGCTGCCGCCGCCGCCGCCGCCCTCGCCCTCCTGGTCCGCGGGCTCCACGGGGTGCAGCGCCGATTGCAGCCCGGTGTAGGTCCCGGGGGGGACGAGGGCGTCCAGCACCTTCACCGGCGGCGACGCGGTGAGCGGCAGGTCGATGAGCAGCGGGTCGAGCTCCAGCTCGTCGCAATTGTCGTCGGTGGCGGGAGGGCTCGAGCACGTGGCGGCCTGCGCCAGCTCGGTTTCGGCCAGGACGAATTCGACTTTGGTGATCCGGATGGAGTTGGGCCCGCTGCCCACGGTGACGTCCGAAGCGAGGCCGGCCGGGGACGCCGCGGACGGCTGGATCATGACGGAGAGGCTCACCGGCCGCGGCAGCCCGGGACCGGTCGCGTCGCACGCCATCACCAGCAGGGAGCCTACGGGAAGGGCCGCGAGGAGAAATCGCATGACAGCCTCCACGGAATCAGGGACGAGTGCTCTACCCCTCAGGGCTCCGGAGGGTCGCCGCGCGCCGGGTTCTAAAACGGTCGCCGCTGGCG
>QHVC01000096.1 GCA_003222205.1 Gemmatimonadota bacterium | reverse complement strand
CTTCATCGTCACCGCGATCTCATCACAGCAGAACTGCCGCGGACAGCGGGCGCAGTCGGCCCACACCTTGATGGGAAAATGGTGCCGGTCCGAGAGGGCGAAGCCGAGCCGATAGAAGAAGTCCGGCTTGCGCGTCAGCGCCAGCACCTCGGCGAGGCCTTGCCCCCGCGCCTCGACGATCAGCGCCTCGACGACCCGCTTCCCCAGCCCCCGCCCCTGCCAATCGTCGCGCACCGCGAGGCCGGCCACCTCGGCGAGCGCCGGGCTGTAAATCTTGAGCGCGCCGCAGGCGACGATCTCACCGCCCGCCTCGACCACCACGTACTCCTTGATGTGGCGGCACAGATCGTAATTGCTGCGCGGCAGCAGATCCCCGGTCGCGACGAACGGCGCCATCAGCGCTTCGAGCTGCGGGACGTCGGCGAGCGTCGCGGGGCGAACGGGGTGAAATGTGCGTTGTGCGTCGTGCGTTGGACCACGCACAACGTACAACGCACCGGTTTCGCCGCTCACGCCAAGATCTCCGCTAGCACGTCCGCGGCCCTGTCGATCTCCGATTCGGTGACGATCAGAGGAGGGACGAGCCGCAGCACGTTGGGGCCCGCCGACGCGATCAGCAGCTGGCGCTCCCGCGCCGCCGCCACGATCGGCGCCGCCGCCTCGGCCAGCTCCACCCCCCACATCAGTCCCCGTCCCCGCGCTTCGCGCACCCGCGTGGTCCGGACCGCCAGCGCCGTGAGTCGGGCCCCCAGCCGCTCGCCCTTCGCGGTGACGGCGCGCAGGAAGTCCGGCTCGGCGATCGCCTTGAGAACTTCGAGCGCCACCGTCGCGACCAGCGGCCCGCCGCCGAACGTCGTGGCGTGATCTCCCGGCCCGAGCGCCGCCGCGATCTTCTCGGTCAGCAGTACCGCGCCCATCGGCAGACCCCCGGCCAGGGGCTTCGCGAGCGTCACCATGTCGGGCGCCACCCCCGCCCGCTCGTACGCGAACAGCGTTCCCGTCCGCCCCAGTCCGCACTGCACTTCGTCGAAGATCAGCGCGGCGTCGTGACGGTCGCACTGCTCGCGCAGCAGCTGCAGCCACTCGGTGGCCATGGGCCGTACGCCGCCTTCCCCCTGCACCGGCTCGATGATCACCGCGCCGACGTCGTCCCGGGCGAAGGCGGTCTCGATCTCTTCTTCATCGCCGAGCGGCAAGATGCGCACGCCCGGCACCAGCGGCTCGAACGGGCGCCGGTAGTCGGGCCGGTCCGTCGCCGCGAGCGAGGCGAATAGCCGCCCGTGGAACGAGCCGCTGAACGCGACGATGCCGGGCTTCCCGGACCACTTGCGCGCGAACTTGAACGCGCCCTCGTTGGCTTCCGCGCCGGAATTACAGAAGAACACGTGCTGGGCGAAGGAGCGCTCGATCAGGAACTCGGCGAGCCGCTCGCCGGGCTCGGTGTGATAGAGATTCGAGACGTGGATCAGGCCGCTCTCCAGGCCTCGCGCCACGGCGTCCCGGATGACGGGATGACCGTAGCCCAGCGCGTTGACGGCGATCCCGGCGACGAAGTCGAGATAGCGCGTGCCGTCGGCCGCGATCAGCTCGCAGCCCTCGCCGGCCACGAAGGTCGGGCCGACGCGGGCATACACGCCCAGGAGGGCCGCTGCGGCCGGTGTCGTCGCGGTCACGCGGGCTGCGGCGTCGCCGCGAAGATGCGGGTGCCGGCGGTGCGGCTGGTGAGCACGTCCAGGTCGCCGATGCGCACGGCGCGCGCCCCCGTGTGGAGCGCGCGGGCCGCGGCGCGCAGCTTCGCCGCCATGCCGTTGGTCGCCACGCCGCGGTCGATGAGCGCCTCGATCTCGCCCGCCGCCAGCGACGGCTGCGGCACGCCGCCCACCGCCACGCCCGCCACGTCCGAGACGAACAACAACTCCTCGGCCCGCAGCGCCGCGGCGACGGCGGCCGCGGCATCATCGGCGTTGACGTTGAGCGGCGTGCCGGAGGCATCCGGCGCCACGGGCGCCACGACCGGCGTGAGACCGGCCAGCAGCAGGCTCTGCAGCAGCGACGCCCGGACCTCGGTGATGGCGCCCACCTGCCCGAACCCGCCGGCGAGCTGCCGGGCGGTGAGCAAGCCGCCATCGACGCCGGAAAGTCCGACGGCGTCCAGACCCGCCCGCCGCAACGCGACGACCACCGCGCGGTTCGCGGGGCCGGCAAGGACCAGCTCCACGACTTCGGCGACCTCGGGCGTCGTGACCCGTAGGCCGTCGCGCTTCTCGACCGGGAGCCCCAGACGTCGCGACAGGGCGTCGACCGCCTTGCCGCCGCCGTGCACGACGACGACGGGACCGGCGGCCTGGAGCGCGGAGGCGCAGGCAGCGAGCCAGTCGGCACGGTCGAGCTCGTTGCCGCCGAGCTTTACGACGCGCACCGTCAGCACGGTTCCCACCCTGAAGGGTGGGCTCGGCCGACACTGCGCTTGAAGCGCAGTACACTGCCGAGCACACGCTTTAGCGTGTGAATAGACGCGCCGGTTAGCATACCAGCCCGGTCGTTTCCTCGAACCCCAGCATCAGGTTCATGTTCTGGATCGCCTGCCCCGCCGCGCCCTTGACCAGGTTGTCGATCGCCGCAATCACGGTGAGCCGCGGGCGGCGCACGTTGTGCACCGGCGCCACGCCGATGGCGACGCGGTTCCGATACACGACGTCCTGGAGCGACGGCAGCGCGCCCGCGGTGATCAAGACGCACGGCTCGCCCGCATACGCGGCCTGGTAGAGCCCTTCGGCGGTCGCCTGATCCAGGACCCGCGTGAGCGGCACGTGAATCGTCTCGAGGATCCCGCGCTTCACCGGCAGGAGGTGCGGCGTGAACACGAGGTCGCCCGTGAACCCCGCCTCGCGCGCCAGCGTGGCGCGCAGTTCCGGCAGGTGACGGTGCTCGTTGCCCACCGCGTAGGCGCGGAAGTCCTCGGCCACTTCGCCGAACAGCAGCTCGCGTTTGGGATTCCGCCCCGCGCCCGTCACGCCTGAGGCGGCGTCGATCACCACCTCACGCGACGTATCGATCAAGGCCCGCTGCGCGAGCGGGATCAGCGCCAGCAGCGCGGCTGTCGGATAGCAGCCGGGGTTGGCGACGAGCTCGGCGGTGGCGACGCGGGGCCGGGCGACTTCGGTCAGGCCGTACACCGCTTCAGCCGACAGCCGGAAATCGGCGGAGAGATCGACGGCGCGGCGCCCCGCGGCGCGCGTCTCGTGGACGTAGCGGGCGGACACACCGTGGGGCAGGCAGGAGAGCACGATCTCGGCGGTCGCGAGCGGCGCGTCATCGATCTTGATGAGCCGCTGGCCGTCGAGCAGCTCGCCCGCCGCCGAGGCGGCGGTGGCGAAGGCGACGGACGCCCCGGGGTGTCGGGCGAGCAGCCGGAGCAGCTCCTGCCCCACGTACCCGGAGGCGCCGAGGACGCCGACGGGCACCGATGTATGATTATTCATTACTACGAGAAATTATGCAGCCCCGCCTGCCACCGCAAGCCCCAACTCGCTCACGCCAGGTTCAGCTTCTTGAGGAGCGCGATGAATCTCGGGTGGCCGTGCAGCGTCGTAAACAGAAAAGAGCCCTTGACGCTGTAGACAGGCCCCGATCGCCCCGCGTAGGCTCGCTCGAGCCAATCGATCGCGCGGTCCTGCTCGCCGAGCCCCGTGTAGACGAGGGCCATGTGGTAGGGTGAGACGAATCGCCGCCCCGATAGCTCCTCGAGCTGGCGCAGCACTTCCCGAGCCCTCGCGACATTACCCACCGTTCCGTACGCCTGCCCCAGCTGTGCCAGCCACTGCGTGTCACCAGGGGCGAGGGACACCGCAGTCTCCAATTCCGCCACACCTGGCTCGGTGATGCCTTTCTTGAGATACGCCCACCCGAGCGTCGCGTGTGCGCGAGCGTACTGGGGATCGAGCTCGGTGGCGCGGGTGGCTGCTTGCAGGGCTTCGTCGTAACGTCCCGCTCGGAGAAGAGCTCTCGCGACGTCCGCTCGGTGCGCCAGCGGGTCCAGCTCTTGGGCCCGCTGCTCCATCGCAAGGGCTTCGTCATTCCGCTCCAGCGCCAAGCACATCCGGCCGTAGAGGTCGTACGTGTCCGCGCTGTTGGGAGTCAATGCCAGCGCGCGCTTGAACGCCTCCTCGGCGCCCACCCAGTCGAAGTCGCAGACCGCTTTGATGTAAGCGAGCATGCAGTGCGCCTCCCCGAGCCCGCTGTCGAGGGCCAGCGCCTTCGCGCTGGCTTCTTTGGCTCGGGCGTAGGCCTCGTCCGGCTGCAGGGCTCCGGTTTCCCCAAGCTCCGTATAGGCCATGGCGAGGGCGGCGTAGGCCTGGGCGTAGTTCGGGTCCTTCGCGATCGCTTGCTCGAAGTACTCAATCCCCTTGCGACTCCCCTCCGCGGTGTACCGCAAGTAACAGTGTCGGCCCTGGAGATAGTGCTGGTAGGCTTGCAGATCCCCGGTGGGCTCCTGGTGAAGCCTGGACTGTTCATCGGGAGAGAGCTCCGCCTTGAGGGCGGCCGCGAGGTGCAGCGCCACGTCCGTCTGGATCGCGAACACGTCGGTGAGCTGACGGTCGTACGTCTCGACCCAGAGGTGTCGGTCGGTTTCCGCGTCGATGAGCTGCGCGACGATGCGCACCCGATCGCCAACCCGCCGCACGCTGCCTTCGAGGAGCGTCGCGACCTCGAGTCTCGCCCCGATCTCCTTCAGGCTCTGCTCCCGCTGCTTGAACCCCATCACGGAGGTCCTCGAGATCACCTTGAGGGCCCGGATCTTCGATAGCTGGGCGATGACGTCTTCCGTGATCCCGTCGGCGAAGTATTCGTTCTCCGGGTCCGCGCTCAGATTGAGGAACGGCAGGACGGCGACGGACGGCAGCCGGGTCGGGGGTGGGGCGGCGAGGGCCTCGGCGAACGCGACCGCCGACGGCCACCGGTCGGCCGGCACCTTGGCGAGCGCCTTCGTCAAGGCGTGCTCGACGCCCACCGGTACCGCGGCCCGCAGCCGTCGCACGGCCGGGACGGGGTCGACCAGCCGCTTGGTGATCAGCGCCTGCGCGGTTGGTCCGGTGTACGGCGGCTCGCCGGCGAGCATCTCGTACAACACGCAGCCAAGACTGTAGACGTCGCTGCGAGCATCCACGCCCCGCTCGCTCGTGGCCTGCTCAGGACTCATGTACGCCGGGGTCCCCACGGCGATGCCCGTCTGCGTCAGCCGCTCACCCGCGGCGGCGCTCACCGCGAGTGCGATCCCGAAGTCCGAGACCATGGCCTCGCCTTCGTGCAACAGGATGTTCTCCGGCTTGATGTCCCGATGGACCACGTTGCGGGCGTGCGCGTACCCGAGGGCGGAAGCGACTTGCCGCGTGATCCCGAGGGCATCCTCCACCGAGAGCTGCTTCTCGCGTTCCAGCTTGTCGCGGAGCGATTCGCCCTCGACGTACGGCATCACGTAATAGAGGAACCCTCCGGCGTCACCAGAATCGTACAGGGCGAGGATGTGAGGATGATTCAGACTCGCGGCGATCTTGACCTCCCGCAGAAACCGGTCGGGTCCGAGCCGCGCCGCGAGCTCAGGGCGGAGCACCTTGATCGCGACCGCGCGGCGGTGCTTCACGTCGCCGGCGCGGTATACGATGGCCATACCACCGCAGCCCAGCTCGCGCTCGATCGTGTAGCGGTCCGCGAGCGCGGCCCTGAGGCGGGCAACCGAATCGCCCAACTGACGCATCTCGGACACCCTACTCGACCCGCTCCAGTCTCGGGTTCGGCCGGTAGGACCGGCCCACCTTCGCGCACGGCTTCCCCTCCAGCCGCACCACGTCGGCGGTGAAGTCGAAGCGCCCCTGGAAGAGGCTCGACCCCACCCCGTAGGCGTCCACCGGCACGCCCGCTTCCTCGAAGTGGCGGATTTTCTCGGCCGTGAACCCCCCCGAGACCACGATCTTCACCTCCTGGAACCCTTCCTTATCCAGGGCCCGCCGCACGTTCCAGACGAGCTGGGGGTTCACCCCCGTGGGCTTGAACGTCCCCATCTGGGGCACGACCGACGTGTCCACCAGCGTCTCCGAGGTGTCGAGCCGCACGCCGTACAGCCGCCCACCGAGGGCGCGCGCCACCCGCAACGACGCGCCGACGCAGTCGTTCTCGAAGTCCACGAGGGTGACCAGGCGGACCCCATCCGGCATCAGCTCGGCGAACTTCTTCGAGGCGAGGACCGTGTCGCCGCCGTACGCGGCGATGAGCGCGTGGGGAACGGTGCCCACCCCTTCCGAGCCCCACCACGACGCCTGCGCGTCGGTCGACACGCCGATGGCTCCCGCGATGTGGGCCGCATAGCCGTCGCCCGTCTGCACCAGCCAGTGGTCGTGGCGCGCGGGAAAGAACATGACCTGCTTGGGACGCGCCGCCTCGACGACGATGTGCGTGTTGGTCCCGACGCGGGTCCGGCGCGCGAGCACACCCAGGTACAGGGTCTCGAGGTTGGCGAAGGCGTCGTAGGGACCCTCGATCAGCAGCACCGTCTCCCACGGCTCGATGGGGTCGCCGTCGTAGAGGGCGAAGACTTCCAGCTCTCGCCACTGCTCGGCGCACAGCTTCAGGATCGCGATGGCTTCGTCGATGCCGCCCAGATACGCGTGCGTCTTGCCGAACACCTGCATGGTGACGCGGGGGCGGTGCTTGTCCTTGAGCAGCACTTCGCGCGCCCGCACGAAGTACTTATCGGAGTAATAGCCCGCCTTCATTTTTTCGACGGGCAAATTGAAAATGGCGGGGTCGAGACGCTTCTTGCGGGTCATGGCCGAGGTAAACTAACCCCGGGCGACAGCCCGGGGTAAACCGACGCGGGCGCGATATCCGTGAGTCACCGGACGCCCGGCCAGCCGAACGTCGCGATCAGGGTGTCGCCGCCGACGAGCGGCAGCCGCCGGGCGACGTTGTTGAGCCGGCCGCAGACCACGCTGGCCGCTTCGATCACCCCCGCGTCGGTCACGCGCAGGCACACGACGTCGACGTCGCGGGCGAGCACCCGGTCCTCGCCCGCCGGCGCGGGCTCCGGCCGCGTCAGCGACACCTCGAGCGGCCGGCGGCGCAGCGTCACGCGGCTCGCCGGGGCATCGAGCACCAGATCGAAGGACGCCGGCGCGCTCACCGCGTCCCCGCGCGCCAGCAGCACTCTGACGATCACGCGGCGCGGCCGCGCTACCGCCTCGATGGCGAACTCCGGTGCTTCCTCGACGGCCTCCACCTCTTCCGTGGGCCGGGTGGCGCCGCTCACGGGCGTGGCGGCCACGTGCACCTCGATCCATAGCCCCGGCGGCCGCCGCGAGGGCGGACCTCCGGGATACAGCCGCGCGGTATCGCCCCAGCCGAGGCGCGCGGTGCGCCGGTATGCGTCCTCCTCCCAGATCGGCAGGCCGCGCCGCGACCGGCCCACCAGCCGCCGCGAGTACACGTCGGCCGCGAGCACCGCTGAGTCGGGCTCGGGCGTCACGCCGAGCAGCGCCGCGAATTCCAGTGTGTCGGCGCGGAGCCGCAGCCGCAGCTGCGTCTCCGTCGGGCCGCTCACGGCGCCGGTCGCGAGCACCATCGTGTCGGCGCCGCGACGCTCCAGCAGCCGCACCCGGTAGGTGACGCGCCGCGCCGGCCCCTGCAGGGGGGCCGCCAACCCGGCGGCGATCGCGCCCGCCGCGAGGCTAGCGAGCCACCAGTGCCGCACGCGTGTCCTCGAGGCTGCCGCCCGGACCGCCCCAGCGCTGGTAACCGAACCAGCCCCCGGCGAGCCCGGCCAGAATCCCCAGCAATACCCAGAACGCCAACGCCCGCCCGCGGATCACGGGACGGGGCACGATACGGGCGTGCGGGTCGCCGGCGGATTTGGCGAGCGCCACCCGCAGCTCCAGGTGGCTGGCGCGGGCCGCGGCGCAGCTGGCGCAGCCGAGCAGGTGACGGGCGAGCAGCGCCCGCTCGGCGAGCGACAGCTCCCCCTCCAGCTCGGCGTCGATGCGGCGGATCCATTCCTCGTGGGTTTCCATCACACCTCCTCGCGCACTCGATAGCGCAGCGCCCGGCGCTGCATCCAGCGCACCGCGAACGCGTCGGCGAGCGCGCGGAACACGCGGTTCCACATCCCGTACTTCGTCTTCCCGTGCAGCCGCGGGCGGTGGCGCACGGGGGCCTCCGTCACCGTGCCGCCGCGCATCCTGACGAGCGTCGGCAGGAACCGATGCATGCCGTTGAACAGCGGCAGGTCGCGCACCGCCTCGGCGCGGAACGCCTTGAGCGAGCAGCCGGTGTCGCGGATCGTCTCGTGGTTCAGCCAGTTGCGCACGCCGTTGGCGATGCGGCTCTGCAGGCGCTTCCACGGCGTGTCGTGGCGGTTGGCGCGATAGCCGACCACCGCACTGGCGCCGCTGCGCCGCAGCTCGGCGAGGAGCACCGGGATGTCCGCCGGGTCGTTCTGGAGGTCGGCGTCGATCGTCACGATCGTAGCGCCCCGCGCCGCCTGGAACCCGGCCGCGAACGCGGCGGTCTGGCCGCTGTTGCGCTCGAACGAGACGATGCGTAGCGCCACGTCCGTCGCCTTGAGATGCTTCAGCTCGTCCAGCGAGCCGTCCGTCGAGCCGTCGTCCACCGCCACCACCTCGTAGGGCGTCCCCCGCAGCGCCGCCGCGATCTCCAACAGCAGTGGCGCCAGGTTCTCGCGCTCGTTGAACACCGGCACGACCAGCGACAGCTCGGGGCTCACGCGCGGAACGTAGAAGCGCGTTGCACGGTGGGCAAGTTGACAGCGCCGCGCCCGGCGGGTAAAACCAAGCGATTCCGCTTCCCTGGGAGCATGCTGTGAGCGATGTGGTGTCTCGCCGGGAATTCCTCGCCGCTGCCGCGGGTAGCATCGCCGCCGGCGCGTACTTCGGCGTCCCGCACCCAATGCGCCCACCGCGTCCCCTGCCCGCCACTTCGCGCTGGGCCGCGAAGCCGGTGGTCGTCGCCAGCGCCAACGGGCTGCGGGCCGTACAGAAGGCGTTCGACCTGGTGATGCAGGGCGCGGACACGCTGGACGCCGCGATCGAGGGCGTGAAGATCGAGGAGCTCGACCCCAACGACAACGCCGTCGGCTACGGCGGCCTCCCCAACGCCGAGGGCGTCGTGCAGCTCGACGCCTCGTGCATGCACGGCCCGACGCGCCGCGCCGGGGCGGTCGGCTGTCTCGAGGGGATCAAGACGCCGTCCGAGGTCGCCAAGTGCGTCCTCAAGTACACCGACCACATCCTCCTGGTGGGCGAAGGGGCGAAGCGGTTCGCGCTCCAGTACGGATTCAAGGAGGAGAACCTGCTGACCGACGCGTCGCGCGACGCGTGGCTGCACTGGCGCGCCAACCTGAACCCCAGCGACTCCTACCTCGACGTCCCCGCGGGAGAGACGATGCTCGCGCGCCCCACCGGCACGATCAACTGCGACGTCGTCGCCCCCGGCGGGGACATCTCCTCGGTGACGACGACCAGCGGAATCGCCTGGAAGGTCCCCGGCCGCGTGGGCGATTCGGGCGTAGTCGGCGCGGGCCAGTACACCGACAACGACATCGGGGCGGCGGGCTCCACCGGACTCGGGGAGGCCAACATCAAGGTCTGCGGCGGCTTCCTCGCCGTGGAGCAGATGCGGCGCGGCATGAAGCCCACCGACGCCTGCCTCGAGACGCTGAAGCGCGTGGTCAGCATGACCGAGAAGCGGCGACTCACCGCCGACGGCAAACCGCGTTTCCAAATCACCTTCTACGCCGTCAACAAGAAGGGCGACCTCGGCGCCGCCTCGCTCTACCCCGCACAGTTCGCCGTGCACGACGGCACCGCGGCCAAGCTGGCGGACACCGCCCATCTTTACGACGCCGAGCCGCGCTAAGGTCGCGGCGGGGCTGCTCGCCGCCGCGCTCCCGGCTGCCCTCGCCGGCCAGCAGCGCGACTGGAAGACGACGCTCTATCCGTACGTCTATTACAGCACTATCGACGGATTCTGGGGCGCCGCGCACTTCGCGCATTACAGCCCCATCGGGTTTGTGGAGCGACCCGAGCCCAACTACGGCGGGCTGACCTTCGACGCCGCGGCGAGCACCAAGGGCAGCTACCTCGTCATCGCCGATGCCGAGGCGCCGGCGCTGTGGACGGGCTGGCGCGCCGGGCTCACCCTCACCGCCGCCCGCGCCAACCGCCTCGGCTACTACGGTCTCGGCAACGCGACCCGTCACTTCTCCGACAGCGCGACCGCGGCACAGCCTTACTTCTACCAGGTGAGCCGCAGCGTGCAGTCGCTGCGCGTCACGCTGCAGCGGCGTGTGGTCGGGCCGGTGCGCGTGCTCGCCGGGGCGATCCTCCAGCACACTGACTACCGCCCGCTGCCCGGGCCGAGCGTGTTCCAGCGCGATCTGGGGTCGGGCGCGATCGCCGCGGGGACGGTCCCATTCAGCGATCACGTGGTGCGCGCGGGACTGATCGTCGACAACCGTGACAACGAGCTGGACCCGCATCGCGGCGTGTTCGCCGAGGGCCTCGTGGCGCGCGGCCGCGGCTACACGCGCTCGACCGCGGTGGCGCGGGTGTGGCTGCATCCACTGGAGAAGTTCTTCGTCGCCGCCCGGCTCGGCGCCGAGCGGATGACCGGCACGCCGCCGGTCGCCGCGCAGCAGGTGCTGGAGACGAGCGAGCAGCCGCTCGTGGCGTTGGGCGGCTACCGGACGCTGCGCGGCTTTTACGACGCGCGCTTCACGGGACCGGGGAAGCTGCTGGGCGGCGCCGAGCTGCGCTACGCCCTGCTGTGGGCGCCGACGGTGCTCGAGCTCAAGATCGTGGCGTTCTACGACGTGGGGCGCGTGTTCGGAGCGGGCGAGCCGGTGCGCCTCACGACCGACGGCCTGCACCACAGCGGCGGGATGGAACTCGCCGCCCGCTTTTTCCGCAACGCGATCGTGGTGGTGGGGTACGGCAAAGGGAGCGAGGGGGGGCAACTGCTGTTCGGGACGACGTGGAGCTACTGAGGGGCAGGTGCCGGGTTTCGGGTGCCGGGTGCCGGATACTCATGCCCGACACCCGACACCCGGCACCTAGATTTCGCGGATCTCCACCCCCCGCTTTCTCAGCTCCTCGACATACGGCCCGAATGGCACGGCTTCATCCGGCGTGCGTGCGCCCTTTTCGGAGATCCGTCCGTCCGCCTGCATCACCCCGGTGATCGCGAGCGAGTAGCCGGTCGTCCGCATCATCGCGCTGATGCCGGTGCGCTCGTCGTAGCGGTCGAGCAGCTCCCACGCCGCGCGCTTCCCGTTGCGCCCCCCCCCCGTCACCTCGATGCGCAGCGCAACCAGGTCCCGGCCCGCCGATTTCGTGAGCCCGGGAGCCACGGTCGCGATGAACGCGTCGCGCGGCACCACCTTCGTGCCCTTCACCGACACGGCTCTGGTGTCCAGCAACCCCAGCTCGCGGATCGCCTTCATGATCGCCGCGTGGCCGGGGTAGCGCAGCGTCTTGTACTCCATCGTCCGGACCTTGCCCTCGTACGCCCACGGCAGCGTCGAGATCCCGCCGCCGGTGTGAAATGCCTCCAGCCGCCCGACCGGGGGCGGGAAGTCCAGGTCCTCGAGCTCCGAGAGCGCGTCCACGCGCGCGGGCTTCCCCTCGCGCAGCACCCACGACGGCGTCGTGTAGTAGTCGAGCACGCCCTCCAGGGAATACACGATCTGGTAGTTCAGCGGCGGCTCGGGGCGCTGCGGCAGGCCGCCGACGTAGATCTTGACCGTTTCCGCCTGGCCGACGCGCCGGATCCCCTCGGCGGCGATGATGTTCACCATCCCCGGCGCGAGGCCGCAGTCGGGGATCACGCTCACACCGCGCTTCCGGGCTTCGCGGTCCAGCCGCTTCTGCTTCATGACGATCGCGGTGTTGCCACCGAGATCGGTGTGGTGCACGCCGGCGCGCACGGCGGCGCGCGAGACCGCGTAGTTGAAGTAGTACGGGAGGGCGCACATCACCGCGTCGTGGCCCTTCACGGTCGCCCGCAGCGCCGCCGCGCTCCCGGCGTTGAGCGCGCGCAGCTTCAGGCGACGGCTCTTGACCCGCTTGAGGAACGGCGGGAGGCGGTCGGGGTGCAGGTCCGCCAGCGTGACGCGCTCGACCTCCGGCTGCCGCAACAGATCGTAGGCGCAGGCCGACCCTTGCAGTCCCGCGCCCAGCACCAGCATGCGCATCGCGCACGGCCTCCGAAGGTTTTCGTGAATCGGGGGAGCAAGCGGCCGGAAAGCTAGTCGTCGCTCCGGCACGGAGGAAGCGACGGCGCAAGTGCTTGACGCCCATTAGATTCGCGGGCGATGCCGATCGCCGATCTGACCCGCCAGCGCCTCGCGCGCGCCGCCCTCGAGCACTTCACGACCCGCGGGTATGAGACCACGACGACGGCCGAAATCGCCAAGAAGGCCGGCGTCTCCGAAGGGGCGATTTACCGTCACTTCACCGGCAAGCAGCAGCTCCTGAACGACTTGTACCGCGCCTCGGCGCGCTGGGCGACCGAGGTGCTCCAGCAGGCGGAGGCGGCGGGCGGGACCCCGCGCGAGCGGCTGGCGCGCCTGGCCCAGGCCCTCGTCGCCGGCGCGGGACGGGAAGCGGCGGTGGTGCGGCTCTTCTTTCTGCAGCGCCACGGCGACCTGCTCGACCCAGAGTCGCGCGACGCCGCCCAGCAGTTCCACGCAGGGCTCGAGCGCCTCGTCGCCGAGGGCAAAGCGGACCATTCCGTGCGACCCGGGAGCGCGGCCGTGTGGGCGGCGGTGTGGCTCGGCGTGGTGTCGCTCGCGCTGGACCGGCTGTCCTCGCGCGAGTGGGACGAAAAAGACGCAGGCGTAGGGCTGGTGTTAGATGGGGCATGGAACGCGATAGGCGTCGGACTGTCGGACCCTAAAGGACTCCCTGACGGTCGCGGTCGGACCGTCGGACCGTAGGCGGCTAACGGTCAGCCAGTCCGACAGTCAGACTGTCCGCCGCAGTTCGAGGAGTGCGACCTCCGGCGGCACGAAGATCCGGATCGGCACGCCCACCACGCCGATCCCGCGGCTCACGTAGAGCTGGCTGTTCCCCTGCACGAAGTGGCCCATCACGTACTTGGTGATGAGCCGGCCCGCCGACCAGCCGATCACCGGGAGGTAGATCTGGCCGCCGTGGATGTGGCCGGAGAGCGTGAGCGGGATGCCGCGCGGGGCCGCGCCGTCGAACGCGCCGGGCCGGTGGGCGAGCAGGATGCGGAACGCTCCCGGGGGCGCGTGGTGCGCAGCCACCTCGATCTCCCGCTCCTGCGGGTCGTCGAACCGCCAGTCCTCCGGATCGTCGATGCCGACGAGGGCGAGCGCCGCGCCGCCGCGCTCCACGATGTGGGTGGAGTCGCGCACCAGCACCTGCCCCGCCTCCCGCACCCCGTTCACGACCTCGTGCACCCCGGTGTAGTGGTCGTGATTCCCCAGGCAGGTCACGACGCCGAGCGGCGCCTGGAGGGCGCGGAAGGCGGCGACGTAGTCCGGAACGTAGGCCGGGTCGATGTCGATCATGTCGCCGGTCTGGAGGATCAGATCCGGACGCAGCGCATTCGCCTGCGCCACGAGCGCCTCCATCTGGTGGCGCCGCATGTGGATCCCGGCGTGGACGTCGGAGAGGTGCAGGATGCGCAGGCCGTCGAGGCCGGCCGGGAGGTCGGCGAACCACAGCGTGCGCCGGGTGACGTCGGGGAGGCGGTACGCGCTCCAGATACCGTAGGCCGAGAGCGCGGCGCCGGCGCCGGCGTAGGCATAGGTGGCGCGGGCGAGGAACTGCCGTCGTGTAAGTCGGACGGTCGGACTGTCGGACGGTCGGACCGTTGGGTCCCTACGCCGCATTCGGATGACGAACCCGTAGACCACCCACCCGATCACGTACAGCGCCACCAGCCCGAACAGCCCCCACCCCATCAGCTGCCACGCGATCCACGGCCCGAGATACGGGATCGTGCCCGTCCCCCACACGCTGCCGAACAGCACGCGACTCGCGACGAAGATCCACGGGAAGTTGAACACCGCGAACACGGCGGCGAGCGCCCCCCGCACCAGGCGCGCGCGCCGCGGATTGGTCGGGTCCGGCAGGCGCTCGCGCAGGTACAGGTACAGCAGTACCTGGGGCGCGATGAACAGGAGCAGATAGATTAGCCGCATGCCGTCACGTGCCTCGATCGCACTGGTCGCCGTGGCCGCTCTGAGCCCGGGCGCGGCGGCAGGCCAGCAGCTCTCCGCCGCCGACCGCGCCGTCGCGGTGGCCCGCCTCTGGGCCGAAGCCCGCTACAACGAAGCCGCCCTGGACCTGGTCCGCGCCGACTGGGACTCGGCGCTCGCCGCGAACTTGGTCCTCGCCGACCAGCGGCAGTCCGACGCGCTGTTCTACCGCCGCCTGCGCCGCATGCTGGCGCTGCTCGGCGACGGCCAGGCAACGATCCGTCCCCCCGCGTCCGTCCGCACCCGCGTGGCGCGGCCGCCCCTCGAGCTGCGCGCCGTCGAGCGCCGTCCGTTCATCGTCGACTACGCCGAAAACGACGAGATGCGCATCGCCCGACCCGAGCGACTCGCCGAGATCGTCGCCGTCCAGGGCGTCCCAGCCGAATCGTGGATCCGCGACTCGGTGCTCCCCGAGGTCGCGGGGGGGAGCGCGGCCGCTCGCTGGGGCCGCGCCGTCGAGCGCATGCTCGAAGGAGAGAAAGGTACTGCCGTCCACCTCCAGCTCCGACTCCCGGGCGGCGCCGAGCGGGGCGCCAGCGTCACCCGCACCGTGGACTTGGACGACGGCTGGCCGCTCGCGCATCCATCCCTGGAGGTCGACACCCTGCCGGGCGGCGTCGCCTGGGTGCGCCTCAACGCCCTCGACGATCCCGACATCGCCGAGCTGTTCGACCGCGCCCTGCCGGAGTTTCGCGGGCTCAAAGGCGTGGTCCTCGACGTTCGCGAGGACGCCGGTCGGCCCGGCGGCCGCGAGTCGGGATACCGGATCCTCGCCCGGCTCGTCGCCAAGCCGTTCCCGACCTCGCGCTGGCGCACGCCGCAATACCGACCGGCCTACCGCGGGGTCGACATGCCCGACTCGAGCGGCGCGTGGTTCTCGGTCCCGCCCGACACCGTCCTCCCGCGGCGGGACCGGCCCGCCTTCGCCGGTCCCGTCGCCATGCTCGCCTCCGCGCGCACGGCGGGCGCCGCCGAGGACTTGCTCGTGACGTTCCGCAACACCACGCGCGGCGCGATCGTCGGCGAGCCCTCCGCGGGCGCCACCGGGCAGCTGCTGGGGCTGCCGTTGGGCAAGGGG
This sequence comes from Gemmatimonadota bacterium, assembly GCA_003222205.1. GTDB lineage: Bacteria > Gemmatimonadota > Gemmatimonadetes > Gemmatimonadales > GWC2-71-9 > QHVC01. The sequence continues at coordinate 2,019 of QHVC01000096.1, read as the reverse complement.
TGGGAGTTCGAGGTGTCCGTGACGCGCGAGGCGTTCCCGGACGGCAGCGAGTTCTACGGCACCGGGATCGCGCCCGAGCTGCCCGTCACCGTCACCGTCGCGGATTTTCTGGCAGGCAGAGATGCGGCGCTGGAAAAGGCGAGAGAATACATCGGCGGCAACAGGCGGTAAGGGAGGCACGGCAACGGCGGTACAGGCGGCAAGGGCGGCAGTTGCCGCCCGTTCAGCCACTGCCGCCCATGCCGCTACCGCCCTTCAAGATTCTCCCTAAAAAACCGAATCACGGTGCGCCACGCCGAATCCGCCACCTCCGGCTTCTCCCGCGCGCGCAGGAAGCCGTGCCCCACGCCGGGGTAGATGCCGTACTGATAGTCTTTCCCCGCCGCCTTCATCGCGGCGGCCGCGTCGGCGACCCCCACGTCGATGCGCGCGTCGTTCTCGGCGTACACGCCCAGTCCCTTGGCGCGGATGCGCGCCATGTCCTGCGGGTTGGGCGCCGGCCCGTAACAGACGACGAACGCCCTCAAGTCCGGGTTGTTCGTCGCGTAGCGGAAACTCTGCCCGCCGCCCCAGCAGAATCCGATCACGCCGACGCGGTCGGCACGCACCGCGCGCACCGTCTTGAGGTAGGTCGCCGCGGCGTTCAGGTCCAGCGTGGTAGTGTCGGGGTTGAGCGTGGCGATGAGTTTGCGGGCGCTGTCGGGTGAGGCGGGCGTCCCGCCGCGCCGCGACAGCAAGTCCGGCGCGATCGCCACGAAGCCGTCCTTGGCGAGCTGCTCCGTCGTCTGCCGGACGAAGTCCGACATCCCGAAGATCTCGTGGATCACGATCACCGCGGGCGCCGGATCCCGCCGCTCGGGATAGGCGAGGTAGGCGGTGATGGTGTCGTGGGCGCTGAGAAACTTTACGTATTCGGAGTGGATGTCGGGATTCACAGGGTCGGGCGGAGTCGGGCGGAGCGCCGACAAGGCAAGCACGGTACCCACAGCCGGCACCGCAAGCCACCCCGCCCGTCCCCGTCCGACTCTGCCCGCCCCTGTCCGTCCCTCACGGTCCATAACTCACCCTCCAGATCCGCCCGCTCGAGTCGTCGGTGATCAGGAGCGAGCCGTCCGGCAGCACCAGCAGCCCCGCCGGCCGGCCCCACCGTGAGCCGCTCGGCTCGAGCTGCCAGCCGACGACGAAGTCGGTGATCGACACCGGCACGCCGCCCTGCACGTGCACGCGCACTACCTTGGCCCCCGTCGGCACGGAGCGGTTCCACGAGCCGTGGTACGCCACGAAGGCGTCGCCCTGGTAGCCGGCGGGGAACATGGTCCCGGTGTAGAACGCGATGCCGAGCGGCGCCGAGTGAGCGGTGAACGTGATCGCCGGGGCCGTGACCGTGGAGCAGTCAGCGCTCGCGTATTCAGGGTTGGGCCGGTTGGGCAGGTAACACTGCGGCCAGCCGTAGTTCTTGCCGTCGAGCAGGATGTTGATACGCTCGGGCGGCAGGCTGTCGGTCGCGGCGGTCGTCGGGCCGATGTTATCGCGGTCGTTGTTGGTCGCCCACAGCGCCCCGGTCGTCGGGTTGATGGCAATCCCCACCGAGTTGCGCAGCCCGCGCGCAAACACCCGGCCCCCCGTGCCGTTCAAGTTGTAGCGCATCACGGCGGCGCGCAGCGTGTCGGTCTCGGGGTCTATGTTCGACGACGACCCGATCGACACGTACATGTAGAGGCCGTCGGGGCTAAACGCGATCGAGCGGGTGGAGTGGCCTCCGATGGGCAAGTTCGACACGAGCTGCACCGGCGTGGCGACGCCCGGGTCGTAGCGCTTCACGCCGTTCTCTTCGGCCACGTACAGCGTATCCCCGCGGAAGGCGATGCCGTGCGGTCCGAGGAGGCCGGTGAGGACGACGGTCCTCGATTCCGCGACGCCGTCGTTATTCAAGTCCAACAGCCGAACCACCTGCCCAGCGCCCGTGAGCGCGACATACACCGACCCATCCGGTGCGAGCGCCATGAAGCGCGGCCCGTT
>QHVC01000095.1 GCA_003222205.1 Gemmatimonadota bacterium | reverse complement strand
GTCGTGTTCCGCAGCTCGCGGCATCGGGCGCTGGCGTGGGAGCTGATGCGCTTCCTGTCGCGTCCCGACGTGCAGGTGCGGTTCTACCGGTTGACGGGGGATCTGCCCGCCCGGCGCGAGGCGTGGAGGGATACGACGTTGGCTACCGATCGAGAAGCCCAAGCGTTCCGGATCGAGCTCGACCGGGCGGTGCCCACGCCGATGATCCCCGAGTGGGAAGAGGTGACGACCCGGATCATGGACCAGACGGAAGCCGCGGTGCGCGGCGGGGCGTCCCCGGCCACGGCGCTTACGGCCCTCGACCGCGACGTGAACCACCTGCTCGAGCGGCGGCGCTACCTCCTCGCCCGTCGCGCGCCCGACGCACACTGATGATCCAGCACGAACGCGCCGAGTCGCGCGCGGGCTGGATGTTCATCACGCCCGCGCTCGTGCTGATCGGCGTGTTCTTCGTGATCCCGGTGCTGGGCGCGCTGGTGTTGTCGTTCACCGATTTCGACATCTACTCGATCGGCAATCCCGCCGACACCCGCTTCATCGGCCTCGGCAACTACCGCTCGCTGTTCGCGGACCCGCTGTTCTGGAAGGCGTTGCGCAACACGGCGTACTACGTGGTGGTCGGCGGCCCCCTCTCGGTGGTCGTCTCGCTCGCGGCCGCGCTGCTCGTCAACGCCCGGCTCATCCGCTGGAAGCCGCTGTTCCGCAGCGCGTTCTTCGCCCCCTGGGTGACGACGCTCGTCGCCGTCGCGCTGGTGTGGCGCTACCTCTACCATCCGCAGTACGGCCTGCTCAACGCGCTCCTGGGACTCGTGGGGGTGGGGCCGATCGATTGGCTCGGCAACCCGCATTGGGCCATGCCCGCGATCATCCTGATGTCCGTTTGGAAGAACTTCGGCTACAACATGCTGATCTTCCTCGCTGGGCTCCAGACGATCCCGCCGCAGCTCTACGAGGCCGCCGAGCTCGACGGCGCGGGGCAGTGGCAGCGCTTCCGCCAGGTGACGGTGCCGATGCTCGGGCCCACCTTCGTGTTCGTGGGCGTCGTGACGATGATCGCCGCCTTCCAGATTTTCAGCGAGCCGTACGTGATGACGCAGGGCGGGCCGCTCAAGAGCACGCTGACGCTGGTGCTGTTCATGTACGAGCAGGGCTTTCGCTGGTGGCGGCTCGGCTTCGCGGCCGCCGTCGCCGTGGTGCTCGGCCTCTTGACCCTCGCCGGCACGGCGGTGCAGCTGCGGCTGCGCCGAGGGGGGGAGCGGGTGGTATGAGGCGGAAGCTCGAGGCGGTGGCGCTGCACGCGCTCGTCATCGCGGCCGCCATCCTGACCGCGGCCCCGCTGCTATGGATGGTGTCGGCCTCCTTCATGCGGCCCGGCGCGGCGACGTCCTCTCCCCCGCCGCTCTTGCCCGCGCCGCACACGGCGACCCTCGAGCACTACCGCGCCCTGTTCACGAGCCAGAGCCTCGGGCGCTACCTGCTGAACAGCCTGGTCATCGCGGGCTGTGGCACCCTGCTCGGCGTCGCGATCACCGCCATGGCCGGCTACGGCTTCGCCAAGCTGCGGTTCCGGGGACGCGATCCCCTGTTCAGGAATCTGGTCCTGCTGATGGTGGTCCCGGGGCAGGTGGCGATGCTCCCGATGTTCCTGGAGCTTCGGGAGCTGGGCCTCATCAACACGCTGTTCGGCGCGATGATCCCCGTACTCGCCCCGATCTACGGCGTGTTCCTGGTGCGGCAGTATGCCCTGTCGATCCCCGGCGACTTGCTGGACGCGGCGCGCATCGACGGCGCCAGCGAGTTGCGCATCTTCCGGTCGATCGTGCTCCCCACGATCGCCCCCGTCCTGGTCACGCTCGGCGTGTTCACGTTCCTCAGCGCCTGGAACGACTTCATGTGGCCCCTCATCGTGCTGAGCGACGACGCGCGCTACACGTTGCCCGTCGCCCTTGCGAATCTGGCCGGCGAGCACGTCCAGGACACCGAGCTGATGATGAGCGGGGCGGTGGTGACGGTGCTGCCGGTGTTTCTCGCTTTCCTCTTTCTGCAGCGCTACTACATCCAGGGCATCATGGCGGGAAGCACCAAAGGATGAGGCTCGAACAGCGCCGCGCCGCGCGTGCGGACGACGTCGGCGTAGAAGCGCGCGCTCGCTTTGGGGGTGCGGCGCTGGGTCGCGTAGTCCACGTGCACCAGGCCGAACCGTTTGGCGTAGCCCAGGCTCCACTCGAGGTTGTCGAGCAACGACCAGGCGAAATACCCCCGGAGGTTCACGCCGCGGCGCAGCGCTTCGAGCGCGGCGCGCAGGTGGGCGCGGTAGTAGGCGACGCGCAGCGGGTCATCCATGCGCCCGTTCGTGGCGGTGGGGGGATCGACGAACGCCGCGCCGTTCTCGGTGACGTACAGCGGCAAATCGCCCGTGCGCTCCCGCACCCACAGCAGCGTTTCGGTGAGTCCGGGCGGATAGACTTCCCAGCCGGTCTCCGTGTACACCGCGCCCGGCGGCAGCACGGCGGCCGCCTTGATCGGCGGCGCGTCGTCGTGGCGCGTGACGCCGCGCTTGTAGTAGTTGACGCCGAGGTAGTCGATCGGCTGAGCGATGAGCCGCAGGTCCGCGTCGGTCACCGCGGGCCACGCCGCGCCGAACACCTCGGGCAGCTCCGCCGGGTAGGGGCGGCCCAGCACCGGCTCGAGAAACTGGCGGTTCATGTACGCGTCGGCGCGGCGCGCCGCATCGCCGTCTTGGGGCGTGTCGCTCGCCGGATGCTTAGGCTCCAGGTTCAGCACGATGCCGATGTGCCGCTTCCCCTCGGCGCGGTAGGCCTGGACGGCCGCGCCGTGGGCGCGGAGCAGGTTGTGCGCGACGGGCGGCCCGGCGGCCACGTCGCGGTGTCCCGGCGCGAGCGTGCCGTGCACGTAGCCGCCGTCCATGATGACCCACGGCTCGTTGATCGTCGCCCACAGCGGCACGCGGTCTCCCAGCGCACGGAACACCACGCGGGCGTAATCGGCGAACCAGTCGGCCACGTCACGGTTGCGCCAGCCGCCGTCGTCGTCGAGGGCGGCGGGGAGGTCCCAGTGATAGAGGGTGACGGCCGGCTGGATGCCGCGGGCGAGCAGCGTGTCGACGAGGCGGTCGTAGAACGCGACGCCGCGTGGGTTCACCGCGCCGCGGCCCGCGGGGAGGATGCGGCTCCACGAGATGCTGAAGCGGTAGGCGTTGAGGCCCAGGTCGGCGACCAGCGCCACGTCCTCGGCGAAACGGTGATAGTGGTCGCACGCGACGTCGCCCGTGTCGCCGTTGGCGATGTGGCCGCCCCCCGGAGCATGGGCGAAACGGTGCCAGATGCTCGGCCCGGCGCCGTCGGCGAGCGGCGAGCCTTCGATCTGGTAGGCGGACGTGGCGGCGCCCCAGAGAAAGTCTTCGGGGAAGCGATTCACCTCACTCATCGTTCCTCATGGCCAGCGTAACGCTCAGCGGCATCCGCAAAATATACCAGGACGCCGGTCGTACCCGCGTCGCCGTCGCGGATTTGGACCTGGCCGTGAACGACGGCGAGTTCGTCGTTCTCGTCGGCCCGTCCGGGTGCGGCAAGAGCACGACCCTGCGCATGGTGGCCGGGCTGGAGACCATCTCGGCCGGGGAGCTGCGCATCGGCGACCGCGTGGTCAACGACGTCCCCGCCCGCGACCGCAACGTCGCCATGGTGTTCCAGAATTACGCGCTGTACCCGCACATGAGCGTCTTCGACAACATGGCGTTCAGTCTCAAGCTGCGGCGCGTCCCCAGCCCCGAGATCGCCGCGCGCGTCGGGGAAGCCGCCCGGATCCTGCGCATCGAGCCGTTGCTCGAGCAGCGGCCGCGGCAGCTCTCGGGCGGCGAGCAGCAGCGCGTCGCCCTCGGTCGGGCGATCGTCCGCCAGCCGGCGGTGTTTCTCTTCGACGAACCGCTCTCCAACCTCGACGCCAAGCTGCGCGTGCAGATGCGGCGCGAGATCGCGCGGCTGCACCACGCGCTCGGCGCCACCATGTTGTATGTGACGCACGACCAGGCCGAAGCCATGACGCTGGGGGACCGAGTGGTGGTAATGCGGGACGGTCACGTGCAGCAGGTCGACGCGCCGCTCGCCGTCTACCGCGAGCCCCGCAATACGTTCGTCGCCGGCTTCATCGGCAGCCCGCCGATGAACCTGCTGGCGGGCGAGGTCGTCGACGACGGCGGCCTGCGCTTCGTCGCGAAGGGCGGCGCGCTGGCGCTGCCGCTGCCCGGGGCGTGGAAGGCCGCGCTCGGCGGCCCGCGGCCCGTCATCCTCGGCGTGCGTCCCGAAGACGTGTCCCTCGCTGCGCTCGGGATGACCGGCGTGCCCGCCCGTGTCGACCTGGTCGAGCCGCTGGGCCAGGAGCTGCTCATCTACGCGAGCGCCGGCGGGCAGGAGCTGACCGCGCGCGTCGCGCCGGGGGTGCGCGCCGAAGTCGGCTTGGACGTGCTACTGGGGTTCGACCCGGAGCAGCTGCACGCCTTCGACCCCGACTCCGGCGAGCGCCTCCCCACCCCCCGCTCCCCACTCCCCACTCCCCCCCGGCGTTAGATTTCCCCCGGCATGACGATTCAGATCACCAAGACCCACGAGCAGCCGGGGGAAGCGTCCCTCGCCGTCACGGTGCCCACCGACAGCGTGCGCGAGGCGGAGGAGCGCGCCACGAAGGCGTGGCAGGCGCGGGTGCGGCTGCCCGGCTTCCGCAAGGGCAAAGCGCCGGTGGCGGTGGTGCGCAAGCGGTTCGCCGAGGACATCCGCCAGGCCGCGTTCGAGGAGCTGGTGCGCGAGAGCTGGCGCACGGCGCTCGCACAAGAGCAGCTCAAGCCGATCGCCGACCCGCACATCCACAATCTCAAGTGGCAGGAGGGCGCGCCCGTCACCTTCGAGTTCCACGTCGAGCTGCGGCCGGAGATCGCGCTGCAGCGGCTCGGCGGGTTTACGGTGGAGCGCACGGTGACGCCGGTGACCGCCGAGCAGGTCGAGGCCCAGCTGGCCGAGGTGCGCGGGGAGCGGGCGCCGTGGGTGCCCGTGGAGGGCGAGCGGCCGCGCCCCAAGGACCTGGTGAACGTGACGCTCGCGCAGCGCGAGGGCGCCGCGATCAAGGACGCGCAGCCCTACCAGCTGGTGCTGGGCGAAGGCCGGGCGATCCCCGAGGTAGAGGAGCGCATCATGTCGCTCTTGCCGGGCGAGACGGTCGACGCCATCGTGCGCTTCCCCGAGGATTTTGCCGAAGAAGCCAAGCGCGGCCAGACGCGCGACGTGCGCATCACGCTGCACGAGGTGAAGCGCCAGCACCTGGCGGAGCTGACGGACGACTTCGCGCGCGAGGTCGGGGACTTCGAGGACCTGGACGCGCTGCGCCGGGCGATCCGCGAGGACCTCGAGAAGGACGCGGCGCGCGAGGCCGACGCGCGCGTCCGGGCGGCGCTGCTCGAGCAGGTCGTGCAGGCCAACCGCGTCGAGGCGCCGCGGCCGCTGGTCGAGCGCGCGCTGGCGGCGTACGCGCAGGCGTACGGCATCCCCGAAGACCGCTGGCCGCAATTCGCCAAGGAGTTCCAGCCGATCGCCGAGGCGCAGGTGCGGCGCGACCTGGTGCTGGACTGGATCGTCGAGCGCCAGGGCCTGCACGCGACTGCGGCCGAGGTGCAGGCGAAGATCCAGGAGCTCGCGGCGCGGCGCGGCATGCCGGCCGACCAGCTGCGGGCATCGCTCGAGAAGGCGAAGCGCCTGCGCGACCTCGAGCGCGGCCTCACCGAGGAGAAGGTGTTCGCATTCCTCATGTCCCAGTCCACCGTGGAGCAGCCGTGAGCGTCAACCAGATCTATCCGCCCTACATCATCGAGCGCTCCAGCCGGGGCGAGCGCACCTACGACATCTTCAGCCGGCTCCTGATGGACCGCATCGTGTTCCTCGGGACGCCGATCAACGACGAGGTCGCCAACATCATCATCGCGCAGCTGCTGTTCCTCGACGCGGACAATCCGGAGAAGGACATCTACCTGTACATCAATTCTCCGGGCGGCATCATCTCGAGCGGCATGGCGATCTACGACACCATGCAGTTCCTGCGCGCGCCGGTGAACACGATCTGCATGGGGATGGCCGCCTCGATGGGCTCGTTCCTGCTCGCCGCCGGCCGGCCGGGCAAGCGCCAGGCGCTCCCGCACGCCCGCATCATGATGCACCAGCCGTCGGGGGGTACGCAGGGCACGGCCTCGGACATCGAGATCCAGGCGCGCGAGATTTTGTACCTCCGGAGCAAGCTCAACGAGCTGTACGCCAAGCACACGGGCAAGCCGTTTACCGACATCGAGAAAGACATGGACCGGGACCGTTTCATGTCGGCCGAAGAAGCCAAGGGCTACGGCCTCATCGACCACGTCATCGCCCACCAGGCGGAGCTTGACGGCGGTGGGAAGAAGGGGTCCTGACTTGCGCCGGCCGGGCTCCTTTCCCATGTTAGGGCGCCATGTCGCACGATAAACACCTGCGCTGCTCGTTCTGCGGCAAGTCCAAGGACTCGGTCCGGAAGTTCATCTCCGGCCCGAGCGTGTACATCTGCAACGAGTGCATCGCGCTGTGCAACGAGATCCTGGCGGAGGACGAGGAGCGCGAGGTCGCCGATGCCATCACGCAGGTTCCCACGCCCGCCGAGATCAAGGACGTGCTCGACCAGTACGTGATCGGCCAGGAGAAGGCGAAGAAGACGCTGGCGGTCGCGGTGTACAATCACTACAAGCGCATCAACTCCCATTCGGGACGCGAGACCGAGGTCGAGCTCGACAAGAGCAACATCCTGCTCATCGGCCCGACCGGCGTGGGCAAGACGCTGCTCGCCCAGACCCTCGCCCGCATCCTCGACGTCCCCTTCACGATCGCCGACGCGACGACCCTCACCGAAGCGGGCTACGTCGGCGAGGACGTGGAGAACATCCTGGTCCGCCTGCTCCAGGCCGCCGACTTCAACGTCTCCGAGTGCGAGCGCGGCATCGTCTACATCGACGAGATCGACAAGATCGCGCGGAAGTCCGAGAACCCCAGCATCACGCGCGACGTCTCGGGCGAGGGCGTGCAGCAGGCCCTGCTCAAGATCCTCGAGGGCACGGTGGCGTCGGTGCCGCCGCAGGGCGGCCGCAAGCACCCGCAGCAGGAGTACATCCAGGTCAACACCAAGGACATCCTGTTCATCTGCGGCGGCGCCTTCGACGGCCTCGAGAAGATCATCGAGGCCCGCACCGGGCGCCGGCAGATCGGCTTCACCAAGGAAGAGGTGGCGCGCGGCGTGGCGCAGCGGCTCAAGGCGAATCCGTACTCCGACGTCGAGCCGGACGACCTGCTGCGCTTCGGGCTCATCCCCGAGCTGGTGGGGCGCCTGCCGGTCGCCGTGCCGCTCGACGCGCTTGATGAGGACGCCTTGGTGCGCATCCTGGTCGAGCCGAAGAACGCCGTCGTCAAGCAGTACCAGAAGCTGTTCGAGCTCGAAGAGGTGCGGCTGACGGTCGAGAAGGAGGCCCTGCGCGCCGTCGCCCAGAAGGCGATCAAGCGCGGCACCGGCGCCCGCGGCCTCCGCGCCATTCTCGAGGAGATGATGACGGAGATCATGTTCGAGCTGCCGAGCCGGGACGACGTGCGCGAGGTGTGCATCACCGCCGAGACCGTGCGCGAAGGCCGGAGCCCGCTGCTCGTGACCGAGCGCGTGCGACAGAAGAAAGAAGCCTGATCGTTCCTCGTTTCGTCGGCGCCTTCCCGCGCGCCGACGCCCCGCTCGACCCCCCGCTTCCCGAAATCGCCTTCCTCGGACGCTCCAACGTCGGCAAGTCGACGCTCCTGAACGCGCTCGTCGGACGCCGCATCGCCAAAGTCTCCGCGACGCCGGGGAAGACGACGGCGCTGACGGTATTTCAGGTCGATTTCGAAGCGCAGTTCTACTTTTTGGATCTGCCGGGGTACGGATATGCGCGGGCGAGCCACGGCCGGCGGACGGGGTTCCGGCGGCTCGTCGCCGGCGCGCTGGATCGCGAGCGGCTCGCCGGCGCCGTGTGGCTGCTCGACCTGCGCCACGACCCGTCGGCCGACGACCGCACGATGCAGGACGCCCTCGCCGCCGCCGGCACGCGCGTCCTTGCGGCGCTGACCAAGAGCGACAAGCTTCCGCGAGGGCAGCAGCGGCGCCGGGCGGAGGCCGTCCGGGCGCTGCTCAGCCTCGACGAGGATCAGGTGATCGTGACCAGCGCGCGGACGGGGGAGGGCGTCACGGAGCTCCGCGAAGCGATCGAAGCTTTGGTGAGGGACGCATGACGGACAGTCGGACGAGCCTGCCCCGAGCGCAGCGAGGGGGACGGTCGGACGGAACGGCGAGGGCGGTGTGGCTGCTGGCGGTCCTCGCTTGCCTGTCCGTCGGTCCGACTGTCCGACTGTCCGGCGCCCAAGATTCCCTCCCCATCGGCTTCGGCACGCTCAAACGCGACGACATCGTCGTGCGGCTCGCGACCGATCAGGTCGAGATCCAGGTGCTGCCGCTCGACGAGCAGGTGATCCGCCTGCTATTGCCGGATACGTACCGCTCGCTGAGCGACCTGATCACCTCCAAGCGGGCGCCGCTCGACGACGCCGCGCAGCGCGCCGGGGTCCGGCACCCCACCCTCGTGATGGTCACCTTCTACGGCCTAGTGCCGCAGGCGCGCTTCGCGCCCGAGGACATCAACCTCACGAGTCGCGGCCGGCTGTTCCGGCCCGTGGGGATCGTGCCGCTCTCCCCCTCGTGGAACGGGCAGCAGCTCGAGGCGCGCCAGCAGGCGGTGGCGCTGTATCTGTTCGACGAGGGGATCACGTTCCGCGAGCCCCTGACGGTCAGCTATGCGGGGCTCTCGAACGACGGATGGAGCCGCGGTGCCATGCGCGCGCTGGAGCGCGAGCGCGCCCGGGTGTTGGCCCGGGCGCAAGCCCGCCAGGGGCCATAGCCGCGACGCCCGCGCCGCGTTCGCTCCTCGACCTGCTGCTCGGCGTCGCGCTCGCCGGCGTCCTGGGCCTGCTCTGGTACCTGGGGGCGCGGCTGCTGCGCAGCGAGCGCGAACGCCGCCGCGCGACCGACGAGCTGAACCGCCGCCTCTCCGAGCTGTTCTCCCTGCAGGAGCTGTCCTACGTCCTGTCCGATTCCCTCGAGCTGGAGCGCATCGCCGACCAGGTCGTGCGCTTCGCGCTGCGGTTCCTCGAGGCCCGCGGCGCGCTGCTCGCCCTGGCCGGGTCGACCACGATGGCCGGCGACCTCTCGCCGCTGCGCGTGGCCGCGGCGATGGGTACGCTCGCCGACCTGAAGGACCACGCCGTCGCCCGGGACGACCCCGGCCTCCTCGCCCGATCCCTGACCGGCGAGAAGCTCGAGTTGGTGCGCAACTCCGGCGGTGGCCCGACCCGCCTGCTGCGGGATGTTGAGGCCGACTCGGCCGCCGCCGTGCCGCTGCACACCCACGGGGTCACGGTCGGGACGCTGCTCGTCGCCGACCCGCGCGCCGGCAGCTTCGCGCCCGAGGACGTCCGGCTGCTCTCCACGCTCGCCACGCACGCGGCCGTCGTGCTCGCCAACGCCCGGTTCTTCGAGCTCGTGCGCCAGGCGAAGGAAGAGTGGGAAACGGCGTTCGACGCGCTGAGCGAAGGCATGGCGGTCGTCGACGAAGACGGGCGCGTGCGGCGGGCCAATCGCGCGCTCGCGGCCCTGCTCGGCCGGTTCGTCGAGGTGGTGGTGGGCGAGCACCTGAGCCACGCCCTGTTCGGAGAGAGCCACGCGCTGACCGAGCTGCTCGAGGCCGCTCGCCACGGCGCGCGGCCCCCGCCGCTCGTGGCCCGCTCGGCGCCGCTCGGACGCATCCTGCGCGTGGCCGCTGCCCGCATGCCGGACCCCGGCCCCACCCGCAGCCTCGTGGTGCTCGTGGAGGACGTCACCGAGCAGCAGACGCTCGAGGCGCAGCTCATCCAGAGCGAGAAGCTCGCCGCGGTCGGCCAGCTGGTGTCCGGCGTCGCGCACGAGCTCAACAATCCGCTCACCTCGATCGCCGGGTTGTCGGAGTTCCTGCTCGAGCAGAAGGAGCTGGGCCCGAAGGATCGCAGCCATCTCAAGGTCATCCACGAGCAGGCGGACCGCGCCGGCCGCATCGTGCGGAATCTGCTGACGTTCGCCCGCAAGTCGCCGGACGAGCGCGCGCGCGTAGACGTGAACGACGTGGTGCAGCGCACGCTGCTGCTCATGAGCTACGACATGAAGCTCCAGGACGTCGATACGGACGTGGACCTCGCCGCCCTGCTCCCCGACGTCCTGGGCGACCGCCACGCCCTCCAGCAGGTCGTCCTCAACCTGCTCACCAACGCCGCCCACGCCGTCGCCGGCAACCCCGCGAGCCGGCCGCGCCGCATCGCCGTGCGCACGTGGTTCGACGGTCAGGTGCATCTGCGCCTCGCCGACACGGGGCCGGGGATTTCCGACGAGATCGCTCCGCAGGTGTTTACGCCGTTCTTCACCACCAAGGAGCCAGGCCAGGGCACCGGCCTGGGGCTGTCGATCAGTTACTCGATCATCGAGGCGCACGGCGGGCGGCTCGTGCTCGAGCGCCCGGCGAGCGCGGACGGCGGCGCGGCGTTCGTCATCACCCTGCCCCCGGCTCCCGCGGACACGCCCCGCGCGGCTGCCCCGGTCGCCACGGCCCCCGCCGCCACCGCTCCCGCCGAGCCCGCGACCGCGCCGCGCACGATCCTGCTCGTGGACGACGACCCGGCCGTGCGACGCGTGGTGCAGGCGCTGTTCGCGCGCGAGGGGCATCGGGTGGAAGTCGCTAAGAGCGCGCAGCACGCCCTGGAGCTGACCGGGACGCGGGCGTACGATCTGATTCTGGTCGATGCGCGCGCGGCGGCGCGCGGCCGCCTGCTGGTCGAGGAGATGCTCGCGCGCAAGAGCGCGTTGAAAGAGCGGATTCTGGTGGCGACCGGGGACGTGCGCCCCACCACGGACGAAACGCTGCGCCGCCTCGGCTTGCGCTACGTGCGCAAGCCTTTCAACCTCCGCGATCTGCGAGACGAAGCGGCGCGCGTCTGGGCCGCCATCGCGCTGTCGTAAGCTTCCGCCGGCCATCCGTAGCGACTGAGGTTCACGGCCCCGGCGCTGCCCGGCGCGAAGCGCACGCCTTCGCGCAGCAGCAGCGCGCGCTGGAACACCGCGCTGTGATCGTTCGCGGCGAGCGAGATGCGACCCGCGGCGTTGATCACGCGCCACCACGGCACGTCGCTATCCTCGGGCAGCGCGGACAGCGCCCACCCCACCGTGCGCGCGGCGCCGGGTCGGCCCGCCAGCCGCGCGACGAGTCCGTACGTCGCGACGCGTCCGCGCGGGATGTGGCGGACGATGCGGTAGATGCGATGGTAGAACGGGTTCACGATCGCTGGGGTTAGCATATCCGCAATACGTCGTCCAGCAAGCCCCCGTCACCTTGACAAAATAGCGCGAGCACGTCCTCGAGCGCGCGCCGCTCCCGGGGCCACGCGAACCGCCGCAGCGCCTCGGCGGGCGCCAGCCACTCGGCGCGATCGTGCTCGGCCGACACGCGCGCGTCGGCGTCGCCCGCCACGAACGCGGCGAACACCGGAATGAGCGCCACGTCGCCGGTGCGATGCTGGTAAAACGCCTCCACGCGGCTGGCGTTGTACAGGCGCAGCGGCGCGAGTCCCGTCTCCTCGCGCAGCTCGCGGAGCGCCGCCTGCTCGGGACGCTCACCGGGCTCCACGGAGCCGTGGACGGTCTCCCACGCGCCGGCGTTGCGGCCGCCGGGCCCGCGGCGCAGCACCAGCACCTCGGGGCGCTGGGGATCGCCGCGGAGCACGTACGCGTCGATGAAGCGAACGCGCGCGTCGATGGGAGGAGGACCGCTAGTGCCGGCGGCGGCCGAGCACCGCCTCGAGCCGCGCCGAAAGGGCGCGCGCGCGGAACGGCTTGGTGAGAAAGTCGTCGGCGCCGAGCTCGAACACGCGGACTTCGTTGTCCTCGTCGCCCTTCGCCGTGAGGACGATGACGGGGATCCCCGCGGTCGCCGGCCGGGAGCGCAGATGGGAGAGCACGCCGTACCCGTCGAGGCCGGGGAGGTTCAGGTCGAGGACGATGATGTCGGGCCCCATGCGGTCCACTTGATCGAGCGCCTGGACGCCGTCGCGCGCCTCGGCGACCTCGTACCCTTCGCGCTCCAGCAGCTCCTTCATCACTTTGCGCAAGCTGTCCTCATCGTCCACGAGGAGGACCTTCTTCGCCGGCTCGCCGTAGGCGCCGGAACGGCGCGCGGGCAGCGCCACCTCTTCGAGCAGATCGAAGTGCGTCGCGATCGGCTGCGCCCCGACGCGCGCCGGGGCGGCGGGGGCGCCGTGCGCGCCCGGGGCCGCGGGAGCGGTGTGGGCGGCGAGGTCCGCGATGGCGGCCGCCTCCGGCGGCACGTCCACGACGCGCATCAGCTCGTCGATCGTGGACTCGCCGCGCAGCACGTGGGCGAGCCCGCTGTCCCACAGCGATTTCATGCCGGCGCGCCGCGCCGCGTCGGCGATCCGGTCCGCCGGGTCGCCGGCGGCGATGCGCCGCTCCAGCTCGGCGTTCATCGTGAGGATTTCGAGGATCGAGAAGCGCCCGCGGTAGCCGGTCATCACGCAGTCCGGGCAGCCAGCCGCCCGGTACAACGGCGTGCCCGTGGGGATCCAGCGCTTCAGACGCTCGGGCGGCGTCTCCATCCACACTTCCTTGCACGTCGGGCACAGCTTGCGCATCAGGCGCTGGGCCACGACCCCGCGCAAGGCGGCCGCGATCTTGTACGGCTCCACCCCGATGTCCACCAGCCGCGTCACCGCATTGGCGGCGTCGTTAGTGTGCAGCGTCGAGAGCACGAGGTGGCCGGTGAGCGAGGCCTGGACGGCGATCATGGCGGTCTCGCGGTCGCGGATCTCGCCGACGAGCACGACGTTGGGGTCCTGGCGCAGGATCGAGCGCAGGGCGGCGGCAAAGGTCAGGCCCGCCTTCTCCTGCACCTGCACCTGCACGATCCCCGCCATGCGGTACTCGACCGGGTCCTCCACCGTCACGATGTTCACGCCCTCGCCTTTGATCTGGTTGATCGCCGAGTAGAGCGTGGTCGTCTTGCCCGATCCCGTGGGCCCGGTGACAAGGAGGATGCCCTCGTGATTCTCAAGCAGACGCTTGATCGCATCGCCTTCGCCGGGGTTCAGGCCCAGCGAGTCGAGGGACTTGGCAGTGGCGCGCGAGTCGAGGATGCGGATCACGATCTTCTCGCCGAGCTGCGCGGGGAGCGTCGAGACGCGCAGGTCGATCGGCTGGCCGTTCACCGCCACCCGGGCGCGGCCGTCCTGGGGCCGCAACCGGTCGGCGATGTCGAGCTGGGACATGATCTTGATGCGGGAGATCAGCGGCAGCCCAGCGCCGCGGGGGATCTTCATCACCTGCCGCAGCACCCCGTCGATGCGGTAGCGGACGGCGACGCCGCCTTCCTCCGGCTCGATGTGGATGTCGCTCGCCCGCGAGAGGATGCCCTCGGAGATGATGAGGTCCACCAGCCGCACGACGGGGCGCTGGCTCGCCTCCTCTTCCGTGATCTTGATCTCCTCGGCCGGCGCCTCGGTCAGCTGCACGAGGTCCGCCGAGGATTCCATTCCCGACAGCAGCTTGTTGATCGCCCTGTCCGGCCGGTACAGCTCGTCGAGCCGCAGGTTGATCTGCGACGGCGCCAGCAACAGCAGCCGCACCTCGCGGGCCGTGGCGAACGCCAGGTCCTTCTCGGCGTGCATGTCGAAGGGGTTGGCGGTGGCCACTTCGAGGTACGAATCCGTCATGCGCAGCGGCAGGATCCGGTACCGCCGGGCCAGCGTTTCGGGGACGACTTCGCGGACCTTGGGATCGATCTGGGCGGCGTCCGCCACCTTCATGCGGAAGCGGGCGGCGAGCTTGCCGAGGATCTGCTCGTCGGTGCAAGTCTTTGCGGCGACGAGCGTCTCCCACAGCGTCTTGGCCGGGTCGGCCTTGCCCCGCAGCTCCGCCAGACGCTCCGCGTCAACCAGTCCCTCCAGGGACTGGACCAGCCACTCGTCGGAGAAAGTCGCTTCAGGCATTGGGGCTAGCCCGAAACCTAGTGCCGTTCCAACTGTTCGCGCCATAGCATTTTAGCGCAAGACACGCCATTGGCCTCAGAGCAGACCCCAGAAATCGCGCGTGACGTCGAACGCGAAGCGGACGCGCCAGCTCTGCGCGCCGACCCCCACGTCGAGGCGGAAGACGCCCAGCCATTCCAGCCCCGCGCCATACGTCACCCGGGCGTCCGGCGTCGCGCGCCACGGCGTGCCCGGCACGGGGCGCGCCGTCCAGCCGGTCGCGACGTACGGCGCGAGCACGGCGGCGGCGGGCGTTCGCGCCCACGGCCCCAGCTTCAGGGACAGGAACGGCACCGGCAGACGCCACTCCGCGTGCACGAGCGC
>QHVC01000173.1 GCA_003222205.1 Gemmatimonadota bacterium | reverse complement strand
TGGGAAATAGATACCTGTGAGTGCAGTCTCCGAGGCCGTGAGCACGAGCTCGCCCAAGGGGCTGGGGAAGCGGGTGAACGTCGTGGGCATCCTATAGGCCGACCTGCAGCCGCGTGTAGTAGAACCCCCCGTTCATCCCGAATTGAGTCACCCGGCGGCTGTAGACGAACCGCCCGAGGCTCGAGTTCGTGGCATGGACCTGCCGGTCCGGATACGTGTTGAAGACGTTGGTCCCACCGACGGCGAGACGGACGCCGCCCCGCAGCTCGTAGGACAGGTCGAGATCGAAGAGCGTCTTCGCTCCGAACCGCTCGTCGTTGGCGGGGCCGTTGGGATGCCGATAGTAGATGGTCCCGTAATAGGTCGCCCGCGCGAGGGCGGCGAACGGCCCGCGCGCCCAGCGGGCCGAGAGCCCGCCCTTCTGGTGCGGCAGGGCGTCCTCGAGCCGGTTGCGGTCTTCGCGATTGAGGAGGATACCGCGGACGGCCGGCAGGTTGCCGGCCGTAAACGTATCGGCCATCGCCTGCGGCACGTTGACGCGCTCGACCGTGGTCTTCGTGAAATTCGCCGAGGCGGTCAGAGAGAGGGAACCACCGGCGAGCGTGCGGCCGTGCGTCACGACGATGTCCAGCCCGCTGGTGCGCGTGTCCACGGCGTTCGTGAAGAACTGCGCGGTCGTCACGCCCAAGCGCTGGAAGGGCAGCAGCAGCCGCGTCACGACCGGGCCGACGGCCGGGTCGGAGCTCTTGAACTGGCTCGAGAGCACGATGCGGTCGGCGATCGTGATGCGGTACGCGTCCGCTGTGATCGACCAGCTGCTCGCCGGCTGCAGGGCGACGCCGAGGCTCAAATTGACGGAGGTCTCTTCCTTGAGGGGCGGTACGCCGAACGTCTGGGTCACCCGGCTCTCGTTGTTGCTCGTGAGGATGCGATTGGGGACCAGGTTGCCGAGCGCGTCGATCACGAACTGGTTGCTCACGTTGTTGAACCAGGCCTGGGCCAGCGATGGAGCGCGGAACCCGGTGCTCGCGGCCGCGCGCAGTCCCAGGGCGGGGACGACCTGGAACCGGCTGGCCACCTTGCCGTTCAAGGTGCGGCCGAAGTCGCTGTAGTCTTCGAGCCGCCCGCCGACGTCGAGCAACACGCGCTCGCTCACCTGGCTCTCGAACCCGCCGTACACGCTGAGGCTGGTGCGCGTCCGGTCCACCTCGTTGGACGGCTGGAAGCCTGGGAACACCTGGGAGCCGGGCTCTTTCGGCGCTCCGTTCGACATGGTGTCGAAGTCGGCACCGGGCGTGGGCCCGCCGTTGCCCAGCTGCCAGGAGGCTTCCTCGCCCGCGTCGATGCGGTACTCCTCACGGCGGAATTCGGCGCCCGCGACGAAGGAGAGGGAGCGCAACCCGCCCCAGGCCCCGAGCGGCCGCACGACGTCGAGGTTGCCGACCGTCTGGGCGAAGGACAAGCGGCCAGCGTCGAAGGTCGTGGGGCTCGCGGCTCCCATCGAGGCGTTGTCCGAGTGGTCGACGAAGAAGTGGAAGGCGTTGGCGCCCGTGGTGAGGCTGAAGTCCACGTCCCAGGCGTCGACGCCGCCGCGGACGCCGGCGGTCGCCGAGTGGTCGTCGATGATGGTGTGGATCTCCGGGAGGAACCCGAAGGGATAGAGCTGCGGCACCACCCGCCCCTCCTGGCTCGGCAGGCGGAAGAAGCCGGCCGACAGGCCGTCCCGGTGGCCGACGCCGCCGAAGCTGTAGAACTCGGCGGACTCGTTGAGCGGCACGACGGTATTGTAGAACGCCATCCCCTCGGTGGCCGCGCTCTGCCCGACGCGCATCGTGAAGTCCTCGCGCGTGAGCCCGTTGGCGGCGAGGGCGGAATCGGTGCCGGCCCGCGTCGTGACGCCCAGGAAGATGTCGTTGCCCGAATACGGCGCGGCACGATTGGTCGCGCCGCGATTGAGATACGACGCGGTCACATTGAAGAACCCACGGTCCCCGACGGCGAAGCCGTAATTGGCGTCGGTGGCGACCTGGTCGCCGTCGTGGCGATCGGCCATGTCCCAAACGCTCCCGCCACCCGGGGTCGAGCCCACGGTACTGCTCACGTCCAGATGCTCCGTTTGGCGCTTCAGCACGATGTTGATCACGCCGGCGATGGCGTCGGAGCCGTACTGGGCGGACGCGCCGTCGCGCAGTACCTCGATGCGCTCGATCGCCGCCGCGGGGATCGCATTCAGGTCCACGCCCACCGTCCCCCTGCCGAAGGTGCCGTTGACGTGCACCAGCGCGCTCGAGTAGCGCCGTTTGCCATTGACCAAGACGAGGACCTGATCGGGGCCGAGGCCGCGCAGGCTCGCGGGATTCACGTGGTCGGAGCCGTCGGCGATCGTCTGGTGGGACGCGTTGAAGGATGGAGCGACCGCGGCGAGCATCTGGTTCACCTCGGTCTGCCCGGTTTCGACCAGCTCCTGCGCCGAGACGACGTCCACCGGCACCGGCGTTTCTGTAGCGGTGCGCGACGTGCGCGCGCCGACGACGACGATCTCGTTCAGGGTCAGCGGCGTAGCGGTGAGCCGGAAGTCCGCGCTCACCGTCTCCCCGGCCTTCACCGTGACCTGCTGGTCCGCGGATTCGTAGCCGATGAGCCGGGCCTTGACGGTGGCCGTGCCCGCAGGGACGCTCAGGTGATACCGACCCTGCGCGTTGGCGAGAGCAGCGCGCGCAGTCCCGACGACCACGACGCTCGCGCCCGGCAGGGGCGCGCCGTCTTTCGCGGCGAGTACGGTGCCGCTGACGGTGCCGGCCTGCTGGGCAGCGACCGCCTTGGTGGCGAGCAGG
Source organism: Gemmatimonadota bacterium (assembly GCA_003222205.1). Lineage (GTDB taxonomy): Bacteria > Gemmatimonadota > Gemmatimonadetes > Gemmatimonadales > GWC2-71-9 > QHVC01. Next base: position 1,762 of record QHVC01000173.1, on the reverse strand, counting down.
GCAACGAGACAGACGAGGGAAACGCGGCGGGATGTCATCGGTCGCTCCGGTTAGCCTATCGAGCGGAGAGATACGCGTCGTTTGGGACGTGCGCCACCCCGCGCCGCGTTTTCTTGATAGCGCGGGCCGCCGAGCGTAAGGTTAGCGACCATGCTCGGCGCCCAACTCCCCCTCGCGAGCGCCCTGCCGTTCGTGGCGCTGCTCGCCGCGATCGCCGTGGCGCCGCTCGTCGCGCCGGCGTGGTGGCACTCCAACCGCCACAAGGCGATCGTCGCAGGGCTGTTGTCGCTCCCGATCCTCTGGCAGTTCGGCACCGCGCTCGGCGAGCAAGGCCGGGCGGTGCTCGGCGAAAAACTCGGTGAGTACGCCGCGTTCATCATCGTCATCGCCGCGCTGTTCGTGATCGCCGGGGGCATCCACATCCGGGGGTCGCTCGCGGGCACGCCGCTCGTGAATACCGGCATGCTCGGCCTGGGCGCCGTCCTCGCCAATCTGCTGGGGACGACGGGGGCCGCGGTGTTGCTGATCCGGCCGCTGCTGCGCGCCAACAAGAGCCGGCGGCGGAAGTCGCACATCGTGATCTTCTTCATCTTCCTCGTCGCGAACTGCGGGGGGCTGCTGACGCCGATCGGCGATCCGCCGCTGCTGCTCGGATACCTGAACGGGGTACCGTTCGCGTGGACGCTGCGGCTGTGGCCGCAGTGGCTCACCGCCACGGCGGCGCTGCTCGTCGTCTTCAACCTGTGGGATCAAGCGGCGCTGAACCGCGAGGAACGGGAGCGGCCCGGCTCGCAGCTCGAGCAGGTCATGGTGCACGAGCCGCTGCGCGTGCGCGGAGCGGCGTCCGTGGCCGCGCTCGCCGGCGTGCTGCTCACGATCATCGCCGCCGGCCAGGCCGCGGCCGCCGCGCGGCCGTGGGCGATCGGGACCCGTGAGGCGATCATCGCGGCGCTCACGCTCACCGCGTACGGCGGGACGCCGGAGGAGAACCGCGAGCGCAACGGCTTCACGTTCGGGCCGATCATCGAAGTGGCGGTGCTGTTCGCGGCGATCTTCGTCACGATGACGCCGGTGCTCGAGATTCTCAACGCCTGGAGCCAGGGGGCGAGACACGTGCTGGGACTCTCGTTCAGCGTGTCCCACCCCGCGGAGTTCTTCTGGACGACGGGGGCCCTCTCGAGCGTGCTCGACAACGCGCCCACGTATCTCGCGTTCGCCGCCAGCGCCGCCGGGCTCCAGGGGATCCCGGCGCACGGGCCGTTCATCGCCGCGCTGGTGCGCGATCCCGAAGCGACCCAGCGCCTCGCCGCGATCGCGACCGGCGCGGTGTTCATGGGTGCCATGACGTACATCGGCAACGCCCCGAACTTCATGGTCAGGTCGATCGCCGAGGAGAACGGAGTGCGGATGCCGTCGTTCTTCGGGTATATGGTCTACAGCTGCGCGATTCTGCTGCCGGTGTTCGTTGCCATCACGATGATCTTCTTCTAGTTACCCATCCTTGCGGGCGTGACTTCCGGGCTCCACGTTCAGGTATGACCGACGATGAGCGCCGGGGCCATGCCGAGCGGCGCAACGGGACGGAGCGCCGGCGCGGCACGGGCCGCCGCAACTTGCTGTTGCGGCTGCTCAAGGGCGAGCGCCGCCAGGTCGAGGATCGACGGCGCGGATGGGACGGCCAGGCCGGCGTCGATCGGCGCACGCAACGGCAGACGGCGACCGACCTGGTGCGCGGCGCGTTCGATCTCATGGTCGCCGCGCG
>QHVC01000060.1 GCA_003222205.1 Gemmatimonadota bacterium | reverse complement strand
CGGCAACGGGGCACGAAGTTCCATCCGGGCAAGAACGTGGGTCGCGGCAGCGACGACACGCTATTTGCTCTGATCGACGGCGTCGTCAAGTTCGAGCACAAGGACAAGAGGCGGTTTCGGGTGAGTGTGTACGCCGCGGCGAACTAAGGGGGCACGGGCGGCATAGGGGGCAGGGGCGGCATGGTCAAAGCTGGCCGCCTTTTTTTGTGCCCATGAGGAGTGTTTAAGGTGACACGCCCGGAGCGCGGAGCCTGCAGACTTGTCCGTGGCCCCCTACGAGCGGTTCCAGGCCTGGCAATTATCCTACCAGCTTGTTCTCAAGGTATACTCGGCACAGACGCCTTTCCGAAGCATGAGCTCTATGGCCTGACTTCCCAAGCCAGGCGCGCCGCATTCTCTGTAACCCTGAACATCGCCGAGGGATCAGCAAAGCGGGGCGACGGGGAGTTCCGACGCTATCTCGACATCGCGATTGGCTCGATTACCGAGTTGCAGGTGGCGCTGCGTCTGGCCCGCGATCGCGGGTACCTCTCCAATCACGATTGGGACGTTCTGGAGCGCCTGCGCAATCACGCAGGTGCATTGACATGGCTGTTGTATAAAGCGGTCAGCAAGCGAAAGCGGCAGGAGCCGTAATCCACTGCTGCCGCCCTTGCCGCCTGTTCACCCCTGGTGCCCTAGTACTTAGGTGGCAGTTGCCGGTACCGCTCGAGCAGCTCCGTCTGGCGGCTGCGCAGCGGAACCTCCCGGCCCCGGATGATCACGTGCTCGACGCCGGTCGAGAACTCGAACGGGTCGCCGGACCAGACCACCACATTCGCCACCTTGCCGACGTCAAGCGCGCCGTAGCGGTCCGCCACGCCGAACACTTCGGCGGGCGCCAGCGTCACCGCGCGCAGCGCCTGCTCCCACGTCATGCCGTAAGACACCGCGTTGCCGGCCTGCTGGCGCAGGTTGCGCGCGTTGTGCGTGTCCGTCTCCAGGAGGGCGACCTTCACGCCCGCCCGGGCGAGCACCGCGGCGTTCTCATATCGCACGCCGAGCGCGTCGTAGGACGGGATGTTGTCGAGCGGCTCGACGAGCACCGGGACGCCGGCCCGCGCGATCGCCTCCGCGATCTCCCAGCCTTCCTGGGCCCCGGCGAGGATGACCTTCAGGCGGAACTCCCGCCCGAAGCGCAGGACCGTTTCGATGTCGCTGCGGCGGTTGGCCACGGCGATGAGGGGCAGTTGCCCGCGGAGCACCGGCAGCAGGGCCTCGAGATCCGCCGCCGACGCTGAGAGCGGCTGCATCGCGCCGCGGTTGTAGTCCGCCCGGCGGCGGGAATACTCCAGGGCGTCGTTGAACACGCGCCGCAACCGCTCCGCCACGCCGGCGCGCGAGCCGCCGCCCTCATCTTTCGCGTTCTCGTCGAAGTTGGCCACGACGCCGATCGGTGACTTCACAAGCATCTGCTCGATCGTGGCGCCGTCGAGGTCGATGAGCACCGCCTGACCGCTGATGAGGTGCCCCTGCGGCGCCGCGAGCACGGTGGTGATCCCCTCCATCCGCGTCACGGGGATGAGCGTCGAGGCCGGGTTGATCCCTTCGGCCACGTTGAACGACGCGGCGATGGTGTCGCCCTGGAGGTACATCTCACGCGTCCCGCCCACCCGGCCGATTTCGACGAGGCCCATCTGGGTGCCCCCGTCGATGAAACCGGGCGTTACCCATTTGCCCGTCGCGTCGATCCGCGTGGCGTCCGCTGGAATCGTCACGTTGGGGCCGACGGCCACGACGCGGCCGTTCTGGATGAGCACCGTGGCGTGCTCGAGCTTGGGGCCGGAGACGGGGTAGACCGTTCCGCCCGTGATCGCGATGGTCTGGGCGAGGAGGAAGGCGATCATCGGTCGGTCCCGGGCGCGGGCACCTGGCCCAATTCGAAATCGGTGCGCGGCTGATGCTTGGGATCGTTGCGGTCGTAGACCAGCCAGCCGTCGTTGTAGACCTGGAGTGCCTTGCTGTAAACCGAGAACGGGTCGCCCGACCACACGACGACGTCCGCCATCTTGCCGGGCTCGAGCGTGCCCACGATCGAGTCGAGACCGAGCGCCCACGCCGGGTTGGCCGTGACCCAGCGAATCGCCTGGTCGCGCGTAATGGGAATCCCCGCGCGAATCCCCGCGTTCATCGCCTTGCCGGCCTCCTGATTCAACCGCTGGATGCCGCTGGGGCTGTCGGAATGGATGAGCGGACGCCCGCCGGCCTGTTGGTTGAGCGCGGCGTTCTGTTGCACGCCGTCCATGGCTTCTTCTTTGAATCCCCACCAGTCAGCCCACACCGAGACCGACACGTTCTCGCGCGCCAGGAGGTCGGCGATCTTGTACGACTCGACCGCGTGATGGAACGAGCGGATGTGAAAGCCGAATTCGTGCGCCAGGTCCATCATCTGCGCCATTTCGTCGGCGCGATAGCAGTGCATCTGCACGAAGATGTTCCCCCGCAAGACTTCGGCGAGCGACTCGAGCCGCAGATCGCGCGCGGGCGGGTCGCCCTGATGATCCTTACGCCATTTGTCCCAGCGCTGCCGGTACTGCTCGGCCTGGATGAACGCGCTGCGGTAGCCCGCCATGTTGCCCATGCGGGTCGAGGGTCCGCGGCTGCGATACACCCCTTTGGGGTTCTCGCCGCACGCCATCTTCAGCCCGTAATGCGCGCCGGGAAACTTCATCTCCTGCACCGTGCGCGCGGGAATGAGCTTCAGGATAGCGCTGCGGCCGCCGATCAGGTTGGCCGAGCCGGGCAGCGCCTGAATGGTTGTGATGCCGCCCGCGATCGCCAGCGGGATCTGCGGGTCCTGCGGCCAGAACGAGTGCTCGGCCCACACCTCGGCGGTCACGGGGTTCGTGGCTTCATTGCCGTCCGATTCCGCCTCGGTCCCCGGCGCCGCGTACACGCCGAGGTGCGAGTGATCATCGATCAGACCGGGGGTCACGAACTTCCCGGTGGCGTCGACGACGACGGCGTCCGGCGGCGCCTGGACCGTGGCTCCCACGGCGACGATGCGCCCGTCCCGGAACAGGATCGAGCCGTTGGGAATCTCCTGACCGGCGGCAGTCAGGATGGTCGCGTTGCGGATCAGCACCGGAGGATTGGGGTGGCGCTGATACGTGGACGGATACTGCGCCCGGTCGACGGAGCTCGACTCTGCGGACGCGCGCGTTTGGGCCGGCGCCTGGCTCGGCGCGGGTGGCGCCGCTGCCGGGGCCGGAGCCGGCGCGGGGCGCCGCGCCGGGCGAGCGCCGCCCGACGCGCAGCCAAGCACTGCGATGCATAGTACGCCGAGCATTACCTGCCTCATGGATGACGTGCCTCCTCCGGGAATTCGGTCCGACCGTCCGACGGTCCCGCCGTCCGGCTATTTCACGAGTTCGAACACCAGCGGTGCGCCGACCGGTTCGATCCGCAGCAGGCGGCGCGGCAGGTCCCGCGTCACGTGCATCACCACCGGGAGCTGCAGGCCCGAGAGCTCGAGGCGATACGCCGGGAACGTCCCGGCGGGAACAGTGATGTTCTCGACCCCGGCGACCTTCACGGTCAGCAGTTTCGTCACCCCTTCGCCGGACGAAAACACGTTCATCGTGAACGTCTTGCCATCCGCCAGGGGCAGGGCGGGGAGGATCACGTGCAGCTGGTTGTCGTCGATCGTTCCCGGGGCGACCGTCGTGTCCACCAGCACCGTCTTCGGCGTCCCCTCGCGCTGCGGGGTCACCGCCCGACCCTTGACCCGGCCGTTCGCGTACGTGAGATGCACTTCGGCCGGCTGCATGCCGGCGGTGCCCGTCTGCTCCACCTGTAACGGGGCGAACGTCGCGGGATCGAGCACCACGGTCGTCCGCTGCTGCAGGAACGGGCCGAGGACGGTATGCTCCGCAAACACCAGCGAATCGGCGGTGCGCCGCAGCGATGTCACCTGCGATCCCATGACGTTGCCCTGCACCAGGGCCTGGAAGCTGTCGGTGCGGCTGAAGAATTGGCTCGCGTCGAGAATGAGCGGCCCGGCTTTGGGATGGAGATCCTCGGGCCTGAGCGACTTGCCGTCCACGTCCGCGAGGCGCACGGGCGCGATCGCCGCGAGCCTGTCGTACAACTTCTCCGCATCGCCGACGACCACGATGGTCAGCGCGTTACGACGATAGATCCGTTGCGCCGCCGCGCGGGCGCTGAGCGGCGTGACCGCCGCCAGCCGCTCGCGGTACAGCTGCAAGTAATCGGCCGGCAGCCCCAGCAACTTCGCCTGGGTGACAACCTGGGCGATCTGTTGTGGCGTCTCGATCGTGAGCGGGAAGGAGCCCACCAGGAAGCTCTGGGCGTTGCGCAGCTCGGAGTCCGGGATCGCCTCGGTGCGGATGCGGTCGATCTGGTGCAGCATTTCGGCGAGCGCACTGTCGGCCACTTCGGTGCGACCCTCGAACGTCCCCAGCCAGAAGCCGACGCCGCGGTTGCGCTGCAGCCCCGCGTAGGCGCCGTAAGTCCAGCTCTTCTGCTCCCGCAGAATCAGGAACAGCCGGGAATCCGGCCCGCCGCCCAGCACCTGCGACGCGACGCGAGCGGCATAGTAGCCGGCATCGGTGGGGGGGAACGTGGTGTTGCCGATCACGATGTTGGCCTGGACCGACCCCGGCCGGTTGACGAGCAGAATATCCGTGCCCGTCTTGGTCGGCGGCGCGGGCGGCAGCGCGACGGTCGCCGACGCGCCGGTCCAGCCGCCGAACGCGGTCCGGGCGAAGGTCTGCGCCTGATCGAGCGTCAGGTCTCCCGCCACGACGAGCAACGCCCCCGCGGGGCGGAGGCGGCGGCCGGCGAAGGTGACCACATCCTCGCGGGTGACGCTCCGCAGCGACTCCGAGGTGGGGCGGCGTCCATAGGGATTGCGACCGTAGATCTCCCTGGCGAAGAACCGGCTCGCCACGCTCCCCGGCTGAGACAGCTCGAGCTGCAACCCCGACAAGGCACGGGTGCGTGCGAGCTCCACCTCGTCCGCGGGGAAGGTGGCGTGGCGGGTGACGTCTCCCAGGAGCTCGAACGCCAGATCCGCGCGGTCGCTCAACACGTCGGCCGACACGGTCAGGACGTCCGCATCGGACGCGGCACTGAGGCTCCCACCCGCCCCCTCGATCTGCGCGGCGATCTGCTCCGCGGTCCGCGTTGCCGTTCCCTTGGTCACCAGCTCGGCCGTCAGCCCGGCGAGGCCTTCCTTGCCGTCGGGATCGTAAATGTCACCCGCCCGGAAGCTCAGCGTCACCGAGACCACCGGCTGCTCGTGGTTCTCGATGACCACCATCCGCAGGCCGCTCGGCAGCAGCAGGTCCTGGAACGCGGGGAAACGCGCGGGGCGGAGCGGAGCGGGGCGGGGGGGCCGGGAGGGGAAAGAATCTTGGGCGGACAGTCGGACTGTCGGACTGACTGACAGGAAGGCGGCCCACGCCCACAACCCTACAACTCGCCGGACGGTCCGACCGTCCGACTGTCCGACTGTCCGACGCTTCATTGTCCACCTCCCGCGCCGGCGCCCGCCTTGACGATGATCACGACCGCGTTGGCGGGATCGAGATACTTCTGCGCCACGCGGCGGATGTCGTCGGCGGTCACGGCGAGGTAGCGCGCCAGCTCCGTGTTGATCTCCGCCAGGCTGCGGTGGAACATGTCGTAGTGGTGGAGCTCCTCGGCGAGACTCAACGTGGTCTCCCGGTTGCGAATGAAGTCGGCGCGGAACGAATTCTTCGCCTTGGTCAGCTCCTCGGCCGTCACGCCGCTCGCGCGGATCGAGTCGACCTGCGAGGCCAGCAGGCTGTCCAGCCGGTTCACGTCCACTCCCTGGTTGGTGATGCCCAACACCACGGTGACGCCCGGACCGCGCCGCGTCCCGACCATGACCGCCTGGACGCCCAGGGCGGCCTTGTCGCGGCGCACAATCGCCACGTTGAGCCGGGAGCTCTCGCCCTGGCCGAGAATGACATTCAGCAACTCCAGGGCGGGCGTGTCGGGGTCGGTGTGGTCAGGGACCCGGTACAGGCGCAGCGCCGCCGGCAGGTTGGCGTGCTCGTCGATGGTCTCACGACGGACGAGCCCCGGGCCGGCTTTCCACCGGCACGCGACCGGCGGTGGGGCGGGGTGGCTGGGGATGCCGGCGTAGTACTGGTTGATGAGGCGGCGCAGCTCCCGGGGCGCGAAGTCGCCCACGACGACGAGCGTGGCATTGTTCGGCGCGTAGTAGGTGTCGAAGAACGCCTGCACGTCGGCGAGCTGCGCGGCATCGAGGTCCGCCATCGACCCGATGACCGTGTGCGCGTACGCGAAGCACGTGCTCGAGTCGAACGGTGCGGTGAGACCGTCGAGAAAGGCCCGCGAGTAGGGCTGATTGTCCACGCGCAGGCGGCGCTCCTCTTTCACCGCTTCGCGCTGGTTGTGGAAGTTCTCGTCGTTGACGGCGAGCGAGCGCATGCGGTCGGCTTCCAGCCACAGCGCGAGGTTCAGTCGATTCGAGGGCAGGGTCTCCCAAAAGTTGGTGCGGTCCTCGGTGGTGCTCCCGTTCATTACTCCGCCGGCGCGGTTTACGTACTGGAAGTGCTCCGCTTTCTTCACGTGGGCCGACCCCTGGAACATCATGTGCTCGAAGAGGTGGGCGAACCCGGAGCGGCCGGGGCGCTCGTTGCGCGAGCCGGTGTTGTACCACACGTCCACCGAGACGATCGGCGTGGAGTGGTCTTCCGAGTAGATCACGCGGAGTCCGTTGGGCAAGGCGAAGGTCTCATAGCGGATCTGACCCGCCTGCTGCGCCGCCACGGGCAGCGGAACGAGCGCGGCGCAGAGGCCGAGTCCCCCAAGTCCCACAACAAGCCAGCAGTGCCTACCTCGTGCACGCATCCGGAGGTCCCCTCGCTCAGGAATGGATCATGGGCCGGGGCGGGCCGGTGGCCCGCTGCCGGCGAGCTCGAAATCGAAGACGCCGTCCAGGGTCTCGCCCTTGACCACTCGCCGCGGCGCGGTGCGGGTGACAAAGAGCCGGAAGCCGGCGGCCTTGAGCGGCAGCACGTCGTAGCGGCCCGCCGGCACGGTCACGGAGGTCGGCGTCTCCGCGACGACCACGAGTGGTCGCAGCGAATCGACGAACTCACCGTACGCCCGTCCGACCAGGGAGTCGCCGGGGGCCGCGTTGGCCAGCGGCGCGGCAAAGAAGGCGTAGTTGCTCCACACGGCGTCGGCGGGCAGCGGCGTATTGACCGGCGTCATGCGCACCTCACCGCTCCGGGTGCGGGCCCGGCGCCGGCCAGTGACCGCTCCGCGCCGCACGTCGAGCGTGTGTTCCAGCTGCACCGTGTCGCTGCCGGGCGCGATGAAGTCGAGCCGCTGATACGACGCGACCGGAGCGCCCGTCTGGCGGTTGACGACGATGCGCAGGCTCTCGGCCTCCACGGGTCGCAGCTCGGACGTGGCGGTGTAGAGGACTTCCTGCCCCATCTCGTCCGAGCGCAGCTCGTACTGCCACACCGCCCAGCCGCGTTCCTCTCCCCGTACGTGGAACACGAAGGAGTCCCGGATTGGGGCCACCAGGGTGAAGTCGAAGTGCAGCGGTTTGGCCGCGCGCCCAGGTGTGGATTGCGCCGCGGCGGTGCCGTTAGCGAGCAGGAGGAAAGAAAGCCAGCGCATTGGTCTCGAGGATCGCCCGCTGCTGGTCCTCGGCGAGCGGCAGTCCGAGGAGCTGATCGATGTTCTGGCGGAGATCCTTGACGCCCGGGCTCGGCCAGTCCGTGCCCCACAGCGTCCGGCCCACGACCTCCGCGAGGCGGGGAAAGTACTCCAAGAGCTTCCCGGGCGGAATGCCGGAGACGTCGAGCCAGACGTTGGCGTGCCGGCGCAGGATGAAGAAGGCCTCTTCCATGTACAGCGGCCGGCCGCCGTGCGCCATGACGATCCGCAGGTCGGGGAAGTCGATCGCCACATCGTCGAGCTCCATCGGGTTGCCGTACTTGGAGCGCGCCCCCGGGAAGATCGACGTCCCCGTATGCACCATCACGGGCAGGCCGCGCTCCTCGCAGCGGCGGTAGATCCGCCCCAGCGCGTCGAGCCCTTCGGTATACGCGTTGGCCGCGTAGCGCTGGTGCGGCGGATGGATCTTGCACAGGCGGATGCCCAAATCGACGAGCCGGTCCACGTCGCCGGCGGGGTCCCGCGTATGCCGGGCGTCCACGCCGCCGTACGGGAGCAGGCGCTGGGGGTCAGCCTCCGCGTATTTCGCGGCGAAGGTGTTGGTCGCATTCGTGAACCCCATGACGTCGGGGCTGGGGTAGTTCACCATGCCGATGCGCCACACGCCCGCCTGGTCGAGGATCTGCAGCAGCGCCCGGGGATCGTCCATAATGGCCAGCAGCAAGTCCCAATGGGTTTCCTTGCCGCGGCGCATCGCTTCCTGGACCTTTGGCTTCAACTCGCGCCACGGCTGGATGTGGACGTGGACGTCGGTGATGCGGGTCAGTCGCTCCAGGTGTAGAACCCCTTTCCCGTCTTTCTCCCCAGCTCCCCCTTCGCCACCTTGTCGCGGAGGATCCGGGGCGGCTCGAACTGCGGCTCCTCCAGCGAGCGGTGCAGGTACTCGGCGATGGCCAGCCGCACGTCGAGCCCTACGAGGTCGGTGAGCTTGAGCGGGCCCATGGGGTGGTTGTAGCCCAGCTCCATCGCCTTGTCGATGTCCTCGGCGCTCGCGACGCCCTGCTCGAGCATCCGCATCGCTTCGAGCCCCAGGACGACGCCGAGGCGCGACGAGGCGAACCCGGGGGCATCCTGGACGATGATCGGCTCCTTGCCGAACGCGCGCGCCAATTCGACGGCCTGGTCGACCGCCGCACGATTCACGCCAGCATGGGCCACGACCTCGACGAGCTTCATCGCGGGCACCGGGTTGAAGAAGTGCATGCCGACGAGCCGGCCGGGCCGCCGCATCCCGGAGGCGATCGCCGCGACGGACAGGGAAGATGTGTTGGTCGCCAACAGCGCCTCCGCGGGCGCCGCGCGCTCCAGCTCAGCAAAAAGACGCTGTTTGACGCCGAGATCCTCGACCACGGCTTCGATCACAACGTCGGCCTCGGCCACGGCCGACGCCAGGTCGCGATCCGCCCGCAACCGCGTAGCCGCGGCGGCGACGTCTGCTTCTTCGAGCTTGCCGCGCTTCACGCCGCCCGTGAACAGGTCTCCGATCCGCCGGATGGCGGGGGGGATGGCCTCAGGACGGATGTCGGTGAGCGCGACGCTGCAACCCGCGAGCGTCGCGACGTAGGCGATCCCCCCGCCCATCGTCCCCGCGCCGACGACCGCGACTTTCATCCAGCCGCGGCCACCACGGCGCGCCGGGCCACGTCGGGGTAGTTGGTGCAAATGCCGTCCACGCCCAGCGCGACCAGCCGCCGCATCTCGTCGTCCTCGTTCACCGTCCAAGCGAACACGCGGTACCCCGCGCTCTGGACCGTATCCACGAGCGCGGCGTCGATCATGCCGTGCTCCTCCCAGAGCGTGGTCGCGCCCGTGTCCTCGAGCACTTCGAGTGGCCGGATCGGATAGGAAGAGAGCAGCACCCCGCGCGGCAGGCCCGGCCGGCCCAACCCCAGCCGGCTCACGATGCGGTGGTCGAATCCGTGCACGGCGCAGCGGCCCTTGTTGGCCCCGCGCTCGAGCGCCGCGAACAGCGCGCCGTCGAGCTGTGGGGGCAGGGACTTGACCTCGATGAACACCTGCAGCGGCAGCGCGATCGCCTCCAGCGCTTCGTCGAGCGTCGGGACCGGCTCGCCGTTCGCGAGCCGGGAGGCGCGGATTTCGGCTCCCGTTGATCTGGTGATGTGCCGGCCGCTCACCACCTCGTCGTGGTGCACGATCAACGCGCCGTCCGTCGTGGCGTGGATGTCCAGCTCCACGCCATGGGCGCCCCGCGGCGCCGCGGCGCGGAACGCGGCGAGCGAGTTCTCGGTTTCGTAGCCTGACGCGCCGCGGTGCGCGATGACCAGCGGCCGCGGGGAGGTCACGGCTGCTGGTTGAGCAGGGTGTCTGCCTTCTTCGGCTCGATCCAGTCCGGTTCCTTCTCGATGTCGTGAACCAGCGCGATGTCTTCCGGCCGGGGCAGGATGTCTTGGAGGTACGCCGCGTACCGCTCCTGACCGATCGGCTCGCCGTCGACCGTCCAGTACTGATGCGCGTACTGCCCGATGCGACGGTTGAACTTCAAGTCGGGCACCTTGAGCCAGCGCTCGCGCTCCGGAATGAACATGTTGAGGCGCTCGACCAGCTTCACGATCTCCTGGCGGTACAGGCCGCGAGAGGCTTCGTTCAGTTTCTGCTTGTCGGCCTCGGCTTGATTCTCGCGCTCGTCATAACGCCCCTTCAACCCCCAAACGTAGGCCCAGTGCGCGGACGACGAGGCGTCGGTCCCGAACAGGTCGAACGCGGTGGGGATCCACTTGTAGAAGAACCGCTGGATCACCTCGGGCGGCATTTTGCCGGCCTTCACGATCCGCAGCAGCCCGTTGTTGCCGGTGCCGAGGTGGAACGACTCCTCTTTCAGCATTGGGCCCATCGAGCGCGACAGCGGATCGAACGCCGACACCGACAGCATCTTGAGCTGGAACTTGCCGTCGCGGTCGATGAACTGGGTGTAGGTGAAGAAGTCCAGCCAGTTGTCGACGATCTCGTTGAAGGAGCCGAGCAGCCGCTCGCCCTCGTCGGCGCGGCGCTCGAGCAGCTTGGCGGCCTCGCGCTTGCCTTCATCGCCAAAGTGCGCGCACAGCAGGTAGGACATCTGCCAGCCGTGGCGCATCTCCTCGGTCATCACGCGCTGCAGCGACAAGAGGTCGTAATCCGACGGCGCGTGGTGGAGCAGGTTGCGCTGCTGCTCGACGGACGCGAACTCGGTATCGCCCTGGTAGACGATGAGGTTCAGCAGGGCGTCGCGGATACGCTGGTCGGGGATGTGCATCAGGGTCGGCCATTTGTGCTGGCCCTTGTAGTGCCCGAACTCGATGTGCGGGACTTCCTGCTCGCCGAACTTGGCCTCGAACTTGAAGTCCCGCACCGTGCCTTGCGGCAGACCGATCGAGTCCTGCCAGTAGCGGAAGTAGTCGATCCAGTCGTCGAAGTTGTTGAGCTTGCGGACCATCAGCGGCTCCTCGTGCGCAGGGACTGGCCGATGCGCGTGCGCGCCTCGGCGGTGGCGAACAGCTCGTTCTGCATGGCGATCTCGTGATCCAGCATCTCGGCGAGGGTCGCGCCCTCGCTCTGGTACAACGCTTCCTTGGCGCGCCGCACCGCGAGCGGCGGCTGCGCCGCCCACGACTCGGCGAGCACGCGGGCCTCGGTCATGAGCGCATCATGCGGCACGACGCGGTCGAACAACCCCAACGCGCGAGCCTCCTCGGCCGGGACCATGCGCGCGCTCCACACCAGCTCCAGGGCCGCGGCGGTCCCCACCAGCCGGGGCAGGAAGTACGTGCCGCCCCAGTCCGGGCCCAGGCCGAGTTTGTGGAACACCTGGCCGATCGAGGCCCGGTCGGCGGCGAGCCGATAGTCGCAGGCGAGCGCCAGGTTCGCGCCGCCGCCCGCCGCCGGGCCGTTCACCGCCGCGAGCACGGGCTGCGGCGCTCCGCGAATCAACAGCGCCAGCTCTTTGCCGGCGGCGACCAGCGCCGCGCCGTCCTCGGCGAGGACGTTCAGGTCCGCCCCGGCGCAGAACGCGCGCCCCGCGCCCGTGAGGATCACGACCCGTACTTGCTCGCTCGCCACGACCATCCGCAGCGCCTCGAGCACGTCGTCGCACATGGCGCGGTCGAAGGCGTTGAGCTTGTCGGGCCGGCTCAAGGTGACGGTGGCGATCCCGCCCGCGATCTCGACCGCGACCCGTTCGTAGGCGGCCATCAGAGGCGCTCCACGATCATCGAGATCCCTTGCCCGACGCCGATACACATCGAGGCTAAACCGTAACGGGAATTCGTACGGCGTAAGGCGTAGAGAAGGGTCGTAAGCACGCGGGCTCCCGTGGCGCCGAGCGGGTGGCCGAGCGCGATGGCACCGCCGTAGATATTCACCCGCGCGGGGTCGAGCTTGAGCTCGCGGATACAGGCGATCGCCTGCGCGGCGAATGCCTCGTTGAGCTCGATCAGATCGATCTGGTCGCTCTTCAGCCTGGCGCGCTTCAAGACCTTCTGAGTCGCCGGAATGGGACCCAAGCCCATGCAGCTCGGATCAACGCCCGCCACCGCAGTCGCCACAATGCGGGCCAGGGGTTTCAGTCCGACCGTCCGACTGTCCGACTGTCCGACCAGGAGCAGCGCCGCGGCTCCGTCATTGATGCCACTCGAGCTGCCGGCCGTGACGGTGCCGTCTTTCCTGAAGGCCGGTTTGAGGGCAGCGAGTTTCTCGGCGCTGCTGTCCGGTCGCGGGTACTCGTCCTTGGTGAAATGCGAGCCGTCGGGCAGGGAGACCGGGACGATCTCGTCCGTGAAAACGCAATCCTGCTGTGCTTTCGCGGCGCGGCGCTGGCTCTCGAGCGCGAATGCGTCCTGCTCAGCGCGGCCAATTCTGTAGCGCTCCGCCACCACCTCGGCCGTCTCCCCCAGCGAGATCGTCCATTCCTTCTTGAGGCGGGGGTTCACGAACCGCCACCCCACGGTGGTGTCCGCCACTTCCGGGGCGCGGCGGCTCCACGGCTCGGCTGACTTGAGGGTCACGTACGGCGCCCGGGTCATGCTCTCGACGCCCCCCGCGATGAACACCTCGCCCTCGCCGGCGCGGATCGCCTGCGCCGCGCTGGCGACGGCCTGGAGCCCCGAGCCGCACAGCCGGTTGACGGTCTGTCCCGGCACCTCGACCGGCAGCCCCGCGAGCAGCGCCGCCATCCGCGCCACGTTACGGTTGTCCTCGCCCGCCTGGTTGGCGCACCCGAAGATCACGTCGTCGATGGTCTTGGGATCTATCCCCGTCCTCTCGACGACGGCCTTGATGGGAATCGCCGCCAGGTCATCCGCCCGCACACCCGCAAGCGCCCCGCCGTGCCTGCCAACGGGCGTTCTCAGCGCCGCACAGATGTACGCGTCGTTCACAACCCCACCCAAACCGTCTTCGTTTCCAAGTATCCATCCAACGCCTCTCGGCCCAAATCCCGGCCAAAGCCGGAGGCCTTGAATCCCCCGAACGGCGCCCCCGAATCGTACGAGTTATAGTTGTTGATCCACACCGTGCCGGCGCGGACGGCGCGCGCCACCCGGTGTGCCTTCTGCACGTCCTTGGTCCAGATCCCGGCGGCAAGTCCGTACATCGTCTGGTTCGCGAGGCTGACCCCTTCGTCGACGCCGTCGAAACTCAGGACGGCGAGCACTGGCCCAAAGATCTCTTCGCGAGCGATCGTCATCGTGGGCTGCACGGCGTCGAACACCGTCGCCTCGACGAAGTAGCCCTTGCCGTTGTGGTTGCCGGGGCGGCCCCCGGCGACGAGCGTCGCCCCTTCATCCACGCCCTTCTTGATGTAGCCAAGCACCGTCTCGCGCTGTTGTTTGGAGACGAGGGCACCGAGCCGGGTGTTCTTGTCGAGCGGGTCCCCGATCGCCAGCTTCTTCGCCCCCTCGGCGAGCTGCTCGACGACCTGATCGTGCACGCTGCGCTCGACCAACAGCCGCGAGCCGGCCGCGCACACCTCACCTTTGCCGTAGAAGATCCCCGTCTGCGCGCCACGCACGGCGGCCTTCACGTCGGCGTCGGCGAAGACGATGTTGGGGCTCTTGCCGCCCAGCTCCAGCGTGACGCGCTTGTTGGTGTCGGCGGCCATCTTCATGATCTGCCGGCCCACCTCGGTGGAGCCCGTGAACGAGATCTTGTCGACAGCGGCGTGGCGCACCAGCGCTGCACCCGCGGTCGAGCCGCCCCCTGCGACCACGTTGAACGCGCCGGCGGGGAAGCCCGCCTCCTGCACCAGCTCGGCGAAGAGCAGGGCGGTGAGCGGCGTTTCCGAGGCCGGCTTCAGAACCACCGTGCATCCCGCGGCGAGCGCCGGCGCGAACTTCCAGCTGGCGATGTTCAGCGGGAAATTCCACGGCACAATCGCCCCCACCACGCCGATCGGCTCGCGCAGCGTGTAGACGAAAAACGGCCCCTCGACCGGGAGCGTGTCGCCCACGATCTTGTCCGCCCAGCCGGCGTAGTAGCGCAGCGTGTTCACCGTCATGCCGAGCTCGATCTTCGACTCGAACAGCGTCTTGCCGTTGTGGGCGGTCTCGAGCCGCGCGAACTCGTCGAGGCGCGCCTCCAGCAGGTCGGCCGTTTTGGCGAGCAGGCGCCCGCGCTGCCGGGCGGAGAGCTTGCGCCAGCCGTCGGACTCGAAGCAGGCGCGGGCGCCCTTGACGGCGGCGTCCACGTCCGCCGCGTCGCCCAGAGCGACCTCGGCGAGTTCACGACGGGGAAGCGGCGGCCGGAGGCGGCCGGCCGCCACTCGTTATTAATGAAGAGGTCGGTTCTCACCGGGTCACTTGCCCCGGAACTCCGCCACGCGCTTCTCCTGGTTCGCGGCGATGCCCTCCTTGGCATCCTCGCTCTGGAACAGCTGCTGCTGCAGCTCGCGCTCGATCGCCAGGCCGCTCTCGAACGGCACCTCGGAGCCCGACTGCACCGCGCGCTTGATCAGCCCCACGGCTTTCGAGGCCTTGTGCGGCGGACAGAACTGTTTCGCGTACAGCAGCACCTGCTCCCAGTAGTCCTTCGCGGGCAGCACCTCGTTGACCAGGCCGAGCTCCTTCGCCCGGTCGAACGAGAACAGCTCGCCCTTGACCATCAGCTCGATCGCCAGCGGCTTGCCGACGATGCGGGCGAGCCGCTGCGTGCCCCCCGTGCCGGGCAGCACGCCGAGGTTGACCTCGGGGAGGCCGATCTTGCCGGCGTTCTCCTTCGCCAGCCGCAGATCGCAGGCCATGGCGATCTC
>QHVC01000162.1 GCA_003222205.1 Gemmatimonadota bacterium | reverse complement strand
GTCACCGTCACACTCGCCGTCTGGGTGATTGCGACCCCGCCGATCGTGGCCGAGATCGTCTTCCCCCCCGTGCTGGTCGAGCTGAACGTGGCGGTGAACACCCCGCTCCCGTTGGTCGTGCCCGTCGCCGGGCTCAGCGTGTTCCCCGTCCCACCCGTGGCCGTCAGGCTCACGCTCGCCCCGCTGATCAGGTTGCCGCTTGCATCCCGGGCCGTTACGGTGACCGTCGAGCTGCCGCTCCCCGCCGTGATCGACGTCGGCGCCGCCGACACCGTCGATTGCGAAGCGGAGACGACGGCGGTACAGGCGACCGAGAACGGTGCTGTTGCGGTGCCGCCCCCGGGGACGGCGACGGTCTGGGTATTCCCGCCGCTCACCGTGCAGTTCGCGGCCACGTCCCCGAGCGTCACCGTGTGATTGGCTGCCGACAAGCCGGTGAAGGTGGCACTGCCGTTGATCCCGATCGCCTGCCCCGCGCCACCGTCCACGGAGACCGTGTACCCGTTCGGATCCAGGCTCTGCCCCGTGGTATTGGTCGTGACCGTCAGGTCGCCGGTTGAAGCCGTGACGGTCACGGTCGCCGTCTGGTTGATCGGCGCCCCGCTGATCGTGGCCGACACGGTCTTCGTCTCGGCCACCGTGGAGCTGAGCGTCCCGGTCGCCACCCCGCTCGCGTTCGTCGACCCCGGCTGCGTAAGGGTATTGCCCGTACCGGTCGCGCTCAGCACCACCGTGGCTCCGCTAATCGCGTTCCCGTTCGCGTCCCGGGCCGTCACCGTGATCGTCGAGCTGCCGCTCCCGGCCGCAATCGACGTGGGTGCCGCCGTCACCGTCGACTGCGAAGCGGACACCGGCCCCGGCGTCACTGCCACACTCGCCGTCTGGGTGATCGCCACCCCGCCCGCCGTGGCCGAGATCGTCTTCGTCCCCGTGCTGGTCGAGGTGAACGTCGCGGTGAACACGCCGCTCGCGTTCGTCGTGCCCGTCGCCGGCGTCAGCGTGTTCCCCGTCCCGCCTGTGGCCGTCAGGCTCACGCTCGCCCCGCTGATCAGGTTGCCGCTCGCATCCCGGGCCGTTACGGTGACCGTCGAGCTGCCGCTCCCCGCCGTGATCGACGTCGGCGCCGCCGTCACCGTCGACTGCGAGGCCGAAACGACGGCGGTACAGGTGATCGAGAAGGGCGCAGTGACGGTGCCGCCCGCGGGGACGGAAACGGTCTGGGAGTTACCGCCGCTGACCGTGCAGTTCGCCGCGACCCCGGAGATCGCCACCGTGTGGCTGCTGGCGGACAGACCCGGGTAGCTGGTGCTGGCGTTGATGCCGATCACCTGCGGCGAGCCGCCATCGACGGTGACGGTGTAGCCGTCCGGATCGAGACTCGAGCCCGAGGTGCTGGTGGTGACGGTGAGGTTTCCGGTCGCCGCGGAGCAACTCACGGTAAACGCGGCCGTCGCGGTCCCACCGGAGGGGACGGAAACGGTCTGGGAGTTACCGCCGCTCACCGTGCAGTTCGCCGCGACCCCGGAGAGCGTCACGCTGTGGCTGCCGGCCGCCAGATTGGTGAACGAGAGACTCCCGTTGATCCCGATCGCCTGGCCGGGGCCCCCGTCCACCGCGACCGTGTACCCGTCCGGATCGAGATTTGAGCCGGTGGTGCTGGTCGACACCGTCAGATTGCCCAGCGCCTGGGCGGTTCCGGGGTTCAGCGCGAGCACCGTCGCCAGCCAGGTCCCGGGCGAGCTGGGCGAGAAGTTCCAGGTCCACCGCGGATCGGCCTGGCCGGCGGCCGCAGGGATCGCGTAGTCGCCCTCGGCGATCAGCCCCGCCCCGTCGCTCATCGACGTGATGTTCGCAAAACCGCTCGGAGGATCGCGGCCGACGAGCGTGCCCGACATCGTCACGCCATACGCGAGCGCGCCGGCGTTGATGGCGATTGGCCCGGGGGCGGCGACGGTCGGCTGCGAGCCGGAGCCTGAACGCGACTGGTGCGCGCCCACTGCCTGGGCGGACGCGCCATCCACTCCCCCCCACGCCGAGATCATGAGGCCACCGTCGGCCACGGAGTCGGAGAGCTGCGCCTGCACCACCAGGAGCTTTTCGCCACCGGGGAACGTTCCCTCGGGATAATTCTGCACGTTGGTGGCGAGGTAGGTCGCCATCGAGATGCCGCCGGCGGTGACGTACTCGACCGGTGTGTAGTTATTGCCGACCGGCGTACCGTCGCTCAGGCGGTCGGTGACCGACGTAATGACGTTGGTCGAGCCTCTCCAGAAAAACGTCGCGACGATCGCGTCGCCGAGGTGCGGGTTCCGGGGGCCGAACCTGGTGAGCAGCAAACGTCCGCTCTCGCCAAGGTTGCCGTTCACCGTGTCGAGGACGATGCCGCCGACCGACGCCGCGCCGCAGCTCACCGAGAATGTGGTGGTCGCCGTGCCGCCGGAGGGCACCGAGACGTTCTGGGGATTCGCGGTGGTCACCGTACAGTTGCTGGCGACCCCCCCGACCGCGACGCTGTGCGTGCCCGCTGGGAGACTGCTGAAGGTCACGCTGGCATTGATCCCGACCGGCTGGCTCTGGGTGCCGTCGACCGTCACCGTGTAGCCGTCCGGGTCGAGATTCGACCCCGTCGTACTCGTCGTCACCGTCAGGTTGCCGGGAGGCGTGGGAGGCGGTGGTGGCGGAGGAGACCCGGGGTTCAGAATGAGCCCGGTGGCCATCCAGGTCCCGGCGTGGCTCTGATCAAAGTACCAGGTCCATTGGGGATCGAACGAGCCCGTGCTCGCGGGCACGGTGTATTCGCCGTCGCCCTTCAGCCGCCCGTCCGAAATCGACCCGGCCGGGTCGATGCTGCGAAAGCCCGTCGGCGTTCCCAGGCCGACCGGCATGTTCGTCATCGTCACCCCATAGACCAGCGCGCCGGCGTTGACCGTCGTCATAGCGCCGGGATGGGCCATCGTGGGCGAGGAGCCGGCCCCTGATCCCGAGAGGTGCGGGCCCACCGCCTGGTCGACGCCCGCCACGCCGGTCCACGCGGACATCAGGAGGCCGCCGTCCACCACCGAATCTGACAACAGCGCCTCGATGGCGAGCACGTTGTCCTGGGCCGGGTCGGCGACGGGGATGTTCTGCACGTTGAGGGCGACGTACGTGGCCATCGAGATGCCGCCGGCGGTGACGTATTCGACGAGCCGGTAGGTGTTCCCCACCTTCGTCCAGGTGGTGTTGGTAAGGTGATCGGTAACCGAGTCGATGATGTTGGTCGAGCCGAACCAGAAGAAGGTGACGACGATCGCGTCGCCGTTGTGCGGGTTCGTGGGGTTGAACCCCTTGACGAACCTTCTTCCGGCGAGGCCGAGCGTGCTGTTTTGCTGGTCGAGGGTGATGTCGCCCGCGGCGGACTGCAGCACCTCAGGAACGCGCTGAGCCGGGGGCGGCGCGGTGGGGCCCTCGGGACGGGGGCTGAGAGAGTCGCTGCACGCCGCCGCCACGAGGGCGGCGGCGAGCAGCCTTGGTAGGACCCTGACGGTCGTGCGCTGCCCCGGGCGCCGTGTCATGGTTTACAAGAGCAACACGGAGACCACCTTCGTGTCCGAGCCGGAAGCGCCGTGGCTATCGGTCACCGTGACGCGGACCGTGAAGCTCCTCGGCAGGACGATGACGTACGTGTGCCCCACGCTCCACGAGCCCTGACTTGTCCTCGTGCCGGTCGAGACAGACCCGTCGCCCCAATCGATCCGGTACGACCACGGCCCGTCGTTGTTGGCATCGGTGAAGCTGGGGCTGAACGAATAGAGCAGGCCGGTCACCGCCGTCTGGTCCGGGCCGGCGTTGACGACCGGCGGCGCGTTGCAGCTCACCGAGAAGGTCGTGGTCGCCGTACCGCCGGAGGGGACGCTCAGCGTGCGCGAGGTCCCGCCGCTGACGGTGCAGTTCGCCGCCACGCCGGAGATCGCGACGGTGTGGGTGCCCGCGCTCAGGTTAGTGTAACTGACGCTGGCGTTGATGCCGATCGCTTGCGGCGAGACACCGTCGACCGTGACGGTGTAACCATTGGGGTCGAGGTTCGCGCCAGTGGTGCTGGTCGACACCGTCAGGTTGCCGGGCGGCGTCACGCAGCTCACCGCGAACGACGCCGTGACCGTGCCGCCCGTTGGCACGGTGACCGTCTGGGTGTTGCCGCCGCTGACGGTGCAGTTCGCCGCCACGCCCGAGATCGCGACGCTGTGGTTGCCGGCGCTGA
>QHVC01000161.1 GCA_003222205.1 Gemmatimonadota bacterium | reverse complement strand
CGCGACCCCCGAGAGCGCGACGCTGTGGCTGCCGGCGCTGAGGTTGGCGTACCTGACGCTGGCGTTGATGCCGATCGCCTGGGGTGAGCCGCCGTCGACGGTCACCGTATAACCATCCGGATCGAGGCCGGAGCCGGTGGTGCTGGTCGACGCCGTCAGAGTGCCGGTCGCGGCGCTGGCCGCCGGGTTAAGGGTGAGCACGGTGGCCAGCCACGTGCTCGGCGAGCTGAAGTACCAGGTCCATTGGGGATGGGCCGTGCCCGCGCTGGCCTGCACGGCGTAGTCGCCCTCAGTCACCATCGCCGCGTCGGACTGCGTTTGGACGTTCGCAAAGCCCGGCGGCGGGTCGCGGCCGGCTAGGCCGTTCGACATCGTCACGCCATAGACCAACGCGCCCGCCCCGACCGAGATCGCCCCGGGATCAGC
>QHVC01000168.1 GCA_003222205.1 Gemmatimonadota bacterium | reverse complement strand
GTTGCCCGGTAATTCGATCGATGGTCCGGCCGTCGACGAAAGATGGATGTTGAAGAGCAACACCGAACCGTCTTCGCCGCTGACCGCCGCCAATTTACGCGCCTCGGCAACAAGATCTCCATCCGTTGCCTCGCCGTCGGTGATGTTAATGACGATCGGCGGAAATCCGTTCGGATGCTCCTGACACCACGTCTCGGTAATCTTGGTTGCCTCCTTGAGCGCGGCGCACATCGGCGTGGCCCCTTTCCAATATGGATCGAACCAGACTGGAAATTTGACGGTTTGGTCCATCACGCCGCCGGCGCCATCGTCCGATTTCTTTACCCGGTCTTCGATGCGCAACGGCTTATTGGCCAATTCACTGATCGGTACCAACGAGCGCCCGCTCAGTTCACCGCCGAACGCTGGCTTACAGCTCGCTTCGCTGTAGCCCAGCACACCGACATGAAAGTAGTCGTAAATAGAGTCCGACTTGGCGCAACGGATGCACAGATTATGAATCAGCTTGTTGAGGATCGTCGCGAGCTCGTCGGCCTTCCGTCTGCCCGCCTCCCCGCCGCCAAAAGGGTCTTCCATCGACTCTGACTGGTCCACCAAAAACAAGAAACAACCCGGGTTCTTACGACTGATTTCGGCCTGGTATGCCATGGTTTTTCTCCACTTTTCTTGGCATCACGAGAACGACGACTCGCACGTGCCAGAGGTCACAGGTTGGAGTCCTGTCGCGACCATCCCCAGAATGCAGCTGAGCGTCAGCGTCAACCCCTAACCTCACCTCAGCCAGGGCTGGCGTCCTCGCGTGGGCGCCAGCCGACAGGGGGGTGTACTATAGTAAATTCACAGGAGGAATTCCATGATTCGATGTGGATGAATCATTGGCGCGCTCCTACTGACGTCCCAGTCCGCTGCGGCCCAGTGGTGCATGAAGACAGAGTCGGGCTGCTTGCGCGGGCCGGTGGACTATCTCACCGTCGCGAACCGCGTCCTCGAGGCGCGCTTCCTCCCCGATACCACGGTCTACGATACGCACTGCACTTCCTTCGGCCGCCGCCCCGACTGAGTGAACATCAAGCCCCGCCGCGCCTTTCGCTGTGGGGCTTTGCTTTGCACCGCCTCCAAAGAAAGCGCAACATGGGGGTTGCATTTAACAGGAGCGGCGGATATAATACGCAACACGAATGTTGCATATCAATCAACGGCTGTTCCACCTGGTTGCGGAGGGAATCGACCCATGGCAGTCAACACCCCAGCGCCCAACGACACGGTGAGCACCGATCGCATCGAAAAACGGGTCGTGCTCCGCGCCTCCCGCACCCGCGTGTGGCGCGCCCTCACAAACGCCGCAGAGTTCGGCACCTGGTTCCGCGTCAAGCTCGAGGGCGCCTTCGCCGCGGGCCGGCCGATCCGGGGCAGGATGGCCATACCCGGCTACGAGCACGTGACCCTGGAACTGCTGGTCGAGCGCATCGACCCGGAACGCTACTTCGCGTATCGCTGGCACCCCTACGCCGTCGCCCCCGGCGTGGACTACTCGGCCGAGCCCACCACGCTGGTCGAGTTCACGCTCGAGGACACCGAGGGCGGCACCGCGCTCACGATCGTCGAGTCGGGGTTCGATCGCATCCCGCTCACGCGTCGCGCCGAAGCGTTCCGCATGAACGACAACGGGTGGACCGGGCAGATCAAGCATCTCGCGAAGTATGTCGAGTAAACGCGGCGCCGCCGCGCTGCAGCCCCCCCCCGCCCCCCCCGACGCGGTGCCGCTGTTCGCCGCGTTGGGCGACGCGACTCGGCTCCGCCTGCTGGGACGCCTGTCCGCCGGTGGGCCGCTGTCGATTACTCGTCTCAGTGAGGGGACCGGGGTGACGCGTCAGGCGATTACGCGCCACCTCCACGCCCTAGGGCGTGTGGGGCTGGTACGCCACGCCCGACGGGGACGCGAGCGGGTCTGGGACCTGAACCGCAAACGCCTGGAGAAAGCCAAGCAGTACCTCGACCACATCGCCGCGCAATGGGACGACGCGGCCGAACGCCTGCGGGCGTTCGTCGAAGACAAAAGGGGAGAACAGCGATGACGAAGCACAAGACCGGCACCCGTGAACAGTGGCTTGCCGCCCGGCTCGAGCTGCTCGAGGCGGAGAAAGAGCTGACCCGGCGCAGCGACGAGTTGGCGCGGCGCCGGCAGGAGCTGCCCTGGGTCCGGATCGACAAGCAGTACAAGTTCGAGACCGACGAGGGCAGCGCCTCGCTGGCCGACCTCTTCCGCGGGCGCTCGCAGCTCCTCATCTACCACTTCATGTTCGGGCCTGACTATAAGGCTGGCTGTCCGTCGTGTTCGGCGATCGCGGACGGGTTCGACGGCTCCGTCGTCCACCTCGCGAACCACGACGTCACACTGGCGGCGGTGTCGCGGGCGGCGCTCGCGAAGCTGCAGGCGTACAAGCGGCGCATGGGATGGAGTTTCCCCTGGGCATCGTCGTTCGGCAGCGATTTCAGCTACGACCTCCAGACGGCGTGGACTGAGGAGCAGCAGCGGTCGAACGTCGTGGAATACAACTTCCGCCCCGAGGACCAGAGGTCGTTGCTGGAGGCCGG
Organism: Gemmatimonadota bacterium; assembly: GCA_003222205.1. Classification (GTDB taxonomy): domain Bacteria; phylum Gemmatimonadota; class Gemmatimonadetes; order Gemmatimonadales; family GWC2-71-9; genus QHVC01. The sequence continues at coordinate 1,672 of QHVC01000168.1, read as the reverse complement.
CAAGCAGGGGCCGCCCGCCGAGATCGCAGCCACTACCGGCACTGACTGGCCGACGTTCATTCGCGAGCGGCAGGGCCTGAGCGCGTTCGCCCTCGAGGGCGGCGTCGTCTACCACACCTATTCCGCCTATGCGCGCGGCGTGGACGGCCTGTGGAGCATGTACCAGTGGCTCGACCGCGCCCCCAAGGGGCGCAACGAGACGGGCTTCTGGTGGCGCCGTCACGATGAGTACCACGAGGGATGAACGAGATGCCGATGTCCGGACACACATGGCTCGGCGCCGCGGCGTCGTTCCTGGGCATGTGGGTCGTGATGATGGTGGCGATGATGCTGCCGTCTCTAGTCCCGACGCTGTGGCGCTACCGCCAGGCCGGCCTCGGTCGGCTGACCGCGCTCGTGGGCGTCGGTTACTTCGTCGTGTGGGCTCTGTTCGGAATGGCCGCCTATCCGCTCGTCGTCGCGCTGCCGCGCGCCCTCCCCATCGCGGTCGGTGTGGTCGTCCTGATGGCCGGCATCCTCCAGCTCACCGCGTGGAAGGCGCATCACCTCGCCTGCTGCCGAGACGCCGGTCGCGGCGCAGTGTCGGCCGACGCCGGCACGGCCTGGCGACACGGCCTGCGCCTCGGTCTCCATTGCGCCAAGTGCAATGTCGGTCTGATGGCGATCCTCTTGGGTCTCGGTGTCATGGACCTGCGCGCGATGGCGGTCGTGGCGGCCGCCATCACCGTCGAACGTCTTGCCCCCGCCGGTGAGCGTGTGGCGCGAGCCACCGGGGCCGTGGCCGTCGGGGCAGGGATGTTGCTGATCGCGCGGGCAGCCGGGCTCGGATAAGACATCTTGCTCCCCGGCCTGCACAGGCACAGGTTGAACCGATGGTGGCCGGCGACGCAAAGCCGAATGATCCCCACACGTCCGGGTCGCTCCCGGCGCTCCTCGTCGCGTTGACGATCACGACCGGTCTGATCGACGCCGTCAGCGTCCTGGGACTCGGGCGGGTGTTCACGGCGAACATGACCGGGAACGTGGTGTTTCTCGGGTTTGCCCTTGCTGGCGTAGCCGGGTTCTCGACATCCCGCTCGCTGACGGCGCTCGCCGCGTTCCTCGCGGGGGCGATCATCGGGGGACGCCTCGGGGTGAGTCTCCACGCCTCACGACCACGCTGGCTTCTCATCACCGCGCTCGTCGAATCGAGCTTGTTCTTCGCGGCGGCGCTCGTCGCCCGCGGATACGACGGCAAGAGCCTCGCTCCCGTCGCTCAGCTGTACGCCTTGATCGCCCTGACGGCCCTCGCGATGGGCGTCCGGAACGCCACCGTGCGTCGCCTCGCCGTCTCCGATCTGACCACGACGGTGCTCACCTTGACGCTCGCCGGAATCGGCGCCGACTCGTGGCTTGCGGGCGGCAACAATCCTCGCTGGAGGCGCCGCCTTGCTTCCGTAGCCGCGATGCTGGTTGGCGCAGTCGTCGGTGGATCGCTCGTGCTGCGGGGGAGCGGCGGACTTGGGTGGCCGCTGGTCGTCATCGGCGCGACAACGTTGCTGGCGACGATCGTCTACGTCGCCTATCCGGCAGCTGGCGAAGGCACCTGAGGTCGCCCCACGCCGCGGATCAGCTCAGCGGCCACCCTTTTGCTGTTCGCATCGAAACTCTCCTCTGCCCTTCGCGTATCTCT
>QHVC01000167.1 GCA_003222205.1 Gemmatimonadota bacterium | reverse complement strand
GGGGCCGTTGATCATCGGCACGTGGCCGAAGCGCGGTGGCGGGACGCCCAGCGCGTGGTACACGGCGAGCTGCTTGGGCGTGTTGGAGATGTGGTCGTCGCCGCGGAGCACGAGCGTGATCCGCATGTCGAGGTCGTCGACGACGACGGCGAAGTTGTAGAGGGGGCTGCGGTCCGAGCGCAGAATCACGAAGTCCTTGATGTCCTCGCCCTGGAAGCTGATGCGGCCGTGCACCGCGTCGTCCCAAGCGATCTCGCCGGGCGGGACGCGCAGGCGGATCACCCCCTCCTCGAGGTACGCCTTCCCCTCGGCGAGGAGCTTGTCGGCCACCTCCTGGTGGCGCACCAGCCGCGCGCCCTGGAAGGTGAGCTGCTCGTCCCAATCGAGGCCCAGCCACTTGAGCCCGTCGAGGATCACCTGGGTGTGTTCGTCGGTGGAACGCTGCTTGTCGGTGTCTTCGATGCGCAACAGGAACGTGCCGCCCGTGCGCCGGGCGTAGAGCCAGTTGAACAGGGCGGTGCGGGCGCCGCCGACGTGCAGGTACCCGGTCGGGGACGGCGCGAAGCGGACGCGGTCGGTCATCGCGGCTGAAGTATCCGCAGCATCGGGGGCGCGAACAAGGGCGGGTGGCGGCTGCGCGGGCGGCCGTTTAGTTTCGCGGGCCGGAGGATGCATGGCCAGCCAGCGCGACATCGATTTCACCTACACCCTGATCGACAAGATCTTCCGGCTGAGCATCGGCGAGACCGGAGACTTCAGCGGCGCCAAGTACGACGGCGACTTCTCGCTCACCCTGGAGGAGGCGCAGCGCCGCAAGCACGCGTTCGTGTGGGAGCAGCTGCGGCTCGCCCCCGGGCAGCGCGCGCTCGACATGGGATGCGGTTGGGGCGGGCTGTTGCGGTATGTGAAGGCGCGCGGGGCGACCGCCGTGGGCGTGACGCTGTCGCGAGGTCAGTGGGCCGCGTGCCGCCGCAACGGCCTCGACGTGCATCTCCACGACTGCCGCACCATCACCCGGGACACTTTCGGTGCCTTTGATGGCGTCGCCAGCATCGGTGCCTTCGAGCACTTCTGCTCGCCCGCGGAGTTCCGGGCCGGAAAGCAGGATGAGGTCTACCGCCAGGTGTTCCGCGCCGCCGCCAGCGTTCTCCCCCGCGGCAGCCGGCTGTTCCTCCAGACGATGGTGTTCGGGCACAACATGATCCGACCGGACGCAATCGACGTTCACGCGCCGCGCGACTCGGATGCGTGGGCGCTAGGCCTCATGACGAAGACGTTTCCGGGGTCGTGGCTGCCGTTCGGGTCGGAGCAGGTGGAGCGCAACGCCGCGCCGGAGTTCCGGCTGCTGCACAAGGAGAGCGGCCGCCTCGATTACATCGAAACGATCCGGCAGTGGCGGAAGCGGTTCGCGGCGCCCTCCTGGCGCAAGCGGCTGCTCAAGATCACCCTCATTCCGCGCTATCTGTTCAGCGAAGACTTCCGCCTCGCGTTCGTCTCAGGGGTCAGTGCCAACACGATCTGCTTCGAGCGCGAGCTGCTGGACCACTTCCGCATGGTGTACGAGCGGGTGTAGTTCGTTGTGATCAGGGCGCCTCCGGCCACACCTTGTCGGGGCGCGCCGGCGGCGGCTGATCGGGGCCGAGGTTCTCGGCCGAAATCCGGGCGAACACGAAGTTCTCGGGCGGCACGGGCGAGCCCGACAACCGGCGCAGCAGCGCAAGCTGGCCGGCGTGGGTCATCGCGTCCGCGAAGGGACCCTGGAGCAGCTGCTCCGGGGTGATGCCCGGCAGCGGCGTGCCGCGCTCCAGGTGCGCGGAGAGATCGGCGAGCACTTCGTGGAAGCGGGCTACCTCGGCGTCGAAAGCCGGGAGGGGCTCCGGCCGGTACGAGCCGCCGGTGAAGAAGGTGCGCGCGTACCCCAAGACGCTCGTCATGTGGCGGACGAGCTCGTGGGGAGTGCGCACTTTGTCGCCGGCGCGGAACGCAGCGAAGGACGGTGGGGCGCCGCGCAGAGCCTTCTGGGTGCGGTAGGCGAGCGCCGCCAGGAAGTGGCGGAGCAGGTCCGCTTTGTCTTCGCCGCGGTCGGTCATCGCGGCGAAGTCTAACGCATTTACGGCTTCGTCACCGTGATCGACGTGCCGTTGCTGTCGCCGTCGGGGTCCTGGTTGGCGCTGGAATCGTACACTCGGCCGGCGAGCACCACACCGGTCACGGTGAACGTCACGGCCCCGACGCGTTTGAGGACGCCCGGGAGCGTCACGCCGCACGTGCCGCTAGCATCCGTGGCGCAGGTGACGGACGAACCATCACTCCAGTTCCCCGTCACGGTGGCCCCGCTCACCAGCGCCTGCGTGCTGTCCTGCACGGTGATCGCCACGGTCGCGGACCACGTGGGGCCGTCGTTCGAGGTGGAGCCGTCGAGGTTGCCGACGTGGATCGCAGGCGGGGGCGGCGCCGTCACCGTCACGCTGGTCGACGCAGAATTGGTGGCGCCCTGGTTGTCGGTCACGGTCAGCGTGACCGTGTAGGTGCCGCCGGCAGCGTAGGTGTACGAGGGGTTCTGGGCGGTAGACGTCCCGCCGTCGCCGAAGGTCCAGCTGGACGCGCTGATGCTACCGTCGGGATCAGTCGAGGTGCTGGTGAAGGCACAGGTGAGGCCGCTGCAGCTCGACGTAAACGCCGCGACCGGCGGTTGGTTGCCACCGGTCCCCGGCCCGAACCACGCGGGCCGGCTGTAAGCGCTGTCGGAAAACAACCTGGTGCCACTTCCATCGGCGTTCGTGACGTAGATCCCCGGGGTGGGAACGGCATAGGCGTAAAACGCGATCTGGGCCTGGTCGGACGACCACGCGGGGAAGTCGTAGAGGTGGAAAGCGCTGTTCGTGGTCACCCGCGTAGGTGGCGTCCCGTCCGCGTTCGTCACGTAGATCTCAGTGCTGTTTCCCGGCGTGTCGCGGTCGCTGATGAACGCGATCCGCGTCCCGTCCGGTGACCAGGCGGGGTGCTTGTTGGCGCCGGGACCAGTCACCAGGCCCGTCACCCCCGTTCCGTCTGCGTTCATGACGGAGATCGAGGCGCCGGAACCGTCCGGGTCAATCGAGAACGCGATCCGCGCGCAGTCGGGCGACCACGTGGGGAACTCGTCGAAGGAAGCGTTGTCGGTGGTCAGGCGTGTCTGGCCGGTGCCGTCGTCGTTCATGCTGTAGACGTCCGGGAACGAGCCGAGGTAGTCGTCGCTCATGTAAGCGATCTTCGAGCCACACCACGCCGGCGCCTGGCTGCCGATGGAGCCCGTCGATGTGGTGAGCCGTGTGACGCCGGTGCCGTCGGCGTTCATCACGTAGATGTTGTAATGGCCGTCGCGGGTGCTCGTGAACGCGAGGCGGGTGCCGTCGGGCGACCACGCGGGATAGAGATCCGAGGCCGGGTCATTGGTGAGGCGCGTGAGGCCGGTGCCGTCCGCATTCATGACGTAGATCTCGTTGTTGCCGTCGCGGTTGCTCACGAACGCGATGCGGCCTCCCGCGCTCTGGACCACGTCGAACCGCGGTGGCGCGACCGGCGGCGTGGCGTGTTCACAGGCCGCGAGTGAGAGCAACCCGAGCAGGACCGTCGGAGAGAGCAGCGGCAGCCGCGAGCGCATACCATCCTCCAGAGATGGGTGGGCCAGCGCCAGGTAAGCGCAATGTTCGTGCCCTTCCGTATCGTGATGGCTGCGGAAACGCGGCATGAGGTCTGCGTCGCTGTAGCGCAACGGTGGATGAGGCGGCGTCGCTCCGTCGCACCGTCCGCGCAGCCAAGTGTGCGAGGGTGGGGTGATTGTGCAGCGGAGCGCGATGCGGGGCGGACGGAGAGGGGGGGATTCGAACCCCCGATAAGGGTATTAGCCCCTATAACGGTTTAGCAAACCGCCGCCTTCAGCCACTCGGCCACCTCTCCCGGACCAGCAACCTCGCAAGTGATCTGGGCTTCTGCAACCCCCTGCGCCGGCCGTATCGTTGGGGAGACTCCGCGAGGAAACCCCGTGGCCCGCCGCGATCCCGCCGCCGTTCTGCTCCGCGCGTACTCGTCGAGCGCGCGCATCAACCAGTTCCTCGTCGAACACCTCGACCCGGCCGTGTGGCGCGCCCGGCCACCGGGAGGGGAACGGGTGCGGACCATCGCCGCGCTCGTCGCGCACGTGCACAATTGCGGACTGCGCTACCTCGAGCGCACCGATCCCAGGGCCCGCGTTCCGGCCGAGCTCGACCGCGCCCGCGTGACGCCCGCGCAGGCCGCGCGCGCGCTCGGCGCCAAGCGCCAGGCCGTCCTGCGCGTCGTGGGCGCGGCGATCGCCGAGGGGCGACGCATCGTGGGCTTCCCGCACGACGCCCCCAGCTACCTCCTCTACTACATGGCGCACGACAACCACCACCGCGGCCAGATCGTGATGCTGGCGCGTCAGTTGGGACACCCCGTGAGCCGGCAGACGATGAGTGGCATGTGGCAGTGGCATGCACGTGGGGAGGAGTCCTCCTAACTCCCTGGCGAGGCCGGGCACGAGACCCATACTGAGCGCACAAAACGAACGAGCCGGGGAATCCTCCCCGGCTCGTGGCGTGGCGGCGATGTACGACTCGCACTCGACGCCTGCGTTCGCAGCGCACGTCGAGTATGCGTTGAACAGTGGGAGTCGTCAAGACCAGGGGCGTCGCGAGGCACAATGCCCCTGGCCACGCGAAAGTGTGCCCTCGACGGGGCGGGGTTGCGTCATCGAAACATTGCGCAGGCTGGCAGAAAAACGCGATACGAAACGGACGGCCTGGAGAGAGGTGCAGCCCTCGGCTTGACTCCGGAAAGTCCATCCCTACGATAGAGCATGGGCCGGACCCCGCTATCCCGCCCGCTCGCCCTCCTCGGCGCCGCCGCCATCGCCGGCGGTGTTCTCTTCGCCTGCCGGGCCGGCACCGAGCCCAACCTCGCGGACATCAGCGGCACCTGGCAGTACACGGAGACCTTCACCGACGTGTCGCACAGCATCACGTGCCAGGACGTCGGCACGTACTCGCTCCTGCAAGCCGGGGCGAATTTCGCCGGTTCCTACGGTCAGGTGGGAGTGTGCCACACCCCCCAGGGGGACAAGTACAACGACGACAGCGGCGCGGTGACGCGAGGCCACGTGGTTGGCCACACGCTGCGTTTCAGCGCCCCGAATTGCGAATACGACGGCTCGGTCGATACGGACTCCGGCGCGAGCATCACCGGGCGCGTGGTGTGCGCGCTGAGCGATCCCACCCGGCAGTTCAACTTTTCGGGAACCTGGCAGGCGAGCCGATAGGCGATTGCGGATTTCGGATTGCGGATTACTGCAGGCGGATCTCGGGTCCCTGAATCGCGAAGCTGATCGACGCTGCTGACACCGAGTGGGTAAGCGCCCCGATACTGATCAGTTGTGCCCCGGCCCGCGCGTAGGCCGCCGCGCTGTCCGCCACGATGCCCCCGGAGGCCTGAATGGTGACGCCGGGTCCCGCGCGGCGCACCCAGGCGGCGACCCGCTCGGGCGACTGGTTGTCGGCGAGGATGTGGGTGACTCCGGCGGCGAGCGCCTCTTCCAGCTGCGCCTCGGTCTCGACCTCGACGACGATCGGCAGTCCCGGCGGCGCCGCGCTCAGGACGTCCCGCAGCGTCCGGCC
>QHVC01000166.1 GCA_003222205.1 Gemmatimonadota bacterium | reverse complement strand
CAGGCGATCATCGCCCACGCCTTCACCGATCCGGTGCCGGCGCTGCGGGCGTTCCGGGAGGCGGTGCCCGAGTGGGTCGAGCACGCGGTCGCGAAGGCGCTGGCGAAGGACCCGGCGGAGCGGTACGCGACCGCGGCGCAATTCGGCCAGGCGCTGGGCGGATCGGGAGTGACGTTGCCTCCGGGGGGAACCGTGACGACCGCGACCGCGGCGAAATCGATCGCCGTGCTGCCGTTCGTCAACATGAGCGCGGACCGCGAGAACGAATACTTCTCCGACGGCATCGCCGAGGAGATCATCAACGCGCTGACCAAGGTTCAGGCGCTGCGGGTCGCGTCACGAACATCCGCGTTTGCGTTCAAGGGAAGGAGCGAGGACATCGGCGACATCGGGCGGAAGCTCAAGGTCGCCACGGTCCTCGAGGGCAGCGTCCGCAAGGCCGGCGACCGACTCCGGGTCACGGCGCAGCTCGTGAACGTCGCCGACGGCTACCATCTCTGGTCGGAGCGCTACGACCGCCAGCTCGAAGACGTGTTCGCGATCCAGGATGAGATCGCCGGGAATATCGTGCGGGCGCTGCGGGTGGTGCTCAGTGACGCCGAGAAGCGGGCGATCGAGAAGGCGCCGACCGACAACGTGCAGGCGTACGACTACTACCTGCGGGGGCGCCAGTTCTTCCACCAGTTCCGGAGAACGGGGATTCAGTTCGCCCGCCGGATGTTCGAGCGGGCGATCGAGATCGACCCGAACTACGCCCTGGCCTACGCCGGCGTCGCCGACTGCTGCTCGTTTCTCTACATGTACTGGGACGGCAGCAAGTCCAACCTCGAGAGCGCGGACTCGGCGAGCCGCAAGGCGCTGGCGCTGGATGCGGAGCTCGCCGAGGCGCACGCGTCGCGCGGATTCGCCTTCTCCCTCAGCCGGCAGTACGCGGAGGCGCGCCGGGAGTTCGAGACGGCGATCCGCCTCAACCCGAAACTGTATGAGGCCCACTACCTGTACGCGCGGGCCTGCTTCCAGGAAGGCAAGCTGGAGGAAGCGGTGCGGCACTACGAGGACGCGTCCCGCGTGCGGCCGGAAGACTATCAGGCGCTGCTGCTGATGCAGACACCCCTGCACGGGCTGGGCCGCAAGGCCGAAGCCCTGGAGGCCGTCCGCCGCGGGTTGCAGGTGGCCGAGAAACACCTCGAGCTCAACCCCGACGACGCGCGCGCCCTGTACCTGGGCGCAGGTGCGTTGGTGCAGCTGGGTGAGCGGGAGCGGGGCATCGAGTGGGCCAGACGCGCGCGCGCGATGGACCCGGAGGATTCCGGAGTCCTCTACAACGTGGCCTGCGTGTATGCCATTCTGGGGCAGAGCGACGAGGCGATCGCTTGCCTCGAGAAATCGGTCAGCAACGGCTTCGGGCACCGCGAGTGGCTCGAAAACGACTCGGACCTCGATTCCCTGCGCAGCGACGCACGGTTCAAGACCCTGCTGAGCAAGGTCTGAGCGGTCGCGATGCTCGCCTCCCGTCTCCGCCTCTGGTTCGGCCTCTCCGACCGCGTGGACCGGCGCGCGTACTTCGCGACCGGTCTCGGCTTTATGGCCCTCAAATACCTGAGCGACTCCGCGGTGGTGTGGGCGTACACCGGGCGCGTGTGGTCGCCGCTCGACTACGCCAACCCGGTGTGGTCGGTGCGCGAACATGCCCTCCAAGGGGTGCCATCGGCCGTGGTGCTGGCGCTGGCCGTCTGGACTCTCCCGTTCCTCTGGGTTGGCATCGGGATGTCGGTCCGCCGCGCAGTGGACGCCGGACGCTCGGCGTGGCTCGCCCTCCTATTCTTCGTCCCCTACGTCAATTACCTGCTCATGCTCGCGCTGAGCCTCTTACCGACCGCCCCCCGTCACATGCGGTGGGGGACGGAGCGGGCGCCGGTGCTCGGCTCGGGATGGCGGAGCGCCCTCTTCGGTGTCGCCGTGTCCCTCGGCTTGACCATCCCGACCGTGCTGTTCAGCGTCTACTTCAAGAAGGAATACTCCGTCGGGCTGTTCCTGGGGACACCGTTCACCATCGGCGCGATCACCGCGAACATCTACAACAGCGCGCAACCCCGTTCCAAAGGCGACACCGCGGTCGTTGTCCTGTTTGCCCTCACCTTGGCGGCGTTGAGCCTCTTGCTCTTCGCCGCCGAGGGAGGCGTGTGCCTCCTTATGGCGTTGCCGCTCGCGGCGCCAGTGGCCCTGCTGGGCGGTGTCCTGGGCCGCGCCATCGCGGTGCGAGGGGAGGAGCCGCCCTCGCACTCGAGCATGGCGGCGATTCTGGCGCTGCTGGTCGTCGCCGTTGAGCCGCGCGCCACCGCGCCGCCGCGCGAGGTGGTGACGGTAGTCGAGATCGCGGCGCCGCCGGAGGTCGTGTGGCGCAGTGTCGTGACGTTCCCCGAGCTGCCGCCGCCGACCGAAGGGATGTTCCGCCTGGGGGTCGCGGCACCGTTGCGCGCCCGGATCGCGGGGCGTGGGGTGGGCGCCGTCCGCTACTGCGATTTCACCACGGGCAGCTTCGTCGAACCGATCACCCGCTGGGAGGAGAACCGCGTGCTCGGCTTCGCGATTACCGGCCAGGCGCCCCCCATGCGCGAGTGGAGCCCCTATCGCAACGTGAACCCCCCGCACCTCGACGGGTACTTCCGTGCGACCCACGGGGAGTTCCGGCTCACGCCGTTGCCGGATGGCCGCACGCGGCTCGAAGGGCGCACGTGGTACGAGGTGCGGATGGCCCCGCAGGCGTACTGGACGATCTACGCCGACGTGATCGTGCGCTCGATCCACGAGCGCGTGCTGCGGCACATCAAAACGCTGGCCGAGAAGGAGTCCCGATGAGAGCGACGATCCTGTGTGCGGCCCTCGCCGTTTGGGCGGCCTGCAAGCCGGTCGACAAGACGCCCCCCGGCTCCGAGCCGCCTGCGGCTCCGACCACGCTTGCCGGGCCGGTCGGCGTCGTGGCCACCAAGGTGCTGTCCGTCGAAGGGTTCCTGACGCCGGAGTCGGTGTTCCATGATTCGGCGCAGGACATCTACTTCGTCTCGAACATCAACGGCAGCCCGACGGCCAAGGACAACAACGGCTTCATCAGCCGTCTGCGGCCTGACGGCGCGGTCGAGAACCTCAAGTTCATCGAAGGCGGCAAGAACGGCGTGACGCTCAACGCCCCCAAAGGCCTGGCGCTGCTCGGCGACACGCTGTGGGTCGCCGACATCGACGCCGTGCGCGCCTTCAACGCGAAGACCGGCGCCCCGCTCGACAGCGTGAGCCTCGCCACGCTGGGGGCCGTGTTCCTGAACGACATCGCCACTACCGCGACCGGCGCGCTGTACATCACCGACACCGGTATCCGCTTCGACGACGTCGGCGCGGTCCTGCATCCCGGGCCGGATCGTGTGTTCCGCGTCGGACCGGACCGGCAGGTGACCGTCGCGGTGCGCGGGGATACGCTGGGGCGGCCCAACGGGATCGCTTTGGATCCCGTCGGGAAGCGGTTCATCGTGGTGGAGTTCGGCGGCAAATCGGTGCTCGCCTGGAAGCCGGGCGACAAGGCGCCGACCGTGATCGCCAAGGGTCCGGGCGGGTTCGACGGCGTCGTGATCGCCGGCGGCAAGATCCTCGTGTCGAGCTGGAGCGACTCGAGCGTCGCGAGCTACGAGACCGGCCAGGAGGTGAAAATCATCACCGGGGTGCCGAGTCCGGCCGACATCGGCTACGATGCCAAGCGCAGCCGGCTGCTGATCCCCGTGTTTACGGCCAACCGCGTGGAGGTGTGGCAGCTACCATAGTCGGACAGTCGGACAGTCGGACTGTCTGACCGTTGGGCGCCTAACTGTCAGACCGTCCGACTGTCCGACTGTCCGACCGTTAGCACCGCGGCCCCTCGCAGTTCCCCTTCGCGCAGCCGCCGCAGCGCTTCGTTGGCGTCGGCCAGCGGAAAGGGCTGCACTTGCGTGCGCACGGGGATCTGCGGCGCCAGCGCCAGGAACTCTTCGCCGTCGCGCCTGGTGAGGTTCGCTACCGACCGCACCACGCGCTCACCCCACAGGAGTTGGTAAGGCATCGCGGGGATGTCGGTCATGTGGATCCCGCCGCACACGACGGTCCCGCCTTTCACCACCACCTTGAGCGCGGCCGCGACGAGCAGCCCCACCGGCGCGAAGATGATCGCGGCAT
>QHVC01000165.1 GCA_003222205.1 Gemmatimonadota bacterium | reverse complement strand
GGCGGATGCCGCCGAAGAAGCCGTCCAAGAAACGCTCGCCCGCGCCGTCGCAGCGCTCGCCCGCGATCAGCTCGCCGACCCCGCCAAGCTCCCCGCCTTTGTGGCCGGCATCGCCCGGCACGTGATCGTGGACATGCAGCGGGCCCGGTACCGCTCGGTCTCCCTCGAAAGCCTGCCGGTCGCCGCGCACCCCTCCTATCACCCGGACGCCCTCAAGGCGTTGGTCCTGGCCGAGGAGCGCGCGCGGGTGCGAGCCGCGCTGGTGAGTCTCTCCGAATCTGACCGCGACTTGTTGGGGCTCTGCTACGTCGAAGGGCTGGCACCGACGGAGATCGCGGAGCGCACGGGGGAGCCCGCCGAGCGGATCCGCAAGCGGAAGTCTCGCGCTATGGATCGCCTGCGCGAGGCGTTTCATGGCGCCGGCGCACCACGTCACGCCGAGGCCCGCCTGCCGACAAGGGAAGCAAGGGCCACGGGAGGCGTCAGGCCGTGAACGAAACGCTGACCTGCGCGCTGGTCGAGGAGCGGGCGCTCGTCGAGCGCTACGTCGCCGACACGCTGACCGATGCGCACGGCCGCGCCGACTTCGAGGCGCACGTCATCGCCTGCCCGCGCTGCCAGGACGAGATCCGCCTCGCCATGGCCGTGCGCGCCGACCTGGCGCCACTCGCGGCGGGGACCCGGCGTGCGCGGCGCGTCCTGCCGTTGGGACTGGGGATCGCGCTCGCGGCGAGTATCGCGGCAATAATCCTGTCCCGCGCCGCTGGGACGTCGACGCGGTGGCAGGACCTCGGCGCGGTGCCGGTCGCGCCCATCTACCTCGGGGTCGAAGTGCGTGGCACCCCGGTGCGCGGCGATTCGCTCCTCGCTCTCGCGATGAAAGCCTACGACGACCGCCGCTACGACGCGGCGAGCGCCGGGCTCACAGGTGCGCTCGCGGCAGGGACGGATTCCGCGCCGGCCGAGTTCTTCCTGGGCGCGGCGCTCTTGATGCTCGACCGCCCTGAAGCGGCCGCCGAGACGTTCGGCCGCGTCATCGCGCTCGGCGACACCCCCTACCTCGGCGAGGCGCGGTTCTATCGCGCGAAGGCGCTGCTCCGCCAGGGCAACGGGGCCGCCGCGCTTTCGGAGCTGCACGCCGTCGCTTCGTCTTCCAGCGCAGTCAGCGGCTGGGCGCGCGCCCTCGCCGACAGCGTAGAGAGCCGGATGCGACGCTAGTCGCGACGCTGCTCCTCGTCGCCCAACTCGCGGCGCCGGCGGCGGTGAGCGACCGCGCGCTCGCGCGGCGCCAGTGGGAGGCCGCCCAGGAGCGTGAGGCCGTACTGGATCTGGACGGCGCCCTCGCCCTGTATCGCGCGGCCCGTGCCGCCGATCCGAGTTATCTCCCCTCGCAGTACGACTACTTCCAGTTGATGCGCGCAAGCGGCTCGGTGCAGCAGCTGCGTCGGGAGTTGGCGTGGCCCGACCCCCGCGGGGGTCCGTTGACACTGTGCCTGGCGCAGGTCACCCGCCTGCGTCGCGACGACGTCAGCGGAGGACGACGACTGTGGGCGCTCATCGAGGCCGGGAGAGAGGGCTGCCCGTTAAGTCTGGGCGTCCTGTTCTTGGGGCAATGGGTGTTCACCGTGGATCTTGAATCGCGATTTCTTGCCAGCGGCGCCACGCTGGTTCGCGACGCCCCGGAATCTTGGCGGCTGTGGCAGTTCTACTGCAATGGCCTGGTGCGAGCCGGACGCACCCGTGAGGTAGCGGCGGTGGTGCGGCGCGCCATCGCGCTGGCGACAAACGGATTCGCGAAGGCGCATCTGTACGACATGCTCCACTCGTATGACGCCGTGGGGGGCTGGGAGGCCGAGGCGATTGCAGCAGCGCTCGCTCGCGATGAGCGACCCGGGGTTGCAATGCTTTCGATATGGGACGACCCGAGGATTTGGGACGAACGCGTGCGACTGGCCCGTGCTCGCGGCGCCTGGTGGCTAGAGTGGCAAGCCTTCACTGAGCGCGGGAGGAGAAAGATCGAGCGGAGCGAGCCAGCCGCCGCTCTCATCGACCTTGATCGGGCGATCGTGATTGCCGACCGCGCCGGCAAGGCGCCCCTGCAAATAGTCTCGTACATGGCCCGTGGCCGGGCCAACGCCAAACTCGGCAAGCTCCAGGGCGCGGAGCGTGACCTGCTTCACGCGATCGCGCTCGGCCCGGAGGCGGAAGATCCGTATTACCTGTACCAGTCTTGGCACAACCTGGCGCACGTCTACGAGAGCGCCGGTCGGTTTCGGGCAGCGGCGCACGCCGTGGACCAGTTCGTGTCGTTGACGCGCGACCCGCTGCCGGGTTCGGACGATCACTGGATGAGCCTCCACGACGCGGGCACGATCCGCTGGAAGGCCGGGTGGCACGCCGCGGCCCGGGTGGACTTTGACAGCATGGTCCAAACGATCGATCTGCTCCACCGCGAGAACGGACGATGCAACGGCTACTACTTCGCGGGTGAGTACTATGAGCGCTCGGGCGACCTGCAGCGGGCGCTCGCCTACTACCGCGCCGGCGCTTGCCAGCGCGACGTCCTCAGTATCGATGGGCAGGATCTCGCCGGCCTGGTCCGAGTTTACGAGCAGCTCGACGAGCCCGACAGCGCCGAGGCGGTGGCCCGCTTCCACGACAGCGCTCCGGAAAGATGGCAGGCGACCGAAATCCCGCTCCTGCCCGAGGTGCTCGCCAGCCGTGGTCGAGTGGCCGACGCTGTCCGCGTCGCCCAGGCGTGGGCGGAGCGGCAGACGCGAGGTGGCCATGTGCAAGCCACAGCGCTGGCGAAGCTCGAGCTCGCCGATCTCTTGCTGCGCGAGGGGAGGTCGCAGGCCACCCTCCGTGAGGCGACCGCAGTGGACAGCCTGGCGCGATCACTCACCTTGACTGACGAGCGCATCCGCGCGGGCACCCTGCGCGGGCGCGCCCTGTTCGCGCTCGGCGAGCGTCGCGGCGCGCTCCGCGCGCTCGAAGCGGCGGCGACCCTCGCGGCAGCGCATCCGACGGCGGACGGCGTGCTCACCACCCAACTCGCCCTCGCCGACGCCCTCGCGGCCGCCCACCGACCCCAGGCGGCACTGGCGGCATACGACCTTGCGGCCCGCACCGTGGAGCGCGTCACCATCGGCCTGCGCGGCGACGTGGATCGCGCGGGCTACCGCGAGCGCCACCTGCGCCCCTTCGACGGAGCGCTGCGCGTTCTGCTCGGCGCGCCACATCCGCCCCGTGCCGCCCTGGACGCCGCCGTGCTATGGGCCGAGCGCCGCAAGGCGGCAGCGCTGGCCCTGGCGACGACCGATGCCGCCCGGCCCCCCGCGCCACTCGATCGCCCCGCACTGCAGCGGCGCTTGGGCCCGCGCGAGGCGCTGCTGGACTACATCGTGACCGATTCGCTGGTCGCGGCGATAGTCCTGACGGACCGAGGCGCGACGGTCGCGCGGCTCTCCATCACGCGGGACTCGGCGAGCCTGCTCGTCGAACGGCTGCGCCGTCCCCTCGTCACGACGTTCGCCGGACGGCTCGACCTGTCGCGCGCGCCCTACGACCTGACGCTCGCGCACGCCCTGTACGCGGCCCTTGTGGGTCCGCTGGAGCCGGCGCTCGCCGCACGCGACCGCTGGTTCATCATCCCGGACGGCCCGCTGTACGCTCTTTCCTTTGAGGCCCTGGTGACGAGCGCTGCCCCGGCCGGACCGAAACCGGAATACGCAGCCGCGTCCTATCTCCTTGATCGCGTCCAGGTGAGCTACCTGCCTGCCGCCCAGTTCCTCTCCCCCGCGGCCGACCGGGGAGGAACGCTCGCCGGCGCTCGCGTCCTGGCGGTGGCCGGCGACGCCCCGGGGAGCGCGCGGGAAGTTGCGGCGATTCGCGGAGCGTTCTCCCCGGCACGCGTGCGCGTGTTGTCCCTCGACACCGCCACCGAGACCGCCGTGCGCGCAGCAGCGGGGCCGTACGCGATCATTCACCTGGCGACGCACGCCGAGGTGAACACCACCGATCCGCTCGCCTCGCACCTGCGGCTCTGGCGGGACGGCGGGAACGACGGCTACCTGCACGGCAACGAAATCGCGATGACCCGCTGGCGCGCGCTGGCGCGCGCGGCTCGTCGTCCTGTCGGCGTGCGAAACCATCGGCGGCCGGCTGTACGAGGGCGAGGGGTTGATGGGATTGGCGCGCGCGTTCCTCGCCGGCGGCGCCCGGGCCGTCGCCGCGACCCAGTGGCCCGTCGGCGCGGCCTCGGCCGACCTGATGGACACGTTCTACCGCGAGCTGGCGGCCGGTAGTACGCCCGATGCGGCGCTGCGCGACGCCCAGCTGGCGTTGCGACGAACCCCCGCCACGAGCCACCCGTTCTATTGGGGCGGCTTCGTCTTCGTCCAGGGCCGCTAGCCACACGGCCTCCGCTGCCTCATCTTCCAGCAGCGATGGATCGCACCTTCAGGAGGTGACCATGAGAGTAGCAATCAGCCTGGCCGTCCTTGCCGTCCTCGTCGCGCCCCTCGCGGCGCAGGGCCACGGGCCGAAGCGGTACGGAGTGGCCCCGGACCGGGCAGTCGTGGTGACGCGCGAGGTGCTGGGCAGGCGGGGCTTCGAGGTGATCCGCGTCGAGACGGTGGGCAACGATCAGATCGTGTGGTACCGGGCGGGGCACCGGGGCCGCCGCGGGC
>QHVC01000164.1 GCA_003222205.1 Gemmatimonadota bacterium | reverse complement strand
CACGGGTGACACCCGTCCCTGTGCGTCCGTCGTGGATGCGGCGGCGGGAGCGGATCTGTTGGTGCACGAGGCCACGTTCGGCGAGGAAGAAAAGGATCGGGCCAAGGAGACGGGCCATTCGACGGCGCGCGAGGCGGCGCAGGTGGCGCTGGCGGCCAAGGCGAAGAAGTTGGTGTTGTCGCACGTGTCCGCGCGCTATTCGCTCAACGCCGATGAACTCGTCAAAGAGGCGAGAGAGGTGTTTCCTGAGACGGTTGTGGCGAAAGACGGGATGACGATCGAG
>QHVC01000163.1 GCA_003222205.1 Gemmatimonadota bacterium | reverse complement strand
TCGCGGACTAGGACACTGGGGATGGGGGATGAGGGATGGGGGATGGGTGGTTGCGGGGCCTCATCACGCATCCCCCATCCCCCATCCCGACGAGCCGATCTACCTCGTTACAAGTTTTCTAAGGTTCTGTAACACCCCGTCAAAGAACTTCCTCACATTCCGTCTCCGGAACAGCTTCCCCGCCAACCAGTCTCTCCACGACTGCGGCGTCCACAGCGACTTCATGGTGAGCTGGGTTTGGCCGCCGGAGAACTGCAGGTGGAAGAAGACGCGCGAGCCGACGCGGGCTTCGCGGTCGGCCCAGCCGAAGGTGGTGGGGGCGGTCAGGTCGACGATCTCGAACTGCGTGGCGCGGCCGTTGAAGTTGACCTTGACGCGGCTGCCTTTGCGGAGTGGCCCCTCGCTGTGGACGTTGGAGCAGCGTGGCAGCCAGTCGGGGATCTGCGCCGGGTCGGTCATCAGGTTGAAGACCCGGTTGATCGGAGCCGGCACGGCTCCGGACAAGATCAGCGTTTCGGTGCGCACGTATTAAAGCTACTGCTTCGGACTGGGTTCGGGCTGTGATGTAGTCTCTTGCGCCGTGATTTCGTACCTAAACGTGTCCGGGTCGAGGCTGTCGAGCCTGCCGTCGGTCGTTTCCGCCTGGGGGTACATAAGGAACGGCACCGGCTCGCCCTGGGAGCCCGGCAGCGCGACGTCGTGCGCGAAGTTGTAAGCCATCCAGTTCATCTCCCAGGACCCGAACAGCCGGGCGCGGGCCTGCTGCACCATCTCATCGTCGAGCGGCCGGTTGCCGGGGGGTTCCTCGAGCACGACTTTGCGCACGTCCGCGGGATCGACCGGCGCCCAACCAAACCCATCCAAGTAGACCTCGGCGCGACAGTGCTGCGCCTTCGTCACCTTCTCGGACGCGGCGCCAAGGCTCTGGTATCCCAGCTGCGACTTGGCGACCCGGATGCCGTACACGTCGCGCGCCGGGAGGCCTGCCGCGCGGGCCAGCCCGACGTAGAGCGCATTGAGATCGGCGCATTTGCCGCCCAGGTCGCCGGTTTCGAGCATGAAGCGGATGTCGCCGAGGCCGCAGCCGCGCGTGCGGGGGTTGCGGAACGTGTGGTCCACGATCCACTCGTAAATAGCGCGCGCCTTGTCCACATCCGTCCGGGCGGCGCGGGTGATCGCGGCGGCGGTGGTCTTCACGATACCGTCCGTCGGCAGCAGCTCCGTCGGTCGCAGGAAGTGCTCCAATGTCGCCCGGTGCTCGCTCTTCCCGCCGCGCGCGGTCGAGAGATCCACCGCATAGTTCCTGGTCGCGATGCGGCTGGTGACCGTCACGATCGGCGGCACCCCCGCTGGAAACTCGGCGGCGATGATGCCCAGGGCATCGGCTGCGCGTTCGACCAATGTCGCCGTCCCGCCGGGAGCGTCGAACGTGTTGGCGAGCGTCTTCTGGTAGGGTGTTTCGCTGACGAGGGCGGCGGGGACCCAGACGCGTGTCGTCCCGGAGGGCTTCAACACCTCGACGTGCGTCGTCACTTCGAAGCTGCGCCAACCACCAGTCGCCGCCGCGCTCCGTGCGAACGCGCGCCACTTGCTCTTCCCCAGGGGGAACGCCAGGGCTGCGGAGACCGCAGCCGTCGAGGAGAGAAAGTCGCGGCGGTTCATGGGTCCTCGAGTTGCCCCTCCTGGGATCGAACCAGGACTCTCCTGATCCAGAGTCAGGCGTGTTGCCAATTACACCAAGGGGCAGTTTTTTACATGGAGCTGAGGGGGCTCGAACCCCTGACCTCCTGGGTGCGATCCAGGCGCTCTCCCAGCTGAGCTACAGCCCCGTGGGCCCTGAAACTAGAGCCCTGGCCCCCGGTCCGACAACCCCTGGTTACGCAGGAGGGGCACCTTGACCGGCGGCGCCGCCCCCATCGCACTCGTGCTGCTCACGGTGCTCCCCCTCCCGTTCCCACGGGAATTGTTGGCCCGCCAGACCCCCACCTCCGATGCCGGCGCGCCGGCCGCTCCCCGGTCGGTCGTCCCGATCGCCACCGCGCGCGCCGTCGGGACGCCGCCCCGCATTGACGGTCGCCTGACCGACCCGGTCTGGCTGGAAGCCACGCCCGTCACCGGCTTCGTGCAACGCGAGCTGCACGAAGGCGCGCCGGTCACGGAGCGCACCGAAGTCCGCATCCTCACCGATGGCCAGGCGCTGTACGTCGGCGCCTGGCTGTACGACAGCGACCCCGCCGGCATCGTGCCCGGCGAGAAGGTGCGCGACGGGGATATCACGAAAAGCGACTACTTCGGCATCCTGCTCGATACCTACCACGATCGGCAGAACGGTTTCGTCTTCACCACCACCCCGGCGGGGATCGAGTACGACGCCCAGGTCGTGAACGAAGGCGAAGGCGGCGGCATACAACTGCCCGGCCAGACGCGCACCATGGCCGGGTCCCTGGGCGGCTTCAACCTCAACTGGGACGGCACCTGGACCGTCGCGACGTCGATGGACTCGGCGGGGTGGTACGCCGAGTTCCGCATTCCGTTCACCACGTTGCGTTACGGTGCGGGCGAGCAACAGACGTGGGGACTCAATCTCGTGCGCTCGATCCGCCGCAAGAACGAAGAAGCGTTCTGGTCCTTCATTCCGCGGCAGTTCAGCCTGATGAAGATCTCCCATGCCGGCACGCTGCAGGGCGTCCACGTGCCGTCGCGGCGCGTGTGGACGGTGACGCCGTACGCGCTCACGGGCGTGGAACGGAACTATAGCCTCGACCCGGAGGCCCACCGGCGCGGGGATGTCGGCGGCGAGCTCAAGTACGGGGTGACGCCGAGTCTCACGCTCGACCTCACGTACAATACCGACTTCGCGCAGGTCGAAGTGGACGAGCAGCGCACGAATCTCACGCGTTTTCCGTTGTTCTTCCCAGAGAAACGGCCCTTCTTCCTCGAGAATGCCGGCATCTTCTCCGCCGGCACGCCCCAAGCCGTCGACTTGTTCTTTACGCGTCGCATCGGCATCGACACCCTCGGCCAGCCGGTTTCGATCGTGGGCGGCGGCCGGATCACGGGGCGGGTGGGTGACTTCACGGTGGGCGCACTGCAGATCTTCACGGACCGGGCCGCCACGCAGTCGGCGACGGCGTACTCCGTGGTGCGGCTGCAGCGCGAGCTCGCCGCCCGCTCGCGCATCGGCGTCATCGCCGTGCAGCGCATGGCGACGGCGCAAACTGGAAACTGGAACCGCGTGTACGGCGTCGACGGCCGCATCGGCATCCGCGACGCGTGGACGGTCGACTGGTGGGGCGCGGCATCGGCTACGCCCGGCCGCGACGGCGACGCGGCGGCGTACAGCGCGCGGCTCGGATACGAGACGGGTTCCTGGACTAACCTCGCGCGGATCCTCCAGGTTGGGAGCGGCTTCGATCCCGAGGTGGGGTTCTTGAATCGCCGCGGCGGCTACCGGTTTTATGAGGCGACGGTGATGTGGAAGAAACGCTACCCGGGCGTCACGTGGCTCAAAGACTGGCACCCGCACGTCGGCTACCGCGGCTATTACGGGCTCGACGGCTACCGGCAGGAAGATCGCATCCACATCGACATTACCGAGTGGTCGCTCGCCAGCGGGGCGATGGTCGGCCCCGAGGTGAACATCGAGCACCAGGGTCTGCAGCAGCCGTTTGCGATCGCCAGCAACGTGACGCTGCCGGTGGGGTCATACGATTACACGTCGATGGGGTTCGACTTCGGGACCAATGCGAGCGCCCCGCTGTCGCTGAACCTGCGCGCCGACGTGGGCGGCTTT
>QHVC01000170.1 GCA_003222205.1 Gemmatimonadota bacterium | reverse complement strand
CGATACGGCGCACGGTCTTCAGGTACCCCGGGATGGTCTTCTGGATGCGCCTGCGCCGCCGCGACCTCACAGCTTGCGGTACTCGACGCGCTGGCCCGCCGCGCCCGCCGGCTGTCCCAGCGTGCCGTGCGCGCCCCCGACGCCGGCGGCACCCAGGGTAAAGACGTTGCCGCTAAAGTCAGACAGCGTGAGGTTCGTCGCGCTCGTGGCGTCCTCGATGACGCCGATGGTCGGCCCCCCACCGCCACCGCCACCGCCCCCGCCGGGCCGACCCGGACCTCCGGCGCCGCCCTTGCCGCCCGGCGCAGAGCTTCCCACACCTCCCGAACCCCCGACGCCGCCGAACCCGCCGCTGCCGCCGCCGCCTCCGGCTCCTCCCTGACCCCCGGGCCCGGTCGTGATGGTGTTATCACTGATCGTCACGCCGGTGCTCCCGTTGACGACCACGATTCCGAACGAGGCCCCACCACCTCCTCCACCTCCTCCACCGAAGCCTCCCTGCCCCCCGGACCCACCACCGCCACCGCCGCCGCCACAGGTCGGAGCGGGAAACGAGAGCACCGTGCCACCGCCCCCGCCGCCACCGCCGGCGCCCGAGCCACCCATTCCCGTGCCTCCGTTGCTGCCGCTTGGCGGGATGTACCCTGCCGCGGTCACGGACCCAAAGCCGTCGCTCGACGAAGCGCCGTTCGGACCCGCGACCGCACCCTGTGCGCCGTTGCCACCAGCGCGACCAGCGTCCGCTCCCCTTACAGCGCCTCCCGACTGCGCGCCACCCGCGCCGCCAGCGCCGGAATCCGGCCCCGCGCCGCTGAGCCCTGCGTGCCCAGTGGAGACCGTTCCGCCTCCGCCTCTACCTCCAGAGAAACTCACCCCGGTCCCACCGGCGCCGCCGAGCACCGAGTCGGGGCATGGGCTGCTGGCGTTCGAGCCTGGAATCCCGTCGGCGCCCGGGAGTCCGGGAATCCCCGGCGTCCCGGGCACTCCGACGCCCCCCGCGCCACTGCCGATCGTGTTGCCGGAGATCACCACATTGCTGCTGTTGTCGAGCAGGATGGCTATCGAGCTGCCGCCGGCCGCCGCGCCTGCGCTGCGGATCGTCAGGCCATCCAGGGTGAGCGTGGTGACACCGCTGGCGGTGACGGCGGTGACGGCGGTGACGGCGGTGACGGCGGTCGCTCCACCGTCCACCACGGTCGCATTGGCGGCGACGTCGCGGAGCAACGTGGTGGGGCTGTAGCCGCCGTACACGCTGACGTTGGAGCGCAGCGTGAGGCTGCCGGAGTAGATCCCGGCGGCCGCGTAGACGTCGGCGCCGAGGCCTGCGGCGTTGGCCGCGTCGATCGCCGCCTGGAGAGTGTGCTTGGGCGCCGCGCGCGTGCCCGGGTTCGCGTCATCGCCGCCGGGCGCCACCCACAATGCGTGCCCCTTGTCCTCGAGCACGCGGATCACCACGCGCGCGGGCGGGGACGAGTCTACCCCGTCCGACACCACCAGATCGAACGCGAGGGTGACCACCGCGTTGGGCGCGGCGAAGCTCGGCGTCGGGCCCGAGAGCGTCCCGACCGACGGCCCCGCGGCCTGCGTCCACTTGTAGGTGAGTGATTGGCCGCCGCTGCCGCTGCCCGCCAGCGTGACCATCTCGCCGCGGTTGACGTCCTGGTCGAGGCCGGCCGACGCCACGGGCGGGACTCTGGGGGCGCTCGACTCTGCACTACAGCCGATCAGCGCCAGCTGCGCGGATAGCAACGCCAGCAACGGGGCGACGGCGGAGCGAGGCATCGGTCCAAGCTACGGCTCGAAACGAAGCTGCGGAAGGCAATCGATGCTACAACTGCGTCAGATCGATCTGATACGCGACCGCGACCTTCTGGAAGGTCTTCAATCCCCGCGCCGGATGTCGTCCCTGGCCGAACGCCTGGGGCTTCAAGTAAAAGTCGTGCACGGTGGCGACGTGGTCATCACCGTTCTGCTTGAGGAGCAGGGTCAGGGTCGCCGCGAACGCATCGACCGCCGTGACGACGTCGGAGACGACCGACAGGTCGCCGGGCACGACCGCGCTGACGCGCACCACGACGTCGTCGAGCTTGATCTGCCGGCGCGCCTCGTCGATCGCCGCGCCCAGCTCGCGCTGGCCGGAGTCGGACTCCATGACGACCATGTGCAGGTCGATGAACCAGCGCGGATCGGTCCGGGAGGAGACGAGCAGGCCGCCGTCGCCCAAGGGCAGCCGGTCGCCCCGGGCGATGCCTTCGAAGAACTGCGTCTTGTACTCGAACGGCTTGCCGCTGCCGTCCAGGGCCGTCGTCACGACGTAGATGCTGCCCCGCTTGCCGAACAGCTTGCCGAACAGCCCCTCGGAGCTGGTGTTCACCTTGATCTGCTTGAAGGTCACGGTGAGGCCGACGGGGCCGGCTTCGTCCATCTCCGCGTTCGCCGCCGTGATGACCTTGTCCAGCCCTCCCTGGCTCTGGATCGCGCGCAGCAGCACCGCGGGGTCTTCCTGGGCGAGTGTGGCCGCGTATTTGGTGGCGATGGCCATGCCGGGAAAGTGGTCGTCCCCGCGGCCGTGAGCCAGAGGTACGAAAGCCTATCGTCCCGTGGCGCGGCCCGCGCGGCGTCAGGGTTGCGCAGCGTCATCGCGCTTAGAGCGACCGCTGCTTGAGCCAGCCCAGCGCCGTGTCGGCGACCTCGCGCCAGCCGCTGTCGATACACAGCGAATGGCCGCGGCCGGCGATCTGCTTGAGCTCGGTGACGGCGGGCGAACGACGATACTGCTTCAGCGTCGCCCGGGTGACCACGGGGGGCACGATGTGGTCCTTCTCGCCCGCGATCAGCAGCAGGGGGCCACGGGTGGCGTTCTTGGTGTCCACCTTCGCCGGCGAGTGCGGGAGGAAGTTGGCGAACGCCGCCTGAAACAGGGGACGGCCCGGGCCCGGGATCGCCCAGCGATGATACAGCTCGGCCGACTCCTGCTCCGAGACCGCGTTGCCGAATCCGTAGCGGAACTGCGCAGCCGTCAGCGCGACGGTGCGCCTGCGGTTGGCCGGGTTCTTGAGCACCGGGAAGGAGGACCGCAGGGTCGATACCGGCAGGGGCAGCACGCCCTTGATCGGCGCCGCGTCGATGGCGATCGCCGCCGCCGCGAGACCCCGTCCCAGGACGTTCTGCGCGAGCAGTCCGCCAAAGGAGTGGCCGATGACGATCGGCTTGGCCGGAAGCGTGCCGATGATCTGGGCGTAGTAGTCCGCGATCTCGGTGATGCCCCGCCCCGCCATGGTCTCGGGGTGGGCGCGGGTCTCCGCTACCGTGGTCGCTACGCCGGGCCAGGACCGCGCGGTGGGTTCATAGCCGGCGGAACGGAACAGATCGACCCAGCTCTTCCAGCTATCGGCGTGCATCCACAGGCCGGGGATGAAGAGGACTGGGGTGCGCGCGGTGGGCATGGTCGGGGCTCCTCGGAAGGGATATATCCGCCTGGGATTCGCTGCAGCATAATACGACCGCCCCACCTGCCCCGGGAGATACCATGACACCCCACGATTGGTCGCGCCGTGAATTCCTGGAGCTGAGCGCCGGAATCGCCGGCGCCTCGCTCGCTGCCAAGTCCCTCGCCGTTCCCGCCGTTCCCCCCAGCGACCGCGTGCGCTTCGGCATCATCGGCGTCGGCATGGAGGGGTCCGGCCTGTTGTCGGACGCCATCACGCTGCCGGGGGTCGAGTGCGCCGCGGCCTGCGACCTCTACGACGGCCGCCACACGCTGGCGCGGGAGATCGTGCGCCCCGATCTGCCGGTCACGCGCCGCTATCAGACGCTGCTCGACGACAAGACCATCGACTGTATCGTGGCCGCGGTGCCCGATCACTGGCACAAACAGGTGGTGGTGGACGCGGTGAGCGCCGGCAAGGACATCTATTGCGAGAAGCCGATGTCCCACACCGCCGCCGACGGCGTGGCGATGGTGGACGCCGCGAAGCGCAGCGGCCGCATCGTGCAGATTGGCTCGCAGCGCGTCAGCTCGCAGATCTGTGCCAAGGTCAAGGAGCTGATCGCGCAGGGGATGATCGGCGACCTGATGCTCGTCGAGGGCTGGCTCGGCCGCAACAGTCCCACCGGCGCGTGGCAGTATCC
>QHVC01000059.1 GCA_003222205.1 Gemmatimonadota bacterium | reverse complement strand
GTCGGGGAACCGCGCGGCAGGGGTCCCGACGGTTTCGCCAATAGTGAAATAGAGATCGTGTCGCGCAAGCTGGACGGCGCCGGTCGTCATCCAGATCTGGAGCAACCCCGGGTCGGTATCGATAAACGCTGTGCGCCGGAATCGCCCGACGACGCCGGCGGGGGCCGAGTGCCACAGGTTGAGAAGCAGGTCCGCCTCCGCGGCAGCGTTCAGGTCCAGGCAGCCCTGCGCGACCTCGTCAGGAACGGTCCCACCGCCGATCGCGTACAGCGCGAGCGTGTCCGCCAGGCCGAAGGACGCCAAGCGCGCCTTGAGCGCCGCGACGCACTCCCGCGGAGGTCCGCCGCGCCGGCGCCGGCGGCCCGCGGGCGACGTGTCGCGCTCGTCGACATCCAGCCCCTCGAGCCAGATGACCCGGCAGCCGAGCGCGCGCAGCGCGAGCGCCCAGTGGAGGTACACCCAGAGGTGACCGCCACCATTGGGGTAGGCAACCGTGTTCGCCGGCGCCACGCAGACCGTGAGGCTCATGCGACCCCGCTCCCCGTCGGCTGCGTGCTCAACGCCGTGTTCAGCGCGGTCTCAAGCACGCGGCGCGCGTCGAAATGCGTTTCCGCAATGTCGCGGGCCGCGCGGCAGTGGCGACGGTAGTCGCGGTTGATCGTCTCGAGCGCGTGGGCGGCCTCCGCCAGCGAGCGAACGCGAAACATGCCCTCGCCGTCCGGCAGGAACGCGCTCGCGCCCGTGTGCTGCACGACGGCGGGCTTGCCGCTCGCCAAGTAGGCCACCGTCCTATCGCTGACCCAGGCATTCTGGAATGCCATGCACGACGGCTTTGCCGCACTGAACTCCCCGCGCGACTGCCGGATGTAGGCGGCGTAGGCTGTGGGGCTGCCCGTGACATCCCGCGAGTCCCGCACGCGCCAGCCCTGCCGTTCGAGCAGGGCCCGGTCCTGCGCGTCTTTCTCCGCCTGCTTCGGCCGCGCCTGACCCGCGGGATCGCGGTCCAGTAGATAGAGCGCCAGCTCGAGGGGCTGGCTCGTGTGGCGTGGCAGATCCGCGAACTCAAGAAAGGAGATCCGCTTCGTGTTATCGACAAGGACGGTCTGTCCGTTCCGCTGCACTTTCAACCAGCTCGCCGACGACCAACTGGAAACGGTCGTGAAGACCTCCGCGCCGGCCTCGTACGTAAACGGCCAAAGGTCGAGACGGACGGGAGGCCGGATGTGCATCCACTGCAGGCCGCAGTCGGAAAAAAGCGCAGCCGGTGTTCCGACCGTCTCGCCCGTCGTCAGATAGCAATCGTGTGGGGGAACGGCGAGCTCTCCCGTGCTCATCCAGAACTGCAGCAGGCCGGGGTCGATGTCCACGAGCGCCGTGCGCCGCGCGCAGGCGAGCAAGCGTGGGTCGATGGCGTAATGGAAGTTCAGCAGGACATCTGCCCGCCGCAGCACCGCCTCCGCCTCGCGGCGCGCGCAGACGACGAAGCGGGGCTCGCCTTCGACGATGTCGTACAGCAGCGTGCGGCCCTCGAACCCGAACTGCTTCATCCGGTCCTGGAACGTCGCGATGAGGTACGCCCGCCGGTGCGGATCACGGACCGGACGGAGCTGCTCCAGCCAGTAGACCTCGCAGCCCAACTGCCGCAGCCCCAAAGCGTACTGCAGATACACCCAGAAATGCCCGCCGCCGTCAGGGAAACTGGCGACCTTGTTCACCGACAGGACGACAGCGGTCATGGCGCCTCCCTCATCACTGCGGCCACCCGCTGCGACACGTCGCGGAACCCGATCAGCGCGATCCCGCGCTCGTGGATCGCTCGTCGCACGCGCGGGTCGCACAGCGTCCGTAGCTCGATCTCGCGTTCCGCGCGATAACTCGAGCGGAATCCCGCATCGACGTACCCCGGGTGGCACGACAGCTCGGTCACGTCCGGCCCGATCTCGGCGGCGACCACGCGCAGGAAGCCATCAACCCCGATCTGCTCGGCGTGCGTCGCGCCACCCCATTGCCCGTAGAACTTCCCGACGTGGCGCACGGTGGAGTGGCCCCGCACAGGCACGCCGGCGGACCGGGCGAGCGCGAGCACATACGGGAGCACACGTGGGTCGCGATGCAAATCGTGGTGCGAGTCCACGTGTGTCGGGGACGCTCCGGTCAGCTCGAGGAACCGCGCCAGCTGGCGTTCGCACTGCGCGGCCGCCCGACCCGGTTCGGAGGAGTCGAGCTCGAGGTGCAGGCCGAGGCTCAGCACGGGGTTCGCGCGCGCTCGCGTAACCGCGTCGGCCGCCGCCGGCCCGTCCACCATGAGGCTCGCGCTCGTCAGGACTCCCCGCTCGTGGGCCTCCACGATGCCGCGGTTGATCCCAAGGCTTGCGCCGAAGTCGTCGCCGTTGACGATCAAGCGCCTCATGACGCCAACCCAACCGCCGCCTCGGCCACCGTGCCGCCGGCGGCGGCTCGCGCGGCCGCGGCCCGGAAGTAGGAGGCCAGATGCAATGGTGCGTCCGGCACGCCCTTGAACCCGGGGATACTTGCGATATCCACGACGTATGTGCGACCCTCGCTCTCGATGAGGTCGACGCCGCAGAGGTCGATGCCGAACGCGCCGGCACAGCGCCGCGCGATGTCGGCCTGCTCCGCCGTGGGCGTGAACGGCTCGCCGTATTTCTCCGCCTCCGTCCGGGCCGGGAAGACCTTTCGGACACCGAAGAGCCGCTCGCCGATCATATAGATCTTCAAGTCACGCCCTTCGGGCGGGTGATAGCGCTGTGCGAGGATGGGCGGAGGCTTGTGCGCGGCGCGCGGCTCGGCGAACAGCTCGGCCTCGTTCCGGACGACGCGCACACCTAACCCGCACGTGCCGTCGTATGGCTTGACGACGAGCGGTCCCGCATCCAGCAGCGGCGTCAACAGATCGGGTTGCGAAACGACGTACGTGGCGGGCATCGGGGCCCCCGCAGCCCCGAGAATGCGCGCGGCAATCACCTTGTCGCGGATCGCGACCGTCACGGGATATGGATTCACGATGGCAGCGCCCTGCGCATGCAGGACTCCCGCCAGACTCATCGAGATCCCGGAGATCTGCTTCAGCACGTACAGGTCGTGCTCCACCCGTACCGTCGAGAGGTCGATGAGGCGTCCGTTGGCAGCGATGACATCGACCACCACGCCGGCGTCGGCGAGCGCCTGCATGGTCTTCGGGAAGATGCTGACGTGGCCCGCGCCGTAGGGCCGCCGGAACAGGAACCCGATGCGCAGGGCGGTCATCGGGGCTGGCCCTCCAGCGCCGGCGCGCGACTCACCCATTCCGATCGAACGGGCCAGCCGAGGTGATCGAGCGCTCTGACCAGCTCCGCCTGGTAGATCTGCAGGTTCGGCAGGAAGGCGTCCGCCCAGGCCTCGGCGAGATGGTTCGCATCCCAGGTGATGACGGCCAGCGCGCGGAACACGGCCCCACAGTTCGCAAGGCGCTCGATGTCCCCGTGGTCGCACTCCGGCCACCGCTCGTGCACGACGGACCGGTAGGCGGCGAGGTCCGGACTCGCCGACATGCGAAACGACGGCGTGGCGACCTGGGCGAGATCGACGGCCGGCACCGCCAGTCCGGCATCTGCCCAGTCGAACGCGACGACCCGGGGACCCGACGGCGCCGTCTGGACCCGCAGGTTCTTGCCGTTGAAATCGCCGTGGATCAGCGTCGGCGGGAGCCCCGAGCAGTCGCGCTCGAGCCGACCCCAGTGTTCGTCCAGGTCGTCGAACTGCTCGAGGAGGACGTCGAGAAACGCCAGGTCGGCACTGCTGAAGGCGGGATTGTCCAAGTGGCGGCGGACGGCGTCCCGGGTGGCGCGCATTTGGTCGCGGTAGCGACTCGGTCCCGCGTCGGGCAGGCCCGCCTGGCCGGCGACCGAGCACGCCTCGGTGTGCAGGACGCCGAGCCAGTGCGCCGCCGCGGCCCGATGATCGGGCCGCTCGACGTCGTATTTCTCGCCCTGGACCTCACGGATGAAGAGCCAGCAGACGTCGTGGTCCTCGACGGCCCCGTAGAAGTGGGGACCCGGGAGCGAGACGTGCGGGAGGACCCGCTCGTACACGGTCCGCTCCACGAGCCCTTCGCCGGGGTCGCAGCGCTTCGCGATCACCGCCTCGCCGTCGGGCCCGACGCCCTGCAAGCGGTACACGGTGAGGTGGGACCGGGTCTTGTTGGCCTTGAACTTGGCCGGGGTGATCCGCTCGGGCAGCACGCGCTCGGGGTTGAGCCGGCGCCACGCCACGACGGCCGGGTGGGCCAGCAGGGCCTCCTGGCGCCGCGTCGCGGTGAGGTGGGTCGGCAGGGCGGCCAGCGGTGGAGGGGCGGAGGGCGACGCGACCGCTTGGCTCGTGTCCGCGACGATCCGGCCGTGCTCGATCCTGATCATCGCCGTACAGTGCGCCACCGTGCTGGGCCGGTGGCTGATGATGATCACCGTGCGGCCTTCCTGGAGGCGCCCCAGCGCGTCCACGATCGCCGACTCGGTGCGGCCGTCCACCGAGCTCGTCGGCTCGTCGAGGATCAGGATCGGGCTGTCTTTGAGGAACGCGCGTGCCAGCGCGATGCGCTGCCGTTGCCCGCCCGAGAGCTTCACCCCCCGGTCGCCGACCTCCGTGTCGTAGCCCTGCGGCAGCCGCTCGATGAACTCGTGCGCGTTGGCGGCCTGCGCCGCCGCGACGATCTGCTCGCGCGTCGCGCCGGGCGCCGCGTAGGCGATGTTGTCGGCGATACTGGTCGAGAACAACACCGCCTCCTGCAACACGACGGCGAACTGGCGGCGCAGGTCGGCCAGCTTGTACTCCCGCAGGTCCGTGCCGTCCAGCAGGATCACCCCTCGCTGGACGTCGTAAAAGCGCGTCAGCAGGCTGATGAGCGTGGTTTTCCCCGCGCCGGTCGCCCCCACGATGCCGAGCCGCGTCCCCGGCTGGACCACGAAGGAGACGTCGTGCAGCACCGGCCGGTCCGAGTCATACTCGAACGACACGCCGCGGAACTCGAGCATGCCGCGCGCGCGCTCGAGCGGTCGCGCGTCGGGCCGCTCGGGCACCTCGGGCTGCTGGTCGAGCAGCGCGAACGCCCGCTCGGCGCTGGCGAGGTAGGACTGGAGCGTCGCGGCCTTCTTGCTGACCGTCTTCAGCGGATCGTAGAGCTGTCCCAGGTAGGTCAGCGCCATCAGCAGCTGCCCGAGCGTCAGGACGTTCGCCCGGACGTGCTGCACGCCGATGAGCAGGACCGCGCCGGTGCCGAGCGCCGTCGTGAGCCCGACGAGCAGCCCGTAGCGTCCCTCCATGAGCGCCACGCGGATGCGCGCCGCCACCCCCTCGCGCGAGCGCTGGGCAAACCGATCGGTCTCCCGCGCTTCCCCACCAAACGCCTTGACGACGCGCAGGGCGCCGAGCGTCTCCTGCACGACCGCCAGCGCGGAGGTCTCGAGCTTCTTGATCTGGCGATGCTGCCGCCGCATGCCCGGGCGGTACAGGCGCGACAGCGCGACGAGCGGCGGGGAGACCGCGAGTGCCACGAGCGCCAGCTGCCAGTCGAGCTTGGTCGTAACGACGATCATCGTCCCCAGCGTGATCGCTGCCGTGATGAAGGGGATGATGCCCTCGACCATGAGCTTGTCGATCACTGAGGCGTCCTGGTGAATACGATACAGCGAGTCGGCAGCGCCCTTGGAATCGTGGTACGACAGCGAGAGGCGCTGCGCCTGCTGCACGAGCTGGGTCCGGAAACCGAGCACCAGCCGCTCGCCGACGTAGGCTTGCATGAACTTGTTGGCGAGCGACTGCAGTTGGCCAAGCGCCGCGACCGCGAGCAGGAGCCCGACGGCGACCGCGAGCAGGGCGGAGGCCGATCCCACGACAGTCGCGGGCAGCAGCGCGTGGAGAAAGTGGGGGAGCGGCCGCGTCCCGAGCACGGAGTCGACGGCGATCTTGAGCGGGACAGGGTTCAACAGCGCGATCGGGCTCGCCAGCAGCCCGACCCCGAACAGGACCGCGAGGTGGAGCCAGTAGGGCCGAGCCTGCCGCACCAAGCGGCGGTACAGCGCGAGGTCACCCATCTCGGCTCCTCGCCCCATTGCCACGCCCACCTTCCTGACGGAACACCCAGGCGTAGCCCGGTTCCTTGGGGGGAAAGGCGTAATACCGCCGCCCCGTGAGCCCCAGCCGCGAGAGGATCCGCTCGTAAATCGTCCGCTCGACCTGCACACGCCAGCATGGCGCGCGACGAGCGAGGATGGGGCCGCCCTCCGGCCCCACGCCGACGAGGCGGTAGGCGCCGGTGCCGTTCTGCTGCCGCAGCACCTCGATGCACTCCGGCGTCGGCGCACTCGGCGCGGCTTCCCGCCACGCGGCGGCGGCGGGGTGCCAGGAGAGCTTGCCCCACAGGACCATGCCCATCACCACCCCCCGTGTTGCAGTTGTGTGACGGCCTGCCGGACGGTGGCCATGGCGGCCATGCACTGCTCCACGATGTGCAGCGGCGGCAGCAGCGCGCCGAGGCCCAGGAGCACGGCGGGCACCCAGGCGTGGGACTGCATCGCGGCGAACGTCAGCGCCCCTAAGCCCAGGGCGAGGAGCGGCCCGCGCGCCGGCACCTTGGGCCACCACCGCAGCCGGAGCAGCTGCTTGCCGCCGGCATGGTCCTCCACGCCCACGAGCAGCCGGGCGGCTCCGAGAATCCCACCACGGACCTCGAGGTCCCAGCCGTCGTGCTCGTCGCCGCATAGCACGCAGGCGTGCTGCGCCCGCAGCAACCGCTCCAGCAACAGCAGCCGCTCGTCCTGCGAGACCCAGCGCTCGCTCCAGATCGCCGTCGTGACGGTCCACAGTGGGGCGCACCGCACCGGGCCGTGCCGGCGCCACGGCGTGAGGCCCTCGTCAAGACGCCCGAGCAACCTCGCGATCGGCTGCAGCAAGTGGAGGGCCGCTGTGAGCAGGCGGCGGCCCAGACAGGCCAACGAGGGCCGCGGCACGCCCGGGAAACACGCGCCAGCGGCGCTGAGCCACGCTTGCACGACGGGAGGAACAATTGCGCCCACGAACAGCGGTAACGCCAGCCGCAGCGGGCTCCACATCACGCTGAGCCCCGCCATCGCCCCCAGGGTCGCGGTCATCAGGTGCCATTCGGGCATCTGGGGCAGGAAGGCGACGAGGCTGGGCGCGGGCTCATAGAGCGACTGGAACGGCGCCCGGCCCCAGACGCCGTGATAGATGCGGGGCCGGCGCCACCCCAGCACGCGCGTCAGACCCGGACCGTACATGCGGCCGGCCCAGCGCACGTGTCCCGGCCCGTTGTATTTCTCTGGCCACTTGCGTTCCAACATCGCTTCGGCGCGTCCGTACCCGATCTGCTGCTTCCAGTAGGCCCGAACCGAGTTGCGGCGGTGGTGCCACACCATGGCGGCCGGGTGGAACCCGATGGTCCGGCCGCGCTCCTTCAGCCGCCAGCACACGTCGACGTCATCGCCTGCGGCTCGGAACTGTGGATCGAAGCCGTCGATGGCGGCCAGCGCGGACCGCCGGAACGCCATGTTGCAGCCGGGGATGTGCTCGGCCTCGCGGTCGCTCAGCAGGACGTGCACCGGCCCGCCGGGCGCGCGCGCGACGCAGTCGGCGATCGGGCCGTCCCCCGGCGGGGCGATGTTGGGACCGCCGACCGCGGCATGCCTCGTGCTCATGAAGGTCGCGGCGAGGTACTTGAGCCACTGCGGGTCGGGGGAGGCGTCGTCGTCGAGGTAGGCGATGATCTCGCCGCTCGCCACGAGGAAACCCGTATTGCGCGCGCTGGCGAGGCCGCGGTTCGCGGTGCGAATCAGACGGAAGCCGTACTCCTGCACGATGGCCGCCGTCGCGTCGGTGGACCCGTCGTCCACAACGATGACCTCGAGGTCGGGATAGTCGAGCCGGCGCATTCCCTCGCAGCAATCGCGGATGGTACGCGCGCCGTTGTGGGTGCAGACGACGACGGAGACGCGCGGCCAATCCTGCTTGGGCGTGAACGGGACGTCCGCGAACGCCTCCCGGATCGTCTCGAGGGCGGGTTTGGGAGAGCGGTCCGCGGTGGTGAGGCCGAAGCGCCAGTCCGCGACATCACTCCCGTGGCGGTACCACTCGTCGGTCCAGGAGAAGACGAATACGCCCGCGCAGCCGAGCGCGAACGCGGTGCGGATCTGCCACTCCAGCGTCTGGGCCTGCGCCCGCTCGCCGTTGCGCAGGCTGTCGAGCCCGAGTTCGCTCATGATCAGCGGGCGGTCACCCGCGAGGTTCTGCAGCCGCGCGACGTACGCCTCGAGCCGGTCCTGCGACTCCAGGTAGACGTTGAAGCAGACGAGATCCAGGAACGACAGATCGAGATACTCGGTGGTGGGATAGTTCACGTAGGTGACAAGCGCACCCGGGTCTTCGTCCCTCACGACTCGGGCGAGGCGCTCGAGGTAGCGCTGCACGCGGTCGCGGCCGAGCCAGCGAGCCAGCGGCGCAGGGATTTCGTTGCCGAGCGCGTAGCAGAGCAGCGCGGGATGGCCGGCGCAGGTGCGCACTTTGGCGCGGATCAGTGCCTCGATGTCGGGCGCGCCGCGGCGATCGATCAGATAGCCGACGTACTGCTCGGCCGAAAGGCCGACCATGACGCGGAGGCCGTGGCGCTGGGCGACGTCGAGCAGCGTGCGGGGCGGCATCGTGTGGGGGATGCGAACGGCGGTGATCCCATTGTCCGCCATGGCGGCGAAGTCCCGTTCCACCATCGCGAGGTCGAGGTACTCGCGGCCGTCGGGGGCGGGCGCGAAGGCCCCGTAGGTGACGCCACGGACGTACAGCTTTTGGTCGCCGACGAACAGGAACTTCCCCCGTGCCCGGGGGCGGGGGAGTGCGGGCGGCTCGGGGGCGGTGTGGGTAAGGGAAGGTCGAGCTCTGAGAGCTCTGAGCCCGACGGGCGTCGGGGTGCTCGGATGCGCAGCGCTGCGGGCGGGCCTCACAGTTCGTCCCCTCCAGACGAGCGTGTGGTGCGACTTTGGCGGAAGTGATTCTGACTACGAGATGGCAAAACGTGTGCCTGAGTCAGCGAGGACCTACATGCGCGTTGTGGCAGCGGAATCACCGGGAGGGATGTAACCCGCGCACGGCGCTCGGGCGCGAGCGCCGTGGCGCGCGAGCAACGACGAAGAACTCGACGGGTTACCATTGGTTTGGATGAGACTCTTTAAGGGTTTGCCGAGCGATGAGTACTAAACGACGGCGGGTCCCACGCCGCCAGCATGGACTGGGTGCGCTGCACGGTCAGGTCGGCGGCTGAATGGACGGCGGAGCGATGGAACGCCGGCTGGATCATCGGCCGGTGGCGTCACTCATCGGGTGCCGTCGAGCGTCACCGGGCGGCTCCGTCTGCTTGACTGCTGACATTTCGGGGTCCATGTTGCGTCCGAGGGGAAGGGTCGTACTGGACTAAACTGAGCCCCATTTGAGACCTGTCAAGGCCCACAAACCTGACGGAACCCCCACAGCCAAACGGCTAGCGCGGGTGTGTGTCGTGCTCGGGCCTGCGGGCAAGAAGTTGCCCGTCGCCTGGCTCGCGGATCTCGCCGAGGTGCCTCGCTCCACGCTCAAGAACGCCGCTTCGCGCGATAGCCTCTCGTACGACGTGGCGTGGCAGATTGCCGGACTGTTCGAGGACGACAGGGCGTCCACGGCCGAATGGCTCCGGAAGGGTACCCACCGCGCCCCAGCAAGACCCAGAATGGTCTCAGTAGGATCCAGCAAGACTCAATCGGCAGGCGTCATCACACAACGCCCGGACCGGGCGGAGCGGCTGGCGGGCGTCGCCGCGCGGGCATTTGCCCTCGTGGTCCGGGCAGCCGACCGCCTGGAGGAGGGCGGCGGGACGAAACCCGGCAAGCGACAGCTCGGCGATGCGCTGCTTGCCTTCGCCTCCGAGTTGATGCGCAACGAGTTCGTGCACACCCCCGCCCTCATCGCCGTAGCGCAACGGTTGATCGAAGGTGCGAACCCACCCGATGTCGCCACCATCGCGGGCGCGGTCTACGATGTTCTCGCCGGGTCGCCGCGGGCGCGCACGGCGGAGGGACGTCGCGATCTTGCGCTGGCCCTCACGGGCCTGGCCAAGCAGCTCGCCGAGGCGCGGTTTCCGCGGACACACGGCCTGTTGGACCTGGCGAGACTCCTGCTTCACGAGGAGAGCGCAATCCTATAGCCCCTCGGTGGCGCCGAGTACCGGGCGGACCAGCACGCCGCTATTTTGGGGGAGTGTATCTGGGTCATTGCGGGGGCAGGGGTAGAGAATCAGCACTGTTTACGACACTGTTTCAGGCACCCCCCGGATCGACCGCGTAAACCGACTGCGTAAGTTGAAGCAGCACAACGCGGGCCTGTAGCTCAGGTGGTTAGAGCGCACGCCTGATAAGCGTGAGGTCAGTGGTTCAACTCCACTCAGGCCCATCAGAAAGTCCCGGTGACCGGTTGCCGGTTGCCGGGGCTTCGTTGCGTCAGATCCCGAGGAAGGAGCTTCGAATATGCCTCGCGTCCCCTTCTTGGCCGTGCTCGGCGCGGCCACGGTGATCGGGGCGCGCAGCGCCGGAGCGCAGGGGCAGCCCGTCCCCGCCGCGCCGCCGGTGCGCGTCGCCGCCAGCAGCTTCGCCTCCGTCGAGGTGCACCTCAACGCCCGCCGCATCGGCAATCAGTGGTACGAGGAGGACGCGAGCCTCTCCGGCCCGTCGCGCATCGCCATTACTTATGGCCAGCCGCACGCGCGAGGCCGTCGCGTGGAAGGTGGCCTCATCCCCCTCGACACCGTGTGGCGCTTCGGCGCCAACATGGCCACCACGCTGCACGCCGACGTCGACCTGACCTTGGGCGACTTGAAGCTGCCGCGCGGCGACTACACGCTGTTCATCCTCTACACGCGATCGGGGTGGCAGCTGATCGTGAGCCGCGCCACCGGGCAATGGGGGACCGACTACGACGCGACGCGGGACGTGGGCCGCGTGCCGCTCGCGAGCCGCGCGCTGCCGGAGCGTGAGGAATCGCTCAGCATCTACCTCGTGCCCGAGTCCGGCCGCCCGACGACGGGCTACGCCGAGCTGCGCGGAGTGCTGAAGATCAAGTGGGGGAGCACCGAGCTCAGCGCGCCGTGGCGGGTCGAACCGTAAAGTCCCCCTCTTCCTTAATACTCTGGCTGGTAGAGGCGCGCGAAGGCCTAGTGCCCCGTCAACGGGTTAATGGCCTTCGTCGTGTCCCTCGCCGTTCTGGCCCGTCCGCGCTGCTGTGCCTTGGTGGAACGGGACGGGGATTGCGCAGCCGGGCGCGGGGCGGCGCTCGTGTGACGCGCTGCCGGCGGGGACTTCTTGCCGCCGCAGGCGAGGAGGCCGATCAGCGTGAGCCCGGCGAGCCAGGTTCGGGTCATGCATCCCCCTGGTGGAGGTGACCACGTAATATAGGGAGGTCGCGTCCCCGTTTGCTTCCCCTGACTCCGGATCTGCCATGCCTCGCTGCTGCCGTCCGCTGCTGCTCGCCGCCGCCGCTCTCGTGCTCAGCCGCTCCGCCGTCGCCCAGCGGCGCTTCCCCCCGGACTCCTTCACCAACCTCAAGGTGCTGCCCAAGAACATCGACCAGCGCACGCTGCTCGCAACGATGCGCGGGTTCGCGATGGCGCTGGGGGTGCGGTGCGCTTACTGCCACGTTGCGCCGCGCGAGGACGCGCCCCTCGACTCGATCGACTTCGCCAAGGACGACAAGCGCACCAAACGCGCGGCGCGCGTGATGCTCGACATGGTGCACCACATCAATGACGAGCACCTGGCCGACGTGCCCGAGCGACCGACCCCGAAGGTCGAGGTGCGCTGCGTGACCTGTCACCGTGGGGTGGCCCGGCCCCGGCTGCTGGATGACGAGCTGGCCCTGACCCTGGCCGACAGCGGGCTCGAGGCGGTCGCGCGCCGCTACCGCGACCTGCGGCAGCGCTATTACGGGAGCGGCAGCTACGACTTCCGGGAGATCGTGCTGACGGAGGTGGCGCGCTCGGAGGCGCGCGCCGGGCGGCTCGACAACGCGATCGGCCTCTTGAACTTGAACGCCGAATTCAACCCCACGTCGGCCCAGATCCCAGCGGCCCTGGGGGACGTGATGTTGCAGAAAGGAGACACGGCGGCCGCGATTGCGCAGTACCGCACGGCGGTGGGCCGCGACTCAACCTTCGGGCTCGCGCGCATGCGGCTGCGGCAGCTGACGGGGGGGCCGGGCCGGCGGCCATAAGGAGCGTGCGCCGGGTCACATCCTCTTCGTTCATCAATCCGCGATCTTAACACCCCCGCGATACTGCGTCTAAGGGGTGCACCTTGACGGTCACCTCGAACTACTCAGACGAGGATGGATTCGTGAACACGCGTTCCACCACCCTGACCTTCGTCGCCGTCGCGTTCCTCGGGCTCGTGGCAGTGGCGTGCGACAAGTCCCTGCAGCCCACGCAGCCCGCTCCGGTGCTGACACAGGTCCAAGCGAACGAAATGGCGCAGGGCCTCACGAACGACATGGACCTCCTGTCGTCGAGCCTGACCTTCGAGCCGACGGCCGCGCCGTTCGGCGCCGAGATCGCAGGAGCCGAGCTGGCGACGCCGGCGCTGTCGTCGGCGTGTCCCACCGTAAGTCCCATGCCGCCGGCGAACAGAGACCACGACCGCGTGCCCGACTCGGTGCGCGTCGATTTCACCGGGTGCACCTTCACCGGCCCGACCGTCGCCGTGGCCTTGAGCGGGACGATCGACATTGTGGATCCGACGCCGACCGATTCCGATCGCGCGATCGAGTGGAAGTTCGGTGACTTTACTCGCAGCGTGACCCGCGTCGCCACCGGCGCCACGTTCTCCGTCAAGCAGAACGGGATCCGCACGGTGATCGCGTCGCCCGACGCCTTGTCGCACAGCGAGCAGAACTTCGAGACCGACTTCACGTATCCCGACGGCTCGACCGCGACGCACCTGCGGAACTGGCACTCCACATTCACCGCGGACGCGCCGGGCTCGATCCAGCCCGACCAGCGACTGCCCAGCGGCACGTGGAGTATTGCGGGCGCGTCGAGCTTCACCACGGGCGACCGCAGCTACGAGCTGATGGTGAGCACGAACCCGGACCTCCATTATGACGCGAGCTGCACCGTGCGGCCCAAGTTCGACAATGGCACGCTTCACGTTCAGGTGACCCGCATGAACGGCGCCGAGACGCAGCAGACGACGGTGACGATCGCCTTCACGGCCTGCGGGCAGTACACGGTGACGCGGTCGTAGGGTTCCCCCTACAGGTAGGAATCGACGGTCGGGCGGAGCACTCCGTCCGACCGTCGTGCTTCAAGGAGCGTCGCGCAGGCGTGACGGAATTGCGCTTGCTTCGCTCGTCCGCATTTTCCTAAGTACACACGGAATCTGCACTAGGAACTCCGCTGGAGAGCGAATTGCTGCCTGGCGGCTTTCTCACGTTTCCGCTCCGAGGGAAGAGGACTTGCACAGCGACGCCCAGGAAGCCGACAACCTGCGGAAGCGACTCGGTGACGATGAGCTCTCGAGGTTGCGTAGCGCCATCGATACGATCGACGAGGGCTTCCAAGTCATCGGCTTCGACTGGCGATACCTGTACGTGAATGCCGCGGTGACCCGGCACGGCCGCCGCTCACGGGAGGAACTTCTTGGGCGGACGATGATGGAGTGCTACCCGGGCATCGAGCATACCGACGTGTTCCGCGCCCTGACGCGATGCATGACTGAGCGCCAACCCACGACGATCGAGAACGAGTTCACCTTTCCCGACGGCAGGAGCGCCTGGTTTGAGGTGCGCATCGAGCCCTATCCCGAAGGCATCTCCGTCCTCTCAGTCGACATCACCGACCGCAAGCGAGCCGAGTGGGCACGGGCGGAGTCGGAGCACCTTTACCGCAAGATCTTCGACCGCGCCAGCGTGGGCATCTATCGCTCGTCTCTCGAGGGCCGCATCCTCG
Source organism: Gemmatimonadota bacterium (assembly GCA_003222205.1). Classification (GTDB taxonomy): domain Bacteria; phylum Gemmatimonadota; class Gemmatimonadetes; order Gemmatimonadales; family GWC2-71-9; genus QHVC01. The sequence continues at coordinate 1,023 of QHVC01000059.1, read as the reverse complement.
CGGCGAATCCTGCGATGGTGCGGATGCTGGGCTATGAGAGTCCGGATGAGCTCACGGCCCACAGCATGCGCGAGCTCTACGCGCGGCCCACGGAGCGGGATGCCGTGCTGGGGAACGAAGGGAACGGCGTCGAGGTGGAGTGGAAGCGCCGCGATGGGTCACCCATCTGGGTGCTCCTCAGCTGGCACAGCGAAGTCGACGAGCAAGGCATCCCGCGCTACTTCGAGGGCTTCGTCACCGACATCACCGCCGGCCGACGGGCCCAACAGGCGTTGCGCGAGAGCGAGACCCGCTTCCGCGAGCTCGCCGAGAACGTGCGTGAGGTGTTCTTCGTCAGCGACCCGGCCACGGGCCGGGCGATCTACGTCAGCCCCGCCTATGAGGAGGTCTTCGGTCAGACGCGTGACCATGCCTACACGGTCCCCAACGCGTGGACGGAAGCGATGCAGCCCGAGGACCGGACGCGCGTGCTCGCGGGGATGAAGGAGCTGGCGGGAGGTCAGAAGGAGAGCATCGACACGTTCCGCATCACCCGGCCGGACGGATCGATCCGCTGGATTCGCGGCCGCGCGTCGGCGGTGCGCGATGCGTCCGGCAAGGTGACGCGCATCGTGGGCATCGCGGAAGACGTCACGGAGCTGCAACGCACGCAGGATCAGCTGTTCCGAGCCCAGAAAATGGAGGCTATCGGGCGGCTCGCGGGCGGGGTCGCTCACGACTTCAACAATCTGCTTACCGCGATCATCGGCCACGCGGAGCTGGTGCTCGAAGACGTCCGCGCCGGCGACCCGCTCCGGCAGGACCTGGAGGAGATCCTCAAGGCGGGTCAGCGCGCCGCGATCCTCACCAGACAGCTGCTCGCGTTCAGTCGCCAGCAGGTGCTCGAGCCGCGCGTCCTGGACCCGAACGCCCTGGTCGCCGACATGGACAAGATGCTTCGTCGCCTGATCGGAGAAGACATCGAACTCCTCACCGTCCTGGCCGATCGGGTCGGCGCGATCAAAGGGGATGGGGGGCAGCTCG
>QHVC01000160.1 GCA_003222205.1 Gemmatimonadota bacterium | reverse complement strand
GTGCCGGTCGTGCTCGCCAGCGGGGACAGCGCCCTCGCGGCGGAAGCCAAGGACCTGCTGGGCGAGGCCGTGCATTGCGTCGTCGTGAAGGAAGCGGTGAGCCGCCACGCCGCCAAGAGCGTCGCGCCGGCGGTGGCGTGCCGGCTGATTCGCGACGCGGCGGCCGACGCCCTGCGCCAGAAGCCGCTGCCCCGGCCGTACACGATCACGTCGCCGATCGCCCTGGAAGTCGATTTCCAGATGACGGTGATGGCGGATAGGGCCGAGCTGGTGCCGGGATCCAAGCGCGCCGGGCCACGCACCGTGGCATTCTCCCACGATGACTACCGCGAGGTGTTCCGCGCCTGGCGCGCGCTCTATAATCTCGCCGGGGTTGCCTAGGCCTCTAGGCGCCTCGGCCTCTCGGCGTCCAGCCTACTGCCGGCACTGCCCGTTCGGGTCGGGCTTGGGTTTGTCCACCACGACGCGGTGGTCGAGGTTCGCCACGCGCAGCGCCACGTCGGCCACCAGCCGATCGACCCGCGCCATATGCTCGTAGTCGATGTACTGGGGTTCGTCGGTGACCTGATGGTAGTCGCGATGCAGGCCGGTGGTGAAGAACACGATGGGGATGCCGTAGCGGGCGTACTCGTAGTGATCGCTGCGGCAGTAGATGTTGGAGGGGTGGCCGTCGGCGTCCAGGGCGTAGTCGAGGGTCAGGTTGTGGTGCCCCTGGGTGTTCACCTGCTCGACCAGGTCGCCCAGCTCGGTCGACAGGCGGCGCGACCCCACGAGCTGCAGGTAGCCGGGGCCGCCGTGCAGCGCCACCGAATCTTTGGTGCGTCCCGTCTCGTCGCCCGCCGCGCCGCGGCCCACCATGTCCATGTTGAGCTGCGCCACGATCGAATCGCGCGGCACGGTGGGGTGGTCGGTGAAGAACCGCGAGCCCAGCAGGCCCTTCTCCTCGCCCACATGCCACACGAAGATCAGCGACCGCTTCGGTTTCTGCTTCATCGTCGCGAAGTACTCGGCGATCTCGAGCGCCGAGACCGAGCCGGAGCCGTCGTCGTCGGCGCCGTTGCTGATCGAATCGATGCGCGTGTGCCCGGGGTGCGCGGCGCGGAAGGCGGCGAGGCGCTGGCTCACCTGCGCCAGCTGCTCGGGCGTCGGCTGCTTGCGGGCGTCGTCCGCGCCTTCGGGGCGGACGATCTCGTTGAAGATGCGGATCGAGTCGTGGTCCACCGGGCGCGCCAGCCCGATGTGGTCGTTATGCCCGCCGATCGCCACGTACTCGCCCTTGAGCTTGGGGTCGCTGCCGGGGATGATGGCGACGACGTTGCGCGCCGGATCCGGCACCGGCGTCGTCGTGTAGCGCATCGTGATCGCCGCGGTGGCGCCGGTGGTGCCGAGGGTGAGCGAGTCGAGTGGCTTACCGAACATCCGGCCTGCCGCCCCGCTGGAGATCAGGAACGTCGGTGTCGGCGGCGGCGCGCCGGGCGGGATGTCGTCGACGAACGACTGCGGCCGCCGGAAGAAGGCCCGGAACAGTGGCGGCAGGCTGTCCAGCCCGATCACGGCGACGCCCGCGACCCCGGGGAGCGTGGGGGTGCGAACGCGGCGCCCGATGAGCCCCGCCTTGGCGGAGAACACGACCAGCTTGCCCGCCGCCTGCTCCGGGGCGATGTGGTGCGCCGTGTCGGCGAGGTCGCCGCCGTAGACGATCGGCATCGCGACGTTCACCACGGGGACGCGCGCGTTGGGCACGTAGTCGGCGAACACCGCCAGCGACGCGCCGCCCACCGAGAACGTGGACGTCGTATCGAACTCGCGGGTCTTGAGCGGGATCGTCTGGAAGTAGGTGCCGCTGTCGCCCGCGGGAACCAGCCCCAGGCGGCGGATCTCGGCGGCGATGTAATTGGTGCCCTTCACATTGCCCGGCATGCCCGCCTCGCGCCCCTGCATCGAATCGTCCGCGAAGATGTACAGGCGGGTCATGAGGTCGGCCGGCGTGATGGCGGCGGTGGTTTTCGCCGGCGCGTGTTTCAAGGGCAGGTCGTGAGCCGTCTGCGCCGCCGCGGGAGCGGCGGCCAGCAGCATCGAGGATACGAGAGGGGAGAAGCGGTTCATGGACAGCCTCCTCATTTGGGCTTCGCGGTCACGGTGAAAATGCCGCCGTCGCTGCGGCCGTTGACGCCCGGGTTGTACATCTCCTCGGCGTGCGCCGGCGGGCGCACGAACACCCCGGGCGTCGTGGCGCGCGCCACGTACGTGGTCGTGTAGGTCCCGGGCCACAGCGTCGTCGCCACGAACACGACACGGTCGTCGCGCAGCTCGCGGTGGTCGAACGGCGACCACCACCCCGAATCCCACCAGCCGTAGGCCCAGGCGGTGGCGCCCGCCGGCTCGCTCTCGTTCTCCGGCTCCGCGCGGGCGACCGGCGGCAGCCCCGCCGTGCGCAGGGAGAGATCCACCGCCTCGAGCCCCGCGGGGAGGGCGTCGTCCACGACGACGAAGTTGCGCAGCACCGGCACGGTAATGCGTACCTTCACGCGCACCAAGTCGCCCTCGGCGACGCTCGTCACCGGCGTCGCCGCCGCGTAGCGCTCGTACCAGCGCTCGACCTTGATACCGGCGTCGGCCGGCCGGACGGGGCGGTCCTTCGGCACCTCGCGCACCGTCAGGTAGAAGAACACCGGCGCGCCTGGCGTCGCGGAGGCGAGCGCCACGCGCAGCGCCTGTTTGCCGTCCGGCTGCGCGGCGAGGAGCCCCGTCAGCGCGAAGCTCGTGTCGCGCGCCACGCCGGCGTCGGCGGTCTCGAACAGGACGCGGGCGCCCTGGGAGAGGCGCAGCGGCCGGCCGGCGGCCTGGCGCCGCTGCCACTCGTAGGTGACCAGCGCCTGCGCGGCGGCGGCGTAATCCTGGGTGTCCCACCACCACCAGCCGCCTGCGGCGGCCCGGCCACGCTGCGCCACCGTTTCGACCAGCGGCCCGATCATGCGGTTGGTGGGGTCGACCGCGAGCAGCGCCGAGAGCAGGCGGGCGGCGGGCCGCACCTCCGATGTGAAATAGAAGTATTTCGCGCTCGATTCTTCCGGCAGCACGGCGCGCCGTCCCTCGACGCGCACGTCGCGCAGCGTGGCGGCCAGGATCTGTCGGGCCAGGTCGAGCTGGCGGCGCCGCGCCAGGATCTCGGCGAGCAGCGCCCGGTCCTCCCAGGAGAGCTGCAGCCCGATTTGGAACAGCGAGTTCTCCATGGGGACGTCGGGGCGCCCGTAGCGCGACAGGAAATCCACGGCCGCGGTCTGCTCGCTGAGCCACGCCTTGCGGTTCTCCCAGAAGTAGGAGACGGGGATGTACAGCCGCTGCGGGCTGTGCAGCTGGGTGGAGAGATAGTCGGCGAGCCGGCCCAGCACCGTGTCACTCACGGGCACGCCCGCCCCGCGCGCCGCGAGCAGGGTGCGTCCGGCCCACGCGGTGAGCCACGGGCTCGTCCAATCGGTGCGGCTCCACAGCCCGATGCCGCCGTCGTCGCGCTGGCGTTGGCTCAGGATCGCCACCGCCTCGCGGATCTCCTGTTGCGGATCGCCGCCGAGCAGCGGCGCGCCGCCGAGCTGCTTCTGCGCCTGGTAGAGCGCGATCAGCGGCAGGGCGATGCTCGACACCTGCTCGGTGCAGTAGTACGCGTAGATGCGCAGCGTTTGCCGGTAGCCGCGCAGCAGCGCGAGGGGCGACGCCCCGTAGTGGAGCTCGAGCCGCGAGCGCACGGGGTCGAGCGGCTCCGGGAACACGAACTCCGCCGATGCGGTGTCGGCCAGCGTCCCCGCCACCTCGAACGCGCGCGGCCGGTACGGCAGGCGCACGGGGATCCGCGTCTGCACCGCATCGGCTTCGCCGCCGCCCGAGACCTTGAACGTGAAGGTCGCCGTGTCGCCCGGCAGACCGCGGAACGCGAAGCGCACCTCGCGCCCGCGGCCCGCCTCCAGGGTCGCACTCTTCGCCGGCGGCTCGGCGAGGACCACGCCCTGCGCGCGCGCCTCGACGGTCACGGTCGGGGTGCCGCCGAGCCGCGAATTGACCACAACGCCCGCGGTGAACTGATCGCCCTCGCGGTCGAAGCGCGGCAGCGCGGGCCGGGCCAGCAGCGGTCGCGTCACGAGGAGCTTCGCTTCACCCTTCCCGTACCGGTCGCCGGCGGTGACGGCCACGGCCAT
>QHVC01000159.1 GCA_003222205.1 Gemmatimonadota bacterium | reverse complement strand
TCGGTAACTGAGACGCGAAACGGCCCGGGATCGCTCCCGGGCCGTTGTCTGTCCCTACTCGCCGGTCAGCATCCTGCGCTTCAAGACCGCGAGCCGCCGCCGCACCGAACCGTCGTAGACGCGGTCCCCCACACGCACCACCACGCCGCCCAGAATGCCCGGGTCGGTGCGAAAGTGGGCCCGCACCTCCTTCCGCAGCGCCTGCGTCAACCGTTCCGTCATTTGCTGCTGCAGCCGCTCGTCGGCCTCCCGCGCCACCACTACGCCGGCGTGCACCCGGTTGAGGCGCCGATCTACCAGCTCCTGGTACGCCTGGGAGATCTCCCCGAGCAGCCCCTGTCGCCCACGCCGCACCACCGCCTGCAGGAACCGCACGAACTCCGCCGGCGCCGCGTCGCCCAGGGCGCGCTCCAACAGGTCGGCCTTCACCGTCTTGGCCACGCGCGGTGAGTCCAGCACGATAGCGATGCGGGAATCCGCCTGGACGGCGCCCGCCACCGCGTCCATCAGGTCTCCGAACCGCTCGACCTCGCCCTTCGCCTCCCCGGCGGCAAACAGCGCCTGGGCGTAGTTGCGGGCGATGGTGGCGTGCTTCACGGCGTCACGGCCGCTGCTCGAGGCTGGCCAGGTACTCCAGCACCAGCCGGCGGTTGGCCTCGTCGTCGAGCTTCTCCTCGATCAGCCTCGAGGCCGCCGCGATCGCCAGGTCCACGGCTTCCTTGCGCAGCGCCAGGATCGCCTTCTCCTTCTCGGCGTCAATCTCACGGCGCGCGCGGTCGAGCAGCTGCTCCTGCTCCTCGCGGGTCCTGGCGAGCAGCACTTCGCGCTCCTGCGTTGCCACGGCCTTCGCCTTGGCGAGGATTTCCTGCGCCTCGGCACGGGCCTGCTCGAGGCCGCGCCGCTGCTGCTCCAGCAGCTGCGCCGCCTCGGCGCGCGCCTTTTCGGCCTCGTCGAGCTGGTGCTGGATGCGCCGCTCCCGCTCCTCGACCGACTTGAGGAGCGCCGGCCAGCCGAACTTCCACAGCAGGACCAGCAACACGAGGAAGACGACGACCGTCCAAATCATCAGCCCCGGGTTGATGTCGAAGGGGCTGCCCCCGCCCCCTTCTGCACCACCCTCCTGAACGGCGAGCAGCAGCGCCGGCAGGCTCACTTGATGAGCTTGAACAGCAGCGCGAACACCAGCGCGGCCAGCGCCACGCCTTCGATCAGCGCCGCGGTCAGGATCATCGCGCCGCGGATATCGCCGGAGGCCTGCGGCTGCCGGGCGATCGCCTCGACCGCCTGGCCGCCGATGCGCCCGATGCCGAGCCCCGCGCCGATCACGGCGAGGCCGAGCCCCAAGCCCGCGCCGAGCAGGGCGTTGGTGTTCTTGGCCACCGCGGCCGCGTCCGCCGCCCCCTGCACCGCGCCCTGCGCCAGCATCAGAATGTCGACCATGTCGTTCCCCAGTGAGTCGTGGGAGTGTCGTGCACCTTGCCGCCTCGCCGTCCACTCAGCGTCTCGGCGTCCGCAACCTGCGACAACTTTCTCCTAGTGCGCATGCTGCATCATGCCGATGAACACCGACGTGAGCAGCGCAAAGATATAGGCCTGGAGGAACGCCACCAGCAGCTCCAGGAGCATCATGAACGTGACGAACGCCACCGATCCCGCCGCCACGCCCCAGTTGCCGAACAGGAAGATCAGGCCGAGCAGTGCGAACACCACGAAGTGCCCCGCCGTCATGTTGGCGAACAGCCGCAGGCACAGCGCGAACGGCTTCACCAGCTTCCCGATGATCTCGATCGGCGTCATGATCAGCGCCATCAACACCGCGCCGAGGCCCTTCATGCCGGGCGGCACGAACACGATGGTCTTGAGGTACCCCTTGGGTCCCAGCGCCACGAGCCCCGAGACCTCGATCGTCAGGAATGCCGTGAGCGCCAGCGCGCCCGTGACGGCGAGGTTGCCCGTGGCCGTCGCCCCCCAGGGGAACAGCCCCAGCAGGTTGCAATAGAGAATGAAGAAGAACAGGGTGAGTACGTAGGGCGCGAAGCGTTCGCCGCCATGGCCGATGTTGGCGACCGCAACGTCGTTCCTGACGAACAAGACCAGCGCCTCTACGCCCGCGCCGAATCCGCCGGGCGCCCGGCCCTGGGCGTGGCGCCGCTGCACCTGCCGCCCCGCGTACCAGATCGTGAGAAACACCAGCGCCGCCGCGACCAGCATGAACACCACGTGCTTGGTGGGGGAGACGTCGAGCCCGAACAGCTTCCAGCCGGTGGGTAACTTCCACTCGCCGAGCCCGAACGGCAGCTCGATGAGGTGGGAGTCGGACGTTTCGGCGAAGATCACCGCGCCGATGTCGGGGCCTTGGAGCGTCATTTCAGAACCCGGGTCTCCGTGAACAGCAGCGGCAGCAGCACGCCGAGGAAGCCGAGCGACGTCGGGAGCGGCGGCACGGTCGTCCGATGGGTCGCCACGACGGCGAGCAGCGCTCCCAGGGCCAGCGCGCGGATCCCCATGCCACCGAGCCAGCGCGCCATGAACACGGGCTGCGGGGCGGTCATCGCGGGTCGCAAGATCGCGACCGCCGCGAGCTGCGCCACGAGCGCCACGCCCCCGCCCAGCGCCGCGGGCCAGCCGCCGAACACGCCCGCCACCACCACCAGCCCCGCACCGGCTGCCGCCAGTCGGACCAGCACCCTCACTCGGTCCGTCCCGTCCGCCCCCGTCCGCCCTTGTCCGCCTCCGTCCGTCCCTGTCCGCCCCTGTCCGCCCCTGTTACGCGGTAGTAGATCCGCATCGTGCCCGCGAACGCGCCGACGAAGCCGCCCGCGATGGCGAACAGCGGCCGCGTGTGCAGCCAGCCGTCCACGAGCCAGCCCGCGCCCCCGAACAGCAGCATCGCGACGGGGACGGCGAGGGCCAGCGCGACGTACTCATACCCTTCGCCGAAGCCACGCGCAGCGGGGGGGGGAGATTGCTTGTCGTCCGGCATCGGAACGCCGGGAAGTTATGCGCTTGTGAAAAAAAGCGCAAGCAAACGGCAAATGGTGCAACTTTATGTGGCGCTTGGTGGTATGATGTGCTAACGTAACCCCGACCCCATGCCCCCCAACCCTTCCTCGCCCCCCGTTGCCGGTTCCCGGACGGCCGGTGACCTGGAGCTGCTGGAGCGCCTCGCCGCCGCGCGGCGGGACCTGCTCGCGCACGTCGGCCGCCGCATCGTGGGCCAGAAGGACATCCTCGACGGCATCTTGACCGCCGTGTTCTCGGGCGGTCACGCGCTGCTGGTCGGCGTGCCGGGGCTCGCCAAGACGCTGATGGTGCAGAGCGTCGCCGAGGCGCTGGAGCTCAAGTTCTCGCGCATCCAGTTCACGCCCGACTTGATGCCCGCCGACATCACGGGAACGGAGATCCTCGAAGAGGACCAGGCGACCGGCAAGCGCGCCTTCCGGTTCGTGCCCGGCCCCGTGTTCGCGAATATTGTCCTCGCCGACGAAGTGAATCGCACGCCGCCGAAGACCCAGGCCGCGTTGCTGCAGGCGATGCAGGAGCATCAGGTGACGGCGGGGGGCAGGACGCACCCGTTGCCGGCGCCGTTTTTTGTCCTCGCCACCCAGAACCCGATCGAGCAGGAGGGAACGTATCCGTTGCCCGAGGCGCAGCTCGACCGCTTCATGTTCGAGTTGCGCGTCAACTACCCCTCGCCCGAGGAGGAGCGGCGTATCGTGGCGGCCACGACGGCGGACGAGCCCGTGGAGATCCGTCCCGTCCTGACCGCCGAGGACGTGTTGGCGCTGCAGCATCTGGTGCGGAGGATCGCGGTGACGGAGGCGCTGGTGGGAGCGGCGGTGGGGCTGGTGCGGCGCACGCGGCCCAACGACCCCTCGGCGCCGCCCTTCATTAAGGAATACATCTCGTGGGGGGCGGGCCCGCGGGCGTCGCAGTATCTGGTGCTGGGCGCCAAGGCGCGGGCGGCCCTCGAGGGGCGGCCGATGCCGGACTATGAGGACTTGAAGGCGGCAGCGCCCTTGGTGATGACGCACCGGCTGGTGATCAATTTCGCCGCCGAGGCGGCGGGCCGGACCGCGGCGGACATCGTGGCGGAGTTGGTGAAGGGGGAGCGGTGGGGGTGAACTTCGTCCGCTGGACTATGAAAGTCGACGCAGTAACTCAGCAAACATCGGCTCCAGGACTATGTCCTCAAGAGGCACTGCAAGCAAGAGCGTCTTCCCTAGCAACTCCCGACTCACCGTCCTGCCCCCTCCCCGTAGTCTCAGGACCATCCAGTAGAGGAGGTTGATGAAGTCTTCTGCGTGAACCCAAAGACGGGGGTTCCCCGGCAAGAGCGTGCCCAATCGCGTTTTCGCCGTAGCGTACTCGCCCATGCGGTGCGTCGCTGACGCCTTGTTGAGAAAACGATGGGTGAA
>QHVC01000157.1 GCA_003222205.1 Gemmatimonadota bacterium | reverse complement strand
GCTCGCGGTGAGCAGCGATCTGCGCCTGGAGATCCGCGACATGCTGCTCGGCGAGGGCGATGGCGTCGGCGCCGGCGATGAACCGGCGCGGCGGGGGCTCCTCGCTGGCGATCGCGACCAGCGCCCGCGCGAGCTTCGCCGGGTCGCCGCCTTGTCGGCCACTCTGTGCCTGCCACCACTTCATCTGCTCTGCGGTGCGGTCGGCGTGGCGGCCTTGGCGAAATCGACACCCATGCCACGGCCGGCCCCGGTAATGAACCAAACCCTCTTGTCAGTTTTGTCAGTCACGGGATCTCCTTGATTGGCCTCGAAAGAGGCTTCTTCTTGACTGCTCCTTCCAGGACGGATTGACCTGCCCCCGCCCGTCATCAGGCCTGGTATTGCTCGTCGCTGACCTTTTCCATCCAGTCTACGGCCTTGCCATTGAGCTGTTCCTGAATAGCGATGTGCGTCATGGCGGTCGTGGCCGTGGCGCCGTGCCAGTGCTTCTCACCCGGCGGGAACCAGACCACGTCGCCGGGCCGAATCTCCTCGATCGGCCCTCCCCAGCGCTGCGCGCGGCCGCACCCAGCTGTGACGATCAGGGTCTGGCCGAGCGGGTGCGTGTGCCAGGCGGTCCGGGCACCGGGCTCGAACGTGACACTGGCGCCCGCCACGCGTGCCGGATCGGGGGCCTGGAACAGCGGGTCAATGCGCACCGTGCCGGTGAACCACTCGGCGGGTCCTTTGCCGGAGGGCTGGGAGCCACTTCTCTTGATGTCCACTTGGCCTGTCTCCACTTGTTCTTCCAGGCCAATCGTAACACTTACACCTTGCGAGTGGGGTACGCGTGCGTGTGCACGAAGATTGGCGCCCGCGGTTCCCCGGGCTGCACATGCGTGGCGGAAGTTGCTAACTTTGGATCCGCCGCCACCGTAGCTCAGTGGTAGAGCTCTCGATTCGTAATCGAGCGGTCGTCGGTTCAAATCCGACCGGTGGCTCTGGAGGGCCGGAAATGCCTCGTCGGTCCGGGCTCACGCTGATCGAGATCCTCGTCGTGCTCATCCTCATGGGCCTCGTGGCGGTGCTGGTTGTGCCCACCCTCCTCCCACGCCACCGCGACCAGTCTGCCATCAATGCGCTCCTCGGCAGCGCTCGCGAAGTTGCGGCGCGCCGCGGAGAAGTCGTCTACGTGCATGTTGATCCCACGGGGCAGTGGCGGATGGAGGCCGGAGCCGATCCGTCCCGGGGCTCGCTTGCCACCGGGCGCGTGCCGCCGTTTCTCACCGCCTCGGTCACGCTCATGGTGTCGCCGCTCGGGAGCTGCGCCTTCGACCTGCGGAGCGCGGCAGCGGCGAGCGCCGTGGCGCTCGACCCGCTCACCTGCGAGATCCGCTCGCCCTGAGACCGGGCTTACTGCCAACTCGTGATGTCGGCGTCCTCGTCTTCGCCACCCGGTTGCCCGTCGCGACCGAAGGTGAAGAGGTCGTACCCGGTGGGGTTGTGCTCGCCGGGGCTCTTGTAGAGGTACGGGCGGCCCCAGGGGTCGAGCGGCACGGCCTTCTTCAGATAGGGTCCACGCCAGTTGAGCGGCAGTGGTTCGCGAGAGGGCTTTTCCTGGAGCGCCGCCAGGCCCTGCTCGGTGGTGGGGTACTCCCCGTTGTCCAACCGGTAGTTGTCGAGCGCCAAGCCGAGCAGGTCGATCTGGGTGCGCGCGGTCGCGCTCTTCGCTTCGGAGACTCTGCCAAGGATGCGGGGGCCGACCAGCGCGGCGAGCAGGCCGAGCACGATGATCACGACGAGGATCTCGATGAGCGTGAAGCCTTGAGGCTTCGACCTGACGGTCGTCATGGCAATTGGAACCTACGGCAGGAATCGTTCCGGCAAGACCGGGGTGTTGGCGGGGCGCTCCACAGGCGGCCCGTCTTGGGGAGATGGTAAGCGGACCTGCAACCGTAGCGCCGCCAGTTCTGCCGTTCCTCGTCAGCGCGGCTGTAGCGACGCGGCAACATGGGGCGTCTGCTAAGTGTTGACCAGTCGCAACAGTGGTCTTGTGACATCGACCGAACTCCCTGTAAATGCAGCACTTGCTAAAGCAGTCCGTCGCGCCCCAGTCGGCGCGATCTGTGCCTGATGGTTGCGATGCAACGTCCAGGATCGCGTGAGGACCGAGGCCCACCGATCGCGGCGCTGCCGTACGTGAGGGAGGTACCATGGCTACTACTGGGCCCGGATTCGGTACGCGACGTGGCACCGTCTACGCCTCGCTCGACGCCGACATCATCATCGCCAACGCCCCGGACCCGGTGTTCGTGTCCGACCTCGAAGGCAAGATCCTGCAAGCCAACGATGCGGTCTCCCAGCTGCTCGGGTTCCGCCAAGATGAGGTGCTCGAGCAGTCGCTCTCGCGCTTCATCAGCCTCGAGGAAACGCGGGAGTTCACGGCAGCGCTGCGCGAAGTGGTCGAGCGGGGTGTCATGCGGAACGTGGTCCTGAACCCGCGCAGCGCGAGCGGCGAGGTCATCCCCACGAGCTTGAACGCCTCCGCGTTGCGCGATCCTGACGGTCGCGCGATCGGCGTGATCGGCATTCTGCGCGACATGCGCGAGCTGGACAAGGCCCGCGCCTACGCCGAGAGCTTGATCAAGAACGCCCCCGACCCGGTGTTCGTGTCCGACCTCGAAGGCAAGATCCTGCAGGCCAACGACGCGGTTTCCCAGCTGCTCGGCTTCCGCCAAGACGAGCTCCTCGAGCAGTCACTGTCGCGCTTCATCAGCCCCGAGGAGACGCGGGAGTTCACGGCGGCGCTGCGGGAGGTCGTGGCGCGGGGCGTCACCCGCAACGCCCGCCTCAACCCGCGGAGCGCGAGCGGGGAGGTGATCCCCACGACCCTCAACGCCTCGGCGCTGCGCGACCCGGACGGCAGGGTGATCGGCGCCATCGGTATTCTGCGCGACATGCGCGAGTACGCGAAGGTGGTTCAGGACCTGGAGAAATCCAAAAGCGAGCTGCAGGAGAAGATCTTGGATCTGGAAAAATTCGAGGAGGTCGTCGTCGGCCGCGAGCTGAAGATGATCGCCCTCGAGAAGGAACTGGAGAACTTGCGCAAAGAAGGGGACCGGCTTCGGGCGGGAAGGACCTGATCGCCATGCCGGAGACCGCGAGAGCGGACCGTCGGCGCGCGGTCACGGAGCGCAGGGGAGGGGCCGGGACACCGACCGAACGCCGCCTCCGCGCGGACGTGGAGACGCTGGAGCGCCGCGTGCGCAAAGGCGACGCCCAGCGCCGTGCGATGCTCCACATCATGAGCGACCTGAGCGAGGTCAACAAGCGCCTCACCAACCAGCGGAAGGCCATGCTGCACATTTTGGCCGACTACGAAGACGACCGTCGACGTCTGGCCCACCAGACTGAGCGGCTCGACAACTCCCGTCGGGCCTTGCTGCACCTGCTGCAGGATTCGCGCACGGACCAGCTGCATCTCGAGGCCAGCCGCAAGGCCACGATTCACATTATGGGGGACCTGCGGGAGACCACGATCGAGATGCAGCGGCGCGAACAGGAACTGCGTGAGAAACAAGAGCAGTTGGTCCAGGCGGGGAAACTGGCCACCCTCGGCGAGCTCACTACCGGCGTCGCCCACGAGCTCAACAACCCCCTCAACAACACCGCCTTGTTCGTCGGCAACGCCGTCGACCTCATCGAGCTCGGCGCCGCGGACCATGGGCGCATCGTCCGTGAGCTGCACCGCGCCATGCAACAGGTCGGCAAGGCCACGGAGATCATCTCCCATTTGCGCACGTTCGGACGGGCGGCACCCGTCAGCCGCGAGCCGATCTCCTTGAGGCAGGTGATCGAGCAGGCGCTGTCCCTCGTGCAGGAGCAGCTCCACTTGCGCGAGGTCGAGGTGACGGTCGACCTGGGTCCGGAGGAGCCCGTGGTCCTGGGGAATCCCATCCAGCTGGAGCAGGTCTTCATCAACCTGCTGACGAACGCGCGCGATGCCGTGGCCGACGCGCCACGGAAGGCGATTCGCATCACTGGTGCGGTCGGCGCCGGCGCGGTCGAGGTCGCGGTCACCGATACCGGGCACGGGATTCCGCCCGAGCTCGAGGGGCGGGTCTTCGATCCGTTCTTCACCACCAAGGAGGTCGGGAAAGGCATCGGTCTGGGCCTCTCCATTACCTATGGGATCATCAAGGATCACGGCGGCACGATCTCGGTCGTGAGCCCCCCATCCACAGGCGAAGGCGCCACCTTCCGGATCCAGCTGCCCCTGGCGCCCGCCGGCGCCGCGGACACCTCCCTGGCATGACGGCGGCGCACGTCCTCATCGTCGACGACGATCCGGCGTTGCTGCAGGCGCTTCCCGAGGCCCTCCAGCTGCGCATGGTCGGGCTGACGGTGGACACGGCCGACTCAGCGGCGGCCGCGCTCGACCGCATCGCCACCCGGGACTACAATGCGATCGTCACCGACATCAAGATGCCCGGGAT
>QHVC01000075.1 GCA_003222205.1 Gemmatimonadota bacterium | reverse complement strand
CGAGCGGGCGAACCACGTGAGCGAATCGCGGGAGCCGCGCGCGACCGCGGCCGCGGCGCCGAAGCCCAGACGCCCGAGCGCGATGGAATCCGCCGCGGCGTCGAGCACGAAGACCGGCACGGGGCCCGGCTCGAACATCGCGTGCGCCCGCGCCGCGGGCACGCGCCAGGCGCCGAGCTGGAAGCGCTCGAGGCTGCCCCGCCCCTCGATCGCGAGCGAGTCGAGGGCGCCGGTGAGCGTGAGCGACACTCGCGCCGTCCCGCCGAGCGCCCCCTTTGCCCGGCTGTCACCGCCGTCCCGGCCGCCCCCGGTGATCCACGTGACCAGGGAATCGAGGCTGTTCAAGCTGTCGGCGTCGAAGTCGAGCGTGAGCGAACCCCCGGCGGGGCGACGCCACCCCAGGGATCCGGCGCCGGTCGTGAGGAGGCCGGGCTGGAACACGGCCAGCGAGTCCACGTGCACGCGGCGGTCCGCGAACCGCAGCCGCGCGGCGCCGGAATCGAGGGCCGCGCCGCCGAAGAACGACGGGCCGAGCCGCGCCTCGATCGCGCCCCCCGGCGGCTCGCCGCTGTCCGCGGCCACCCCGCCCGTCGCCGCGAGACTCAACCGTGTGGGGGGCGCGTGCCCGCCCCGGATCCAGCGGGAGAGGTCGACGTCCGCGAGCCGCAGGGCGATCTCCCGCGCCGCGAGCCGCGACGCGCCGAGGCCGAGCTCCGCGTCGCCTTGCACGCGGCCGCCGCGCTCGGTCCCCACGTCGACATGCGCCCGAAGAGCGGTGAGCGGACCCGCCAACCGGATTGTCCCGCCCACGGCTCCCATCAGCGGCAGACCCGGGAAGCTCGGCCGCAAGCCGTCGAACGACAGCGAATCCGCGGTCACGTCGGCGAAGACGCCCAGCGTTTCTCCGCGCAGGTCGAGCCGCACGGTGCCGCGGACGGAGCTTGCGGGGCCCTCGCCGTCGCGGTGGCGCAGGGTGCCGCTGAACTGGGCGTCGCGATACGGTCCGGTGAGGGTCCCCGCCGCGTCGAGCACGCCGTTCAACGCCATCGCCGGCGCGAGCCGCCGCACCGTCCGCAGGTCCACGGTCGCCGCTTCGACGCCGAATCCCCGGAACGCCAAGCCACCGGACAACAGGTCCACGTCGCCGTGGCCACGCAGCCGCGTCTCGGGCCACGCGGGCACGAGCGAGTCGCGGAAGCTCCAGTCCACCTCGAGGGCCAGCCGGCTGAAGGCGCCTTCGGCCCGCGTGTGGCCTGTGAGCCGGCCGTAGAACGGCAGGCTGTCGAGGAACGCATGCGCCAGCCCCAGGTCCAGATCGCTCGCTTGCACATCGGTCTGGCGCAACGCCACGAGGCCCGAATCCGCGGCGCTCACGGCGGTGAGCCGACCCGTCAGCCGGCCGCCGCGGTAGCCGAGATCGAGCGGATCGATATGGACTTCCAGCAGGCGCCCGCCATGTGAGCGGATCTCCACGTTGCCCTTCAAGACGGCGCCGACGGGGAAGCGGCGGCTCACGAACCTGAGGTCGGTGAGCGTCGCCGAGTCCGCCTTGGCGGCGAGGTCGTAGAGCACGGTGTCCCGGGGCCAGCGCAGCCGGCCGGCGAGGCTGTAGCGCGACCCCGGCATGCCCACGTGCTGCAAGTCGGCGTTGAGCGAATCGCCGGCGATGCGGATGCGACCCTGGAGGTCGGTGACGCGCAGGCCCGGGTCGCTGGAGAGGACGGCGAGGGCGCCGATGTCGGCCTCGATCCCCCGCTCCCGCGGCGAGGAGAGGCGCAAAGCCGCGATCCGGGCCGTGAGGTGCTCGAAGCGCCGCACCCGGCGCCGCCCGTCGCGGCCCGCGTCCTCGATTTCGTGGGCCGAGTCGTCCGGGCTGGGACGGTCCTGGAGCCGCACTGCGACGGTGCCGTCCTCGATCCTCAGGTTGCGCAGCAGCACCAGGGCCGGAGGCCGCCCCGATGGCGGCCCGCCGAGCCTCAGCAGCTCGGCGAGGTTCAACTTGCCGTTTTTGTGCTGGACCAGGTCGATGTACGGGTGATCGAGAGTGACCCCGCTCAGCACGATGCGGCCCGCGACAAAGTCGAGGGGGTTGTAGTCGAGCTCGGCGTGCGGCAGCCGGGCCACGAGCGTCGAGTCGGGGTCGTAGATCACCACGTCGTTCAATACGACGCCGGTGAGCAGCGAGCCCCCGATGCCGCCCACCTCGACGCGACCGGCCACGACGCGGTGGAACGCCCCGCGTGCCGCGGCGGCGAGCAGGGCCCGCCCCGCGTCCGTGCCCACCAGCGCGGAGAGGCCGCCGAGCGTGCAGGCCACCAGCCCGACGAGCGACCACAGCGCGGTGCCCAGCGAGCGGCGCACCATCAGAACGCCTGCCCCACGGCGAACTGGAAGACGATTCGCCGCCAGAACGTCCCTGGCCGCGGCACCCGGTACGACGGTTGGATGACGCTGATCTGTCCGGTGATGTCGTTCTGAAAGAGCAGCGGCCCCGGCTGCGGCACCGAGCCGTTGTAGGCGGCGTCGAGGCGCACCGGCCCGAGAGGGGTCGTGAACCGCAATCCCACACCCGGCGTCACGCGCAGGCTCTTCAGGGTGACGGCCTCCTGCCCCCGCTCCCACACCTGGCCGGCGTCCACGAATACCCCGACCCGCATGCGCTGCGGCAGCAGCGGCGTGGCGAACCGCAGCTCGGCGTTCATGACGAAGACGGTGTTGCCGCCCGTCGGCACGGGGCGCACCGGGTTGTAGACGCTGTCCCCCGTCGAATCGATCCGCACCAGCTCTTGCACGTAGACTCGCGGCCCCAGCTCGTTGCGTCCGTAGCCCCGCACCGAGTTCGGTCCGCCCGCATAGAAGCGCTGGTCGGGCGGGACGAGCCGGACGCCCTGGCCGGACAGGGTGATGCGCTGCGGCAGGATCGTCCCGCCGCGCACGCGCCACGCGAACGTGCCTCGGCGCCCCAACGGATAGTACTTGGAGATCTCGAGCTCCCCCCGGTTGAATTCGTAGAGCGTATCCGAGCCCACCAGACGGGACGTATGCGCAAGGCTCAACGTCGCCAGGCTCCCTTCGGTCGGGTCCAGGATCGAATTGATGCGGTCGCGCACGGCCGTCGCCGTGACGGCCGCGAAGCGGCGGCGCGCCTCGAGGATCGCCCGGTCGCTGTCGGCGCAGACGCGGAACAGGCTGCAGAAGCTGGCCGGGTCCGCGCTGGTCCGCCCCAACGAGATTCCGTAGCCCAGCGTGACGGGAACGTTGCGGCGCGCGTTGAGGGTCAGCGCCAGGTTGGCGCCGATCGCCTGGCGGGTGTACGCCTGGAATTCCGACCGCCGCTCGGCGAACAGCCCCACGCTGGCGGCGTGGCGCGGCGACAGGAACGCGGGCTGCGTGAGCGTGACCCCGGCGCTGTAGTTCAGGGTGTCCGATGTCGGGTCGGGCCGCAGGGACTCGCACACGTTCTGCTCGAAGCCGGCGTCCAGCGGGTACCCGACCCCGATCTTGGAGACCCGGCCAGAGACGTCGAGCGCGCGGGCCCCGCCCAGGAAGTTCCGCCCCACCCAGCCGGTCTGGAACCGGAAGCAGTCCACCGTCCCGTAGCCCGCCCCGAAGCGGATCCCGTGCCGCGGCCCTTCCACTACCCGCACCAGGAGGCGGACGAGACTGTCCGACGGCCCGCGCGGCGCCGAATCCACCAGCGTCACGCTCGCCGAGCGGAACACCCCCAACCCGTACAGGTCGCGCTGGCTCTGGTAGATCTGGTCCTGCCGGTAGGGATCGCCGGGCCGGATCGACAGCACGCGCAGCACCGTCGCGGTGTCGATGCGGTCCAGACCCTGCACTTGCACGTCGCCGATGCGGACGTGCGGCCCGGGGTCCACGTCGAACGCAATCTGCGCGGTGTGCGCCGCGGCGTCCGAGTCGAAATTCCGCAGCACCTGCGCGTAGGGGAACCCGCGGTTGCGCAGCCGGCTGGCGATCGTGTCGGCTGACGCCTGGAACAGGTAGCGGTCGAAGGGGTCGCCGACCTGGAGCGGCAGCTCGCGCCGCAGCTTGCGCGGGTCGTAGGTCACCGGGTCGAGCCCCCGGATGTCGATGCGCGTGACGCGCACCGGCTCGCCCTCGGCGATGCGGAACGTGACCCACACGTCTCTCGCCGCCCGGCGCACCACCGTGTCCACCACGACGTCCATGTAGCCGCTCTGGCGGTACAGCAGCACCAGCCGCACGACATCGCGCCGGAACTCGACCTCGTCGAAGTAGCGCTTCTCGCCCAGCCCCAGCCAGCGCAGCCACCACTGGCGGGCGAAGTAGCCGGACTTAGGGGTCGCGATCGCGGTTTCCAGCGTGAGATTGTCCAACGCGTGATTGCCTTTAAAGGATAGCCCGCGCACCACGCGCGGCTCCTGCTGCGCGGCGAGCGGCGCCGCCGCCACCACGGCGACGAGCAGGGGTAACCATAAGGCCCGCAATTGACTTTGGTCCCGTCGTCCCCGTATGTTGGGCGCCCCGCACCCGACTGTCAACCTTTTCGACACCGAGATCGATGCGCCCCTTGGCCCTGCCGCTTTGTCTCGCGCTCACCGCCCTCGTCGCCTGCGGGCGCGACCGCGCGGGCGCCACGGGGGGCGGACTCGCCTATTACGAGTCGTACGATCCGCGCTCGCTCGACCCCGCGCTGTCGACCGATGTCCCGACGGGCGAAATGGTGACGTGCCTGTTCGATGGGCTCACGCAGTTCGACGCCGACGGCCGCCTGCTGCCGGGCGTCGCCGACCGCTGGACCGTCGAGCGCGGCGGCCTCCGCTATGTCTTCCACCTGCGACCGGGCGTCAAGTTCCACGACGGCCGACCGGTGACGCCGGCCGACGTGCGCGCCAGCTTCCTCCGGGTGCTCGACCCGGCGACGACCGGCGGGCGCGCCTGGCCGCTGCTCCCCATCGCGGGCGCCCAGGATTACGCCTCCCGGAGAGCCAGCGACGTGTGGGGCATCCAGCCGCTCGGCGACACGGCCGTCGCGATCGAGTTGACCGAGCCGCTGGCGGTGTTCCCCAAGTTCCTGGCGATGGCGGTGGCGGCAATCGTGCCGGCGCCCACCGCCCCCGATTTCGGGCAGAACCCGGTGGGCAGCGGGCCGTGGAAGTTCGTGCGTTGGCAGCATGACGACTTCCTGGTTTTCGGGAGGAACCCCGCGTACTGGGGCGGCGCGCCGCAGGCGGACACGCTCGTCGTGCGCATCATCCCCGAGCCGTTGACGCAAGCCGCCGAATTCGACGCCGGACGGTTGAGCGTGGTGGAGGTGCCGTTCGGGGAGACGGCGCGCTGGGAGCGCGAGCACCCGGACCTGCTGGTGCGCAAGCCCGGCCTGCGCGCCGTGTACGTGGCGATGAACGTGCGACGCGGGGCCCTGCAGGACGTGCGCGTGCGGCAGGCGATCAACTACGCGGTGAACGTGCCGGAGATCCTGAGGACGGTGTGGAGCGGCCGCGGCGTCGTCGCCCGCGGGGCGATTCCCCCCGCATTGCCGGGCGGGGACACGACGCGCCGCGGCTATGGCTACGATCCCGCGCGCGCCCGGCAGCTCCTCAGCGAGGCCGGATACCCGAAGGGGCTGGACCTGGAGCTGTGGCGCACCGCTACGAACGTGAGCCTGGCGCGCGTCGCCCAGGCGGTGCAGGCCGACCTCGAGAAGGTCGGCATCCGCGTCACGATCGTGGACCGGGAGGCGGCGAGTATGCGCGAGGCAGCCCGGTCGGGGAAAGCGGACCTGGCGCTGCTCGACTGGTGGGCCGATTACCCGGACGCCGAGAACTTCCTCTATCCTTTATTCTTCAGCGGCAACGCCGGCATCGGCGGCAACTATTCCTTCTATCACGACCCCGAGACGGACTCGCTGCTCGTGCGCGCGCGCCGCACTCTGGACGACTCGGCCCGCGTCGCGCTGTACCGCCGCATCGACGAGCGCGTCTACCGCGGGGCGCCGTGGTTGTACCTGTGGTTCCCCGTGGAGCTGTGGGCTCACCGGCCCGACGTGCGGGGCTGGGACTTGGCTCTGATCTTCACCGGGCAGCGCTGGACCGCCGTGCGCCGGACGCCGTGAGGGGCGCGGCTCCCCGTGCTGCGGATGCTGGGGCGCCGGCTGGCGCTGACGGTCCCCACGCTGTTCGGCGTGCTGGTGGTGACGTTCCTCCTCCTCAACGTGATCCCGGGAGACCCCGTCTTGGAGATGGTGGGCGAGCGCGCCGACTCGGCGACCATCGCCCGGTTGCGGGCGGAGCTGCGGCTCGACGATCCGCTCCCGGTGCAGTTCGGCCACTACCTCTGGGGCGTCGTCCGCGGGGACCTGGGGCGCTCCTACATCACGCGGCGGCCCATCGCCCGGGACCTGGCCGAGCGCTTCCCCAAGACCGCCCAGCTGGCGCTCGCCGCGATGGTGTTCGCCGCGCTCAGCGGCATCACTCTGGGCGTGGTCGCGGCGGCGCGGCCGGGAGGCGTGGTCGACCGGTTCGCGATGCTGCTCTCCTACCTCGGCGTGTCGTTCCCCGTGTACTGGGTGGGGCTGCTCCTCATCATGCTCTTCGCGGTGACGCTGCGCTGGCTGCCGGCCTCGGGATCGGGAGGGCTGGCGTACCTCATCCTCCCCGCCCTCACCCTGGGGATGCGATCGGTCGCCTTTCTGGCGCGGATGACGCGCGGCGCGATGCTGGACGTGCTGTCGAGCGACTTCATCCGCACCGCGCGAGCCAAGGGGCTGTCGGAGCTGGCGGTGGTCGGCCGCCACGCGTTCCGGAACGCCCTGATCCCGGTGATCACCGTGCTCGGGCTCGACGTGGGGAACTACCTCACGGGCAGCCTGCTGACGGAGACGATCTTCGCCTGGCCGGGGGTGGGCCGCTACGTGCTCGCGGCGATCGAGCGGCGCGACCTCCCGGCCATCCAGGGCAGTATCCTCTTCATGTCGGTCGTATTCGTGTTGGTCAACCTGCTGACGGACCTGCTCTATGCGAAAGCTGATCCTCGCATCGCTTACCATTAGCTCGGCGCTGGGCGCGCAGACGCCCGCCGCCGCCCCCGCTCCCCGGACGCGACCGCTGCGCGGCTCCCTCGCCCAGCGCCTCACGACGCTGCTCGACCAGCCGCCGTTCGACCGGGCCAGCTGGGGCATCCTCGTCCAGGACGACGGCGGGCGCATCCTCTACCAGCGCAACGCCGACCGCTTCGCCGTGCCGGCGAGCAACACCAAGCTGGTCGTGACCGCCACCGCCGCCGTGCTGCTGCCGCCCGGCTACCGCGTGCGCACCAGTCTGTACGTGAGCGGCCGCGTGCAGGCCGGCGTGCTCGACGGAGACCTCGTGCTGTACGGGCGCGGGGATCCGACGTGGTCGCAGCGCTGCTTCGGAGTCGACACGCTCGCGGCGGGCGCGTGCGATTCCGCGTTCACCGTCGTCGACCGGCTCGCCGATTCGATCGCGGCGCGCGGCATCCGCCGCATCACCGGGAAGGTGGTGGGGGACGGGTCGTACTTCGAGCCGGTGCTCGTGCACCCGGCGTGGAATGCCTGGGACCTGAACTGGTGGTACGCCGCACCGGTCTCGGGGCTCGGGTTTCACGACAACAGCGTGGACTTCCACATCGCGCCGGGGGCCGCCGTCGACGCCCCCCCGGCGATCACCTGGTCGCCCGACCTCGGCATGTTCACCTTCGAGAACCGCGCCCGCACCGTGTCCGCGGACTCCGGCACGACGATCGGGGACAATTTCTTCCGGGCGCCGGGGACGATGGACGTGTGGGCCGAGGGGACCGTGGCGCTGTCGCGGTCGCCGTGGATCGAGAGCTTCGCGCTGCCGGACCCGAACCGCTACGCGGCGCGGGCGCTGGAAGCGGCCCTACAGCGCCGGGGCATCGCGGTGCAGGGCGGGACCGCGAGCACGACCGACTCGCTCACCTACGCCGCCGGCCGCGCGCAGCCGCCCCTCGCCGAGTACCTGGGCCGCCCGCTCGACGACATCATCTTCCCCATCCTCAACACCAGCCAGAACTGGTTCGCGGAGATGCTGCTCAAGATCTTGGGGCGGGAGTTCCGGGGCGAGGGATCATGGAACGCCGGCCTCGACGTCGAGCGCCGGTTCCTGAGCGATTCGGTGGGCATCGACTCGACGGCGTTCGCGCTCGAGGATGGCTCCGGGCTCGCGGCCGGCAACCTCATCACCCCGCGCGCGTTCGTGCGGCTGCTCGCCTATATGCGGCGCCACCCCAAAGCGGCGCCATTCCTCGCGGCGCTGCCCAAGTCCGGGCAGCCCGGCTCCCTGCAGCGCCGCTTCGTCGGCACGCCGTTCGAAGGTCGGGTGACCGCCAAGACCGGGAGCATCGACCGCGTGAACTCGCTGTCGGGCTTCCTCGATCGACCGAACGGCCGCACCTACGTGTTCAGCGTCGTGGCCAACGCGCACGCCGTCCGGAACCGGGACATGCTGGCCCAGATTGATTCGGTGGTGGTGGAAATCGGGAAAACGAAATAAGAGGCGGGCAGAGCCGGGCAGGGTCGGGCAGGGACGGACGGGGTTGGCCCGACTCCGCCCGTCTCAGTCCGTCTTGTCGTCGGCCTGCCCGAAGATCGCCATGTTCGAGCTGTGGCCCGGCTCGACTTTGGCGCTGGGGTTGATGAAGTGCACGGCGTGGTTCACCGCCACGCACGCCTCGGCGGCGCCGGTGGCGATGAGCTTGAGCTTCCCCGGATACGTCGTGATGTCCCCCGCGGCGAAGATGCCGGGGATGCTGGTCTCCATCAGCTGCGAGACCTTGATGTCGTGCTTCTCGAGGTCGAGCCCCCATTCCGCGATGGCGCCGAGCGAGGAGATGAAGCCCAGCTGCGGCAGCACGGCATCCATTGCGAGCGTGTCCTCTTCCTTCGTCTTGTTGTTGACGATGGTCACGCGCTCGACCCGTGCGTCGCCGTGGATCCCCTTCAGCTCCCAGAAGGTGCGCAGCTCCATCTTCCCCGCCGCGCACAGCTCGCGCACCTGCGCGACGGTCGCGGGGTGGGCCCGGAAGCCGTCGCGCCGATGGATCATCGTGATCCAGGCGGCCACGCCCTGCAGGTTCACCGCCCAGTCGAACGCCGAGTCGCCCCCGCCCACAATGAGCACGCGCTTGCCGGCGAACTCCTGAGTCTTCAAGACCCGGTCGTGGAGCCCGCGGCCGTACCAGCGATCCACGTCCTTGAGCGGCAGTTTGCGCGGGTTGAACGCCCCGATACCGCCCGCGATCAACACCGTGCGCGAGGGATAGGCATCCCTGTCCGTGACGACCACGAACAGCGGCTTGCCGTTCTCCTGCTCGCGCCGGAGGCCCGTCACGGTCTCGCCCAGGTGGACCCCTGGCTTCCACTGCAGCGCCTGCTCGGCAAAGCCCTTCACCAGGTCCTTGGCGAGGATCTTGGGGAAGCCCGCGACGTCGAAGATGTACTTCTCGGGGTAGAGCGCGGTCAGCTGGCCGCCCGGCTGATCGAGCGTGTCGATCAGGCGGAACGACGCCCCGCGCATCCCGGCATAGAAGCCCGCGAACAGGCCGGTGGGGCCGGCGCCGATGATGGTGATATCTTTGACGTCCTGCATGGGGGCGAATCTGACAGAGGGCGGTAGAAGACGGTAGAGGGCGGTAGAAGACGGTAGAGGGCGGTCCGGGGAGGACGGTGAAGTGACGAGGATCTACACGAAGCAGGGCGACGCCGGCGAGACCGGCCTGTTCGGCGGCGAGCGCGTCCCCAAAGACGACGCCCGGGTCGAGGCGTACGGCCAGGTGGACGAGCTGAACGCCGCGCTCGGCGTCGCGATCGTCCAGGTGCCGGAGGGGTTCGAACGCGCGCTGTTCGAGACCATTCAACGGGACCTGTTCACGATCGGCGCCGAGCTCGCTTCGCCGGATCCGGCGAAGGTGGACAAGGCCCTTCCCGGGCCGCGCGTGGGTGAGCCGCAGGTCGCCATTCTCGAGAAGGCGATCGACACGCACGAGGCGCAGCTGCCGCCGCTCAAGAGTTTCATCCTCCCCGGCGGCACCGCGAAGGCCGCCGCCCTGCACCTGGCCCGGACCGTGTGTCGCCGCGCCGAACGGGCGGTGGTCGCTCTGGCGCGGGGAGCCGCAGTCTCGCCCGCGATCCTCAAGTACCTGAACCGCCTCTCCGACTTGCTGTTCGTGCTGGCGCGCGCCGCCAACGCCCAGGCCAGCCGCCCCGACACCAAGTGGTAAAGGTGCGGGTCTCGCTCGCGCCGCCGCCCGACGCCTCGTACGACATCCTGATCGGTCGCGGCCTGCTCGGTGAGCTGCCCGCGCTGCTCTCCCGGGCGTGTGCGGTAGCGCGCTATGCCGTGATCGCCGACTCGCACGTCGCGGAGCTGTACGGGAAAAAGACCGTTGCACGGCTGCACGACGGCAAGTTGCACGCGGACCTGTTCACGTTTCCGGCGGGAGAATGGAATAAGTCGCGAGATACCTGGACGGCGTTGACCGACCGGCTCCTGGCCGCGGGGGTGGGGCGCGACGCCGCGATCGTCGCGCTGGGCGGGGGCGTGACGGGGGACGTCGCCGGGTTCGTCGCCGCGACCTATCTGCGCGGCGTGCCCTACGTGCAGCTGCCCACCACGCTGTTGGCGATGATCGACTCCTCGATCGGCGGCAAGACCGGCGTGGACCTCCCGGCCGGCAAGAACCTGGTCGGCGCCTTTCATCAGCCGCGGCTGGTGGTCGCCGACCTCGACGTCCTCGCCACGCTCCCCGCCGTGCACCTCGCGGCCGGGATGGCCGAGGCGCTCAAGCACGGCGTGATCGCGGACGCCGCCTACTTCGGGTTCCTCGAGGCGGAACATCGCGCCGCCCTTGCGAAGGACGGGACGGTGCTGGACCGGGTCGTGGCGCGCTCGGTCGAGATCAAGGCGGGCGTAGTGGCTCGCGACGAGCGGGAAGCGGGGTTGCGCGCGGTGCTCAACTTCGGTCACACGGTCGCGCATGCGATCGAAACGGTGGCGAAATACGAAGTCCCGCACGGCGAGGCGGTCGCGATCGGGATGGCGCACGAGGCGCGACTCGCCGAGAGGCTGGGCATCGCGGCGGCGGGCACCGCCGACCGAGTGCGCCTAGCCCTGGAGCACTACCACCTGCCGCTGGACCTCCCGGACACCGCCCCGATCGACGATCTCATCGCCGCGATGCATCGGGACAAGAAGGCGCGCGGCGGCGAGGTGCGCTTCGCCCTACCGCGGCGGGTCGGGGAGATGCACGCCGACGCCGGCGGCGGCTGGACCACCCCGGTTCCCGAGCAGGCGGTGCGCGGCGTGCTCACCGGCGGCTAGTCACATATCCCTCCACACGGTGCACACCCTGTCCACCTGTCCACAGTGGCGTGGTTTCCACACCGTGTGTGGATAGTGGACAAACGCTGGAATTATCAGCTTTCAAAGAATTTGTGATGTGGACAACTGCCGAGATTTGCACCATTATTCGTCCAATCCTATATTGGGACCGCATTTCCGGTCTTCTCTTCTCCACGCCTGCGGGAGCCCTAGCGCATGGCCCGAGCAACGTCCGGTAAGGCGAAAGCGTTCTTTCGCGCTACGCCGTCCGGAGCCTTTGACCAGTACCTGCAGGACATCCAAAAACTTCCGCTGATCCGCGACCCTGCCGAAGAGCGCCGTCTGGCGCGGCGGGTGCGCAAAGGTGACGAAAAAGCCGCCGAGCGGCTCGTCACGGCGAACCTCCGGTTCGTGATTTCTTACGTCAAGAAGTACCAGGGCCACGGCCTCGACCTCTCCGAGCTGGTCGCGATCGGCAACGAAGGGCTGCTCAAGGCCGTCAAGAAGTTCGATCCCGACCAGGGCGTGAAGTTCATCTCCTACGCCGTGTGGTGGGTGCGCCAGGCGGTGCTCAAGGCGCTGGCGGAGCAGACCCGCAGCGTGCGGATCCCGCTGAACCAGAACTCCCAGCTGATCCGGATGAGCCGCACCGAGACCTATCTGTCGCAGGAGCTGGGGCGCGAGCCCACCGACGACGAGATCGCCAAAGCGCTCGAGGACACGGTCGAGAACGTCCGCACCGCGCGCCGCATGACGGCCGCGGAGCTGTCGCTCGACGCGCCGGTGGACCGCAGCGACAAGGACGCGGCGACGCTCGGCGAGCGCTTCTCGGGACAGGAGGGGTTCGAGATCGAGGACCGCACCGACGGCCGGCTGATGCGGGAGTTCATCGATCGCATCTTCCAGAAGTACCTGACCCCACGCGAGCGCAAGATCCTCTATCTCTATTACGGCCTCGAGGAAGGCAGCGAGGCGATGACGCTCGAGAAGATCGGCGCGCTGATGGGCGTGACGCGCGAGCGCATCCGCCAGATCCGCGAGCGGGCGTTCGAGAAGCTGAGAGAGTCCCCTGATGGAAAGGCACTAAAGGGGTTCTGGAGAGCAGCGTAACAGAGAGACGCTGAGGCGCCGAGACGCCGAGTGGACGGCGAGTATCAAGGGGTTAGGACGGCATGACGTCCTAACCCCTTTTCTCTTGGCGTCCACTTACCGCCTCCGCGCCTGAGCGTCTAGTATTACCGCATGGACTCTTCGCTCGCGTCTGCCCTCGCGGGGCTGGTCGGTGAGCGCCACGTGCGGGCGGCGCACGCGGAGCGGCTGGCCTACGCGATGGACGGCCTCCCCACGCACCACTCCCTCCCCGGCCTGGCGGTGCTGCCGGGCACGCGGGACGAGGTGGTCGCCGTGGTTCGCCTGCTCGCCGACCTCGAGGTGCCGTTCGTCCCGCGGGGAGCCGGCACCGGCCTCTCGGGCGGGGCGCTTGCCGACCATGCCGCGGTGCTCCTCGTGCTCACCCGGCTGAACCGCATCCTCAAGATCGATGTGGCCAACCGCCTGGCGGTCGTGGAGCCGGGGGTCGTCAACGCGCGCCTCTCGGCGGCAGCCGCGCCGCACCGCCTCCATTACGCGCCCGATCCGTCCAGCCAGACCGCGTGCACCCTCGGCGGCAACGTGGCGGAGAACGCCGGCGGCCCGCACTGCCTCAAGTACGGCGTCACCACCAGCCACATCCTGGCCCTCGAGGTGGTGCGCGCCGACGGCAGCGTGGTGAATCTGGGCAGCCCCGGCGGAGAGCCGTGGGGGCCGGACCTCGTCGGGGTGTTCGTGGGCTCGGAAGGGAACTTTGGGGTGGCGACGCGCATCACCGTGCGGCTCGTGCCGCTGCCTCGCGCGGTGCGCACCCTGCTCGCCGATTTCAGCTCGCTGCGCGCGGCGGGCGAAGCGGTGTCGGCGATCATCGGCGCGGGGCTCGTGCCGGCCGCGCTGGAGATGATGGATCGTTCGTGCATCCAGGCGGTGGAGGACTCGGTGTACGCCGCGGGATATCCGCGCGACGCCGCCGCGGTGCTGCTCGTCGAGCTCGACGGGCGCAGCGAGGCGGCGGTAGACGAGGAGGCGCGCCAGGCGGCGTCCCTGCTCAGCGCCCAGGGCGCCCGCCACGTCCGCCAGGCCGCCGACGCCAAGGAGCGCGAGAA
The DNA here is from genome assembly GCA_003222205.1 of Gemmatimonadota bacterium. GTDB lineage: Bacteria > Gemmatimonadota > Gemmatimonadetes > Gemmatimonadales > GWC2-71-9 > QHVC01. The sequence continues at coordinate 7,891 of QHVC01000075.1, read as the reverse complement.
GTTGTGGCAGGGCCGCAAGAAGGCGTTCGGCGCGATGGGGCGCCTGTCGCGGGACCTCGTGGTGCAGGACGCGGTCGTCCCGCGCTCGTCGCTCCCGGACGTGCTCGAATCGATCGCCGCCATCGCCGCCCGCTACGACCTGGTGGTCAGCAACGTCTTCCACGCCGGCGACGGGAACCTCCACCCCAACATCTCGTTCGACGCGCGCGACCCCGAGACCGTCGACCGCGTGGAGCACGCCAGCGCCGAGATCATGGCCACCTGCATCGCGGCGGGAGGCACCATCACCGGGGAGCATGGCGTGGGGCTCGACAAGCTGCGCTACATGCCCTTGGTGTTCGACGGCGACTCGCTCGCCGCCATGCACGCGGTGCGGCGCGTGTTCGATCCCGACGAGCGGGTCAACCCGGGCAAGGTGATCCCGGTGCACGCGTGCCGGGAGTGGGCTGGAGTGCGGAATGCGGAATTCGGAATGCGGAATGTCAGGTCGCGCGTCGATTCCGCATTCCACATTCCGCATTCCGCATTGGACGTATGAGCCTCCTCGACAAGGTCCGCGCGCTGCTCGGCCGCGACGCCGTGCTCGAGGGGCCCGCCAGCGGCGAGATCCCGCGCGTCGCTCCGCCCACCCCCGACGCCGTGGCACTGCTGCTCGGCACCGCGCACGAGGAGGGGTGGCGCGTGCGCGTGGAAGGCACCGGCAGCTGGCTGCCGCCGGACGCCCCCGCCGACCTGACGCTCACCACGCGCCGCCTGGACCGCGTCACGGCGGTCGAGCCGCAGGACCTCGTGGCCACCGCCGAGGCGGGCATCGGCTGGGACGCCCTGCGCCAGCAGCTCGCCGACCGGGGCGCCTGGCTCGCGCTGGATCCCCCCGGCATCGCGGGTCGCTCGCTCGGGTCGGTCGTCGCGACGGGCACCGCCGGTCCGCTGCGCGCCGGGTTCGGCCCGGTGCGCGACCACTTGCTCGGCGTCACGTTCGTCACCGGCGACGGGCGCATCATCCAGGGCGGCGGCCGCGTGATGAAGAACGTCGCCGGCTACGACCTGACGCGACTCCAGGCCGGGGCGTTCGGGGCGTTCGGCGTGATCGTGCTGGTGCACCTGCGCCTGCGGGCGCTGCCGCGGGCGGACGAGACGCTGGTGCTCGAGGGGCCCGCCGAAGAGCTGCTTGCGGCCGCCGACGAGATCCGGGCGGCGGAGCTCGCCCCGGCCGCCCTCGAACTCTTGTCCCCGGCGCTCGCCCGGCGCGAGCGCTGGGTGCTCGCCGCGCGGCTGGTGGGATCGCCGGCGGCGGTCGCAGCGGAGGAAGGGGACCTGCGAGGCGTGGCCGGGGGCCGCTTCGCGCCGCTGCGCGCGGAGGAGGCGCACGCGTTCTGGTCGCGCGCCGCGGAGGCGTTCGCGCTCCGCCCCGTGACGTTTCGCGTCGGCGGGCTCCCCGAAGGCGGCGAGGAGCTGCTCGACCTCGTGCGCCACCAGCTCAGCGACGAGTGGGTGTCGGCGGCGCCAGGCGTGGGCTCGATCCGCTGGGCGGGCGAGGCCTCCGCGGAGCGGCTGCGCCGGCTGCGCCGTACCCTCGCCGGCCAGGAGGTGCCGCTCACCCTGGAGCGGGCGCCGTGGGCGCTGCGCAGCGCCGTCGGCCATTTCGGGGCGTATCGCGAGGGCGTGGGCCCGCTCGTCGCCGGGCTGCGTCACACCTTCGATCCCAAAGGCACTCTCGTCGCTGCCGTCGAGGGCGATGAGTGAGCGGTGACCGCGGCGGTTTCGCCGCGCTGGACAGTTGCGTGCACTGCGGGTTCTGCCTGCAGGCCTGCCCGACGTTCCTCGCCACCGGCGACGAAACCGATAGCCCCCGCGGCCGCATCGCGCTGATGCGCGCCCTGGAGCAAGGCGAGCTCTCCGCCGACGACGCCGGTCTCACCCTGCACCTCGATCGCTGCCTGGGGTGCCGGGCGTGCGAGCCGGTGTGCCCGTCGGGGGTGGGGTACGGCCGCGGCCTGGAAGCGGCGCGCGCGGTGATCACCGACCGGCGCGGCGTCCCGTTGCTGGCGCGCCTGGCGCTATGGGCGCTCACGACCCCCGGCGTCGCGGAAATCGTCTATGGGCTGGCGCGGGCGCTGCGGAGCACCGGCGTACCGGCGAGGCTCGCGGGGTGGGGGCGGGTCGGGTTCGCGATGGGGATGCTCGCGGCGACGAAACAGGGCGGGCAGAGTCGGGCCGGGTCGGGCAGAGACGGGCCCGACTCCGCCCGACTCCGCCCGTCTCAACCCGCCCTCTTGTTTCGCGGCTGCATCATGGAAGGCCTGTTCCGCCACGTGCACGACGCGACCATCCGCACGCTCGCCGTGAACGGCTACGCCGTCCGCGAGGGAGCAGGCGGCGTCTGCTGCGGCGCGCTGCACGCGCACGCGGGGTTGCTCGAGGAAGCGCGCGCGCTGGCCCGCGCCAACGTCGCCGCACTCGGCGGTGGCGGTGACGGCGGTGACGGCGGTGACGGCGGTGACTACCCGATCGTCGTGAACAGCGCGGGGTGCGGGGCGATGCTGCGCGAGTACGGTCACCTGCTGCCGGACGAGCCGGCCGCCGCGGCGCTCGGCGCGCGCGTCCGGGACGTGACCGAGCTGCTCGCGGCGCGGGGGCCCGCTCCGGGCGCGCCGCTCGACCGGCGGGTGGCCTACGATCCCCCGTGCCACCTGCTGCACGCGCAGCGGGTCGCTGACGCGCCACTCGCCGTGCTCGCCGCGATCCCCGTCCTCCAGCTCCTAACGGTTCCCGACGCGGAGCAATGCTGCGGCAGCGCGGGTCTGTTCACGCTGGTGCAGCCGGCGATGTCGCGCGCGGTGCTGGCGCCCAAGCTCGAGCGGCTCCGCGCCGCGGCCCCGCAGGTCGTGGCGACCGGGAATCCCGGCTGCGTGATGCAGCTCGGCGCCGGGCTCCGCGCCGCCGGCGTGCGCGCCACGGTGTGCCACCCCGTCGAGCTGCTGGACGCGTCGTACGCCGCCGCCGGCCACTACGCGTGACGGCGCGCCGCATCGTCACGGCGGACGGCGTGCATCTCGCCCTGCACCGCCTGCGCGAATCCACCGGACGACCCGCGGTGCTGTGCGTCCACGGGGCGTTCTGCAGCCACACCGCCTGGCTGCGGGTGCGCGGCGGGGGCGGCGGGGGGCTCGCGGACCTGCTCGATGCCCGCGGCTACGACGTCTGGCTCGCCGACCTGCGCCACCACGGCGCGAGCGAGCGGGAACCTAAGCCGCGCACCTGGCGGTTTGAGGATTGCATCCTGGGCGACGCGCCGGCGCTGGTGGCGCACGTCGCCGCCGAAACGAACGGCGCGCCCCTCGCCTGGATCGGCCACTCCTTCGGGAGCGTGATTGGCCTGTGCTGGCTGGCGCGGCAGGAGACGCCGCCGCCGGAGGTTAAGGCCGTCGTCGCGCTCGGGACGCCCGGGCCCGGCGGCATGAGCCTCAGGCGCCGCGTGCTGGCACTCGGCACCATCCTGCTGGCGCGGCTGCTCGGCCGGCTTCCCGCCCGCGCGATGCGGCTCGGCCCCGAGGACGAGGCCGCGCACATCATCGGGGACTGGATGGGTTGGAACGTGCGGGGCCGCTGGCTGGGACGCGACGGGTTCGATTACTTTGCTGCGCTCCCGCGCCTCCGCACACCGATGCTGGCGGTGGCCGGGGAAGGAGATCACCTGATGGCCCCCCCATTTGCGTGTCGCGAGGTGCTCGAGAAGGTCGGCGCCGCCCGCAAGAAGTTCCTCGTGGGCGGTCCGCACCTGGACCACGCCGGGCTGCTCATCGACCTCAAAGCCCGGGAGCGCTGCTGGCCGGCCGTGGCCGACTGGCTCGACGCGACCCTGCCCCGCGCATGATTGCGGCTCCATGACGACCCCCCCCCCACCCCCGCTCGCTCACGGTGCGCCGGCGCTCGCCCGGCTCGACGCCGACACCGCGACGCCGGCGATCGTGCAGGCGCTGCGCGTCGGGGCGGTGCTCGCCGCGGCGGAGGTCGGCATCATCACCCTCACCGGCCCCGGGGCCGTGGAGTGCGTCCAGGGGCTGCTCACCAGCGACCTCGACAAGCCCGGTGACGGCGGCTTCGTCTACGGCGCGCTGCTCACCCCCAAGGGGATGATCGTGGTGGACGGATGGGCCGCCCGGCAGGGCGCGGAGGTGCGCTTTACGACTCCGGCGCCGGGCGAGGCGGTCGCGCTGTTCACACATTCGGTTCCGCCGCGCCTGGCGCGCGTGGGCGACCGCAGCGCCGACTACGCGGTGCTGCGCCTCGCCGGCCTCCGGGCGCTGGCGATCGCCGAAACGGCGCGCCTGCCGGTCCCGACGCAGCCGGGGCGGACTGTCAGCACCGAGCTCGACGGCGCCGACGTCGAGGTCGCCCGGGCGAGCGAGGGCGCGCCGTTCGTCCTGCAGATCACGCTCGCGGGCGACGCCGCCCCGGCACTGCGGGAGCGGCTGGGGCGCGCCGGGGCGCTGAGCGGCCCGGCGGCGGCCCTCGAGCTGTCGCGGGTGCTGGCCGGGTGGCCCGGCCTCGCGTCGGAGGTGGACGAGAAGACGATCCCCCAGGAAGTGCGCTTCGATGAGATCGGCGGCGTGAGCTATACGAAAGGCTGCTACACCGGCCAGGAAACGGTCAGCCGCCTGCATTTCCGCGGGCACGCCAACCGCCAGCTGCGCGGCCTGGAGTTCGACGCCGAGCCGCAAGCCGGGGCGACGCCGCTGGTGACGCACCAGGATCGCGAGGTGGGCCGGGTGTCGAGCGTCGCCTGGCTGCCCGAGAGCGCGCCGGGGGCTCCGCTCGTCGGCCGATGGATCGGCCTCGGCGTGCTGCGCCGGGAGGTCAACCCCGGCTCCATGGTGCGCGCCGCGGGCGTGGACGCGCGCGTCGTCGAGCTGCCGTTCCCGCTGCCACGCCTCGAGCCGGCGTGACGGTCCTCGTCACCGGCGGCAGCGGCCTGGTCGGGAGCCATGTGATCTCAGCTCTCAAATCAGCGGGCGAAACCGTCCGCGCGCTGGTCCATCCCCGCAGCCGCGACACTGTGGTCGCGCTCGGCGCCGAGCCGATCGAAGGGGACACCCGCGACCCCGACGCCTGGCGCGTCGCGGCCGCCGGCGCGCGGGCCATCGTGCACGCGGCGGCGATCGTCGCGGCGAAGGCGTCGCATGAGGAATTCTTCGCGGTCAACGTGGGCGGGACCGGGCAGGCGATCACGGCCGCCCGCGAGGCCGGGGCGCGGCTGGTGCACGTCTCGAGCGTCGCCGTGTACGGCCGCACTCGCGCTCTTACCGCTGGGGCGGGGGGGGCGGGGGGGGCGGGGGGGGCGGGCGTGGACGAGGACTCCCCGTTCGGCGAACTCCAGCCCCACGACTTTTACGCGCAGAGCAAGCGCCGCGCCGAGGAAGTGCTGTGGGAAGAGGTGGCGCGGGGCGGGCTCGCGGCCACGGTGATCCGGCCGAACGTGATCTACGGCGAGTACGACCGGCTGTTCTCGCCGCGCGTCGTGCAGACGTTGCGGCTCGGGTTCATCCTCCAGGTCGGTCCCGGGACGAACCGGCTGTCCTGCGTGTACGCCGGCAACGTAGCGGCGGCGCTCGTGCGGGCGATCGACGCGCCGGCCGCGTCGGGCCGCGCCTACAACGTCACCGATGACGGACCCGCGTCCCTCACGCAACGCGGCTTCGTGGACGCCTTCGCCCAAGCGCTCGGCGTCCGGGTCCGGCGCGTGAAGTTGCCGTACTCCGTCGCCCGCTTCGTCGTCGACTGGTGGGTGCGCGCGCAGTTCCTGCTGCGGCCCGGCACCTATCCGGGCGTCGGCGGTCAGGCGGTGCGGTTTCTCGCCGGCGACAACCCTTACTCCAGCGCGCGGGCGCGGCGCGAGTTGGGCTGGGAGCCCCCGGTGCATCCGATCGAAGCGGTGAAGCGCACCGTAACCTGGGTGGTGAAGCGGGAACACGTCTGACGTCTGATGTCTGACGTCTGACATCAGACGTCAGAAATCAGACTTCAGAAAACACAGAGCCCGGGATCGCTCCCGGGCTCGCACTGCAGCACAGCGCCGACGTTACGGCCGCTTCGTCTTCGTGCGGGCCGGGGCCATCTTCGTGGGCGTCGTCTTCGTGGGGGCCGGCGCCATCTTCGCGGTGTCGGCCATCATGTGCTTGCTGGTGTCGGCCATCATCGTCTTCGATGTGTCCATCGCCGCGGGCTGCGAGGCCGGCTGCTGATCGGCCTTCTTGCAAGCCCCGACGATCGCCACCAGGGCGATTGCGAGTGCGAGACGCTTCATGCGGGCTCCTTCTAAAGGAACAGGTTGTGGGGGCGCAGAACCGCGCGAAAAGCTAGCACCCCGCCCCCCGACGTCAAGTCGGGACGGCCCCGCCCCGCCGTCGCGGGGTATCTTACCCGTCCCGTGACCTCCCGGCGCGACTTTCTCGGCATCCTGGCCGCGCTTTCGGCCCTGCGGCGACGCCGCCACGGCGCCCCGCCGGGGATCGAGGTGCGCCCCACCGCCCTGTACGCCCAGCCCGACGGCCGCAAGAACCTGGTGCGCGTCACCGTTTCCGGGCTCGACGCGCCCGCCGCCCGCGCGCAGGTGATCGGCCGCCACGGCGAGCTGGTGGGGACGGCGGGGCTGTTGCGCCTCGGCGAGGGACTGACGTTGCAGGGTGAAGTGTGGGTGCCGCTCTCCGAGCCGACGTCGTATCGCATCGACCTCGAGGTCGGCAAGGACCGGGTCGCGCGCCAGACGGTGCGGCTCGTGCCGCCGCGGCGCTGGACCCTGTACTGGCTCTCCTCGAACCACACCGACATCGGCTACACGGACCTTCAGGAGCGCTGCCTCGAGATCCACCGCGCCAACCTGGACGCCGCGGTGAAGCGGCTCGCGACCCACCCCGACTACCGCTGGACCGCCGAGTGCGCCCTGCAGGTGATCTCGTACGTCGAGAACCGCTCTCCCGACGACGGCGAAGCGCTACTCAAGGCGATTCGCGACGCGAAGGTGGGATGGTCGGCGCTGTTCGCGAACCTGCTCACGGGCCTGCTCGACCACGAGACCGCCGCGCGCATGGTGTTTCCCGCGGCCCGACTCGCCAAAGACCGGGGACTCACGTACGCGGTCGCGCAGCTCACCGACGTCCCCGGGCAGACGCTCACGTTCCCGACGATCCTCGCCGCGAGCGGGGTGAAATACCTCGCCACGGGTCCCAACCCTGAGCGCGCGCTGCCGCTGTTGCCGCGCGCCCTGGCGGACGAGAACCACCTCGCCAGCGCGGAGTGGACCGCGTACCCGCAGCTGTACTGGTGGGAAGGGCCCGACGGCAGCCGCGTGCTGCACTGGCGCAATCACCGTTACGGCGACGCGTCGCGCTTCGGCTTCGACGTCGGCGCCGAGGAGATGGGGCGGCGGCTCTCCGACTGGCTGATCGGCAACCCCGTGTTCCAGTCGCCCGAGTGGCCGTACGACATCGCCCTGCTGTACGGCGCCTCACTGTGGGACAACGCGCCGGCCGACGAGCGGATGGTGGCCAACCTCGAGGCCTACGGGCGCCGCTACCTGTTCCCGCGGATCGTGCCGGGGCGGGCGGAGGACTTCTTCCGCGAGGTGGAGCGGCGCTGGGGGGCGACGCTGCCGGTGCGGCGCGGCGACACGGGGCTGTACTGGGAAGACGGCGCCGCCTCGACCGCGCCCGAGCTGGCGTGGTTCCGCCGCGCGCAGCTCGCCGCCCGCGCCGCCGGGGTGCTGGCGTTGTGGGACGATCGCGTCGAGCCCGACGACGACGGCAAGGCGGCGCGGATCGCCGCGCGCGCCGCGGAGCGGCGGGCGATGTGGCGCGACCTGCTGCTGTTCGGCGAGCACACCTGGGGCGCG
>QHVC01000158.1 GCA_003222205.1 Gemmatimonadota bacterium | reverse complement strand
GCGCACCCCTTCTCCTGGGCGCGGCTCACCGCCAGCACGCCGCTGGGCACCACCACGATGCCCGGGAACAGGTTCGCGATCCAGTCCTGCTTTATCTGAGCGGCGTCCAGGTTCATGTTCTGCGCGACGGCGCCGCTGTACACCGTGAGCGCGACATTGCACACGCCGATCAACACGCCCTTGACGAGGAGTTGCTCGACGCCCGTCCCGGGCAGCAGGATCGGCTTCGCGAAGGTGTTGCGCGTCGCGGGCGCGGTGCCGTCGTTCAGTTTAAACACCTCCCCGAGCTTGTACTTCGCCCACATCGCATCCTGCATCGCGATCGGGATCGCTCCATGACGCAGTACGATCACCGCGGAGTTCTGTGCGTCTGTGGTCGCGTAGTTCTCGTTGTTGGTATTCAACCACACGCGGGGCCACACGACCGGCATGCCACTGTTCGGCTCGGGGGCGTCGAACACCATCTTGTGTTTTCCGGTGATCTTGTTGAGCCACGCCTCGAACTCGGGACTGGCGCCGGAGGTGCGCGGCGCTTCGGACTGCGCCTCGAGGCGCAGCGGGGTGAGGCCGGTGACGCCGAGGGCCATCGCGGCGGCGAGCCGGCCGATGAATCCCCGGCGGGGAGTGGTGGAACGGGTGACGTCGAACATTGCTGCCTCCTGTGACGGTCTGAGAATTAGGGCGAGCGCCCGGGCGCAGGATGCGCTTTACGTTGAACCGCGGCCGTCGGGTAGGCGACGTCCGGGGGTGGATCGGCGTTGGGCCAGTCGAGCTCCTTGCCCCGGTAGTCGGGGCGGGGACGGGCGCTGACGAACGCGGCGACGTCCATCGCCTGCTGGTCGGTCAGCGTGCCCGGCTGGTCGAAGGGCATGTTGTTGCGGATGAAGTCGGCGGCGGTGCGCACGCGCGCCATGCCGGCGCCGACGTTGTACGATTTCGCGCCCCAGAGCGGCGGCGCCAACGCCGTCCCCTGTCCCTCCGGTCCGTGGCACTTGGCGCACGTCGCGCCGTAAAGGGCCGCGCCCGCGGCGGTGTCCGGCGTGAACGCCGCCCACCGTTGCAGCCGGGTGTTCGGCTGCGGCGGCGCCGGCGCGCTGCCCCAGGAGAGAAACGCGAGGTACGCCACGATGTCCCGCATGTCGTCGCCGGCGGGAGTGAGCGCGGCACCGTTCAGGCTGCGCCGGAAGCAGTCGTTGACGCGGTACTCGATAGTCTCCACGATCCCGCTGCGCGGGCGGTACGCCGGATACCGGCCGTACGTCCCGACGAGCGAGCCCGTGGGGCGGCGCCCTTCGTCAAGGTGACAGCTGGTGCAGCGCAAGGCGCTGCCGACGTGGCCGGGCAGGCTGTCCCGCGTGGCCACGAGCAGGGCACGGCCGCGGCGGATCGCACTGCCCAGGGGTCCGGGGGGAATGAGCGAGTCGGCTGGGCCCAGGCCCGTGGCCTGCGGGGAGCGGCTCCCGCCCCCGCACGCCGCGAGGAGGACCATCATGAAGGGGACGACGTTCGTGTGGCATCGCTGCATCACGGAAGGGATTCTACCCGCGAACCGGCGGGCTGCAACCGATGCCCCTAGGCGGGCAGGCTCTGGCGGCCGACCTCCTTGAGGAAGCGGCGGGAGGCTTCGACCTCCTTGAGATAGAGCTCGATCTCCTCGGCGCGGCGCGCCTCGTCCCAGCCGAGCAGCGGGCCCATCAGGTCGGCGACGACCGCGGTGGCCGTGACGGCCTGGCCCCGCGCCTGATAGAAGAGGTGGGTGCGGCGGATCAACACGTCGGCGAGGCGCAGGGCCATCTCGCGCTGCACCGCGTGCACCACCTCGGCCCGGATCTCGGGCCGCCCCTCAAGAATCGGCTTGCCGAGGGCGCGTTGCTTGTCCACGAGGTTCAGCACCGCGGCCGACTCGGTGCCGTAGCTCGCCACGAGGTGTTTGGCGGTCGGCTCCCCGACCCCGCGCGCCAGCGCACTGCTGATCAGCACGTCGAGGTCCGCGGTCTCTCCGCCGGGGAGCGGCAGCCGGTCGGTCGCCGGCGCGCCGGCTGGCCGCCGGCCATCGAGCTGGCGAAGACGCGCCGCCACCCGGTCGGCCACGTCCCGCCCCATCACCCGGTAGGTCGTCAGCTTCCCGCCGGCAATCGTGATCAGCCCTGACGCGCTTTCGACGACGCGGTGCTCGCGGGAGACCGCCCCCGCGCTGCGGGACGTGTCCGGGGCGAGCAAGGGCCGCAGCCCCGCCCAGGTGGAGACGACGTCGTGCGGCGCGAGCCGTGCCCGGGGGAAGAATGCGTTCGCTGAACGAAGGAGGTAGACGACGTCGTCGCCAGTCGCCCGCACGCGCTCGGGCGCCACACTGTCCTCGGTCTCCGTAGTGCCGATGTAGCTCAGGTCGCCCCAGGGCAGCACGAACATCACGCGGCCGTCGATTGGGGAGGTCAGGGTGACGGCGTACGTGTTGCCGATGCGGGTACGCGGCACCGCGACGTGGGCGCCCTTGCTGAGCCGCAGCAGCGGGCCCGCGGCAGGATCGTCGAGGCGGCGCACGGCGTCCACCCAGGGGCCGGTGGCGTTCACGACGACGCCCGCCCGCACCTCGAGCCGACGGCCGGTCAGCCCATCGCGGACGCTCGCTCCGGCGATGCGGCCGTCGGGTCTGGCGAGCGAGACCACCTCCGCGTAGCTGGCGACGAGCGCGCCCCCGGTCGCGGCGCTGCGCAGCGTCGCCAACGCGAGGCGCGCATCGTCGGTCTGGGCGTCGTAGTACAGCCCCGCGCCGGTCAGGTCCTTGTCGCGGAGCCCGGGCTCCGCGGCGCGTACTTGTTTGGCGCCGAGCCAGCGATGCGTGTGGACGTTGCGGAACGCCGCGAGGAGATCGTACAGCCACAATCCCGCGCGCAGCTTCCACGGCGGCACGCGCGCGCCCCGGTAGGCCGGGAACAGGAACGGCAGGGGTCGCACGAGGTGTGGTGCGATCCGCAGCAGGGTGCGCCGCTCGCGGCTCGCCTCGAAGACCAGCCGCAGGTCGCCGTGCTCGAGGTAGCGGATGCCGCCGTGGATGAGGCGCGAGGAGCGACTGCTCGTGCCGCCGGCGACGTCGCTCTTGTCCACCAGTGCGACGCGCAGGCCGCGCAACGCCGCGTCGCGCGCGACGCCCGCGCCGGTGATCCCGCCGCCGATGATCAGTACGTCCACCGGCTCGGCTGCCATCGCGTCGAGCGCGGCGGCGCGGGTCTGGAATGAGAACGGCGTCTCGCCGGGCAACTCCCCTCCGGTTGTGGCCGGTGGTAGGTTTCGGCACCTCGCCCCGGGGGGGGAGGCAATCGGAGGGTGAATGTAATGCCGATGGGAAACGGACGGCGCGTCGCGGTCGTGGCGGGGTGCCGCACGCCGTTCTGCCGCGCGGGCTCGGTCTTGAAGTACGTGCGCGCGATGGACCTCTCGCGTTACGCGGCTCGGGAGCTGCTGGAGCGCACCAACCTCGATGGCGACGAAGTGGACGAGGTGGTCTGGGGGCAGGTGGTTCCGTCACCCCTCGTCCCCAACGTCGGCCGGGAAGTCAGCCTGCTGCCGCAGCTGCCGAAAGAGATCCCCGCCTACTCCCTCAACCGCGCCTGCGCCTCCTCCAATCAGGCGATCACCAACGCCCACGATCAGATCGCCTCCGGTCACGCCGACGTCATCCTCGCCGGCGGCGTCGAGACGCTCTCGGATGTGCCGATCCTCGTTTCCCGCGGCCTCGCCGACATCCTCGTCGACGCGAGCAAGGCCAAGTCCCTCGCCGCGCGCCTCGGCGTCCTCGCGCGCATCCGGCCGCGGCATCTCGCCCCCGTGACCCCGGCCATCGCCGAGCCCTCGACCGGCATGTCCATGGGCCAGTCGGCCGAGAAGATGGCCAAGGAAAACGGCATCTCGCGGGAGGCGCAGGACCGCTGGGCGCTGCGCAGCCACCAGCGCGCCGCGCAGGGCACGAGCGACGGCCGCCTCACCGCCGAGATCGTCCCCTGGCTTCCCGCGCGCGAGGGCGACCCGATCGTCAGCGCCGACAACGGCATCCGCACCGACACCTCGCTGGAGCAGATGGCGAAGCTCAAGCCGGTGTTCGACCGCCGCTACGGCTCGGTCACGGCGGCGAATTCCAGCCCGCTGACCGACGGGGCATCGGCGGTGCTGCTGATGAGCGAGGAGAAGGCGAAGGCCCTGGGTTACGACCCGCTGGCCTACATCCGCGCGTACGCCGTCGCGGCGGTGGATCCGGGGTGGCAGCTGCTCCAGGCGCCCGTGAAGGCGGTGCCGCTGGCCCTGCAGCGCGCGGGGATCCAGTGGAAGCAGCTGGGGCTCATCGAGATCCACGAGGCGTTCGCCGCCCAGGTGCTCTCCAACCTCAAGGGGTTCGAGGAAGAGCTGGGCTGGGAGATCGACGAGGACATCATCAACGTGATGGGCGGCTCGATCGCCATCGGCCACCCGTTCGGAGCGACCGGCGGCCGCCTCGTCACCACCCTGGCGAATGAGATGCGACGCCGCGACGTCCAATACGGCCTCGTCTCCGTGTGCGCCCAGGGCGGGATGGCCTCGGCCGTGGTGCTGGAGCGCTGATGGCCCCCTCCGGCCCCGCGGTGACCTGGGACGTTCACGACGGCATCGCGGTCGTCACACTCGATTGCCAGGACCAGCCTGTCAACGTCATTTCCCGCGCCGTGAAGGACGAGTTCATCGCGACCTTCGAGCTGCTGGGAAACGACCCCGCGGTGAAGGCGGTGGCGTTCTTCTCCGGGAAGAAGGACAATTTCATCGCCGGCGCGGACATCGAAGAGTTCGTGCGGCTCTCCTCCGCGGCCGAAGCGGAACGCCTGTCGGCCGGCGGGCAGGAGATGCTCGATCGCGTTGCGAAGTTCCCCAAGCCCGTCGCCGTCGGGATTCACGGCGCGTGCCTGGGCGGCGGACTCGAGTTCGCCCTCGCCTGCCACTACCGCGTCGCCACCGACGACCCGAAGACCCAGCTCGGCCTTCCCGAGGTGCAGCTCGGCATCCTCCCCGGCGCGGGCGGCTGCCAGCGCCTGCCGCGGCTCATCGGGGCGCGGGCGGCCCTCGACATCATCCTGGCCGGCAAGACCGAGCGGTCGCCCAAGGCATTCCGGCTCGGCATCGTGGACGAGCTGGTCCCGCCGGCGATCCTGCGCGACATCACCCTCGCCGCGGCGCGGAAGCTCGCCGGCGGCTGGAAGCCCCGGCGACGCCGGCCGGGAGGCTTCTTCGGGTGGCTGCTCGACGGCAACCCGCTGGGACGCGCGCTGGTGTTTCGCATGGCCCGCAAGCAGGTCGTGAAGCAGACACGGGGCAACTACCCGGCACCGCTCGCGGCCCTCGAGGTCGTCGAGTACGGTCTGAAGCACGGCATCGCGGAGGGGCTGAAGCGCGAGGCCCAGCTCTTCGGGCAGCTCGCGGTGACCGACGTATCGCGCAAGCTGGTGCAGATCTTCTTCGCGACGACCCAGCTCAAGAAGGATTTCGGCATCCCCAATCCACCGCCCCCAGCGACGGTGCGGCGGCTCGGTGTCGTGGGTGCGGGGTTTATGGGCGCGGGGATCGCGGGAACCGCTGTGGCGCAGGCCGGGGTGGACGTGCGCCTCAAGGACGCCGACCTCCCACGCGTCGCGAAAGGGCTGGCGTCCGCGCGGGAGATCCTCGACGATCGGCTGACGCGCCGCCGCCGCCTCGACAGATACGAGCACGCGCGGCTGGTCGCGCTGCTCTCGGGCAGCGACACCTACGCCGGGTTCGGCGGAGCAGACCTCGTGATCGAAGCCGTCTTCGAGGATCTCGCCGTGAAGCAGCAGGTGCTGAAGGAGGTCGAGGCCGCGACGCGCGATGGTAGCGTGTTTGCGTCCAACACCTCGACGATTCCTATCACCCGCATCGCCGAGGCGGCGCGCCGGCCGGGGCAGGTGATCGGCATGCACTTCTTCTCGCCGGTGGCGCGGATGCCCCTGCTCGAGGTCATCGCGGGCGCGCGCAGCGCCCCCGCGGCCGTGAGCACCGCGGTTGCGTTCGGGCGGCGGCTCGGGAAGACGGTGATCGTGGTGAAGGACAGCCCCGGGTTCTGGGTGAATCGCATCCTCGCGCCCTACATGAACGAGGCTGCCCACCTCCTCCTCCAGGGCGTGGCGATGGAGGAAATCGATCGCCTCATGACGCAGTGGGGCTTTCCCGTGGGGCCGATCACGCTGCTCGACGAGGTCGGGCTCGACATCGCCGCCAAGGCCGCCGGCGTGCTGCACGCCGCGTTCGGCGAGCGTCTGGCGCCGCCGCCGGCGCTCGACGCGCTGGTCAAGGCCGGGCGACTCGGGCGCAAGGCCGGGAACGGGTTCTACAAGTATGCCAGCGGAAAGAAGGGCGGCCCCGATCCTGCCGCCTATCACCTGCTCGGCGCGCACCCCAACGGCGGCGTCCGCCCCGCCGAGATCATCCAGCGTTTGACGCTGGTGATGTTGAACGAGGCCGCGCGCGCGGTCGGCGAAGGGGTGGTGCGCGTGCCCCGCGACGGCGACATCGGCGCCGTGTTCGGGATCGGCTTTCCGCCGTTCCGCGGTGGGCCGCTCCGCCACGCCGACGACCTGGGCGCCGGCCGCATCGCCGCCGAGCTGGAGCGGCTCGCCGGGCAGTACGGGACGCGCTTCACTCCCTGCGAAGTGTTACAAGAGCAGGCCCGCGGGAACGGCCGGTTCTATTCCTGAAGTGATCCGCGCCGGCGGCGTCGACGGCCCGCTGAGCGAAGACACCCTGGGCGGCTATCAGGCGGCCCACCAGCGCCCGCCGGCGTTCGGCGGGAGCGACGGGTTCGCGTACTCGGTGGCGGCGTCCGCCGACGAAGGCCCGGGCGCCGATGGGCGGTACGGAGCGTATCTTCTCTTCGTGCGCTGGCGGGAGGGCGCCGACCGACCGGCCGGCCATCTCGAGACCGACTATCTCGCGTTCGGCGCCACCGCGGAGGCCGCGTTGCGTCCGCTGCTGTCCCTGACGTTGCGGGAGGTGAAGGACCACTTGGAGCGACTGATCGAGGCGAGGGGGGAGCGGGCCCCGGGATGACGACCGGCGTGGTGATCGCGCGCACGGGCGGCACGTTCCGCGTGCACGTCGACGGGCGCGAGCTCCCGGCCGCGCTGAGCGGCAAGCTCAAGCACGCGAATGAAGACCGCGTGGTGGTCGGCGACGTGGTGGACCTCACCCT
>QHVC01000155.1 GCA_003222205.1 Gemmatimonadota bacterium | reverse complement strand
TCCAGGCCGAGCAAGCCTCCGTGCTCAGCATACCAGCGATACGGCGGAGGACTGTCCGAGCCCAAACGAGACCGGCGCCACTCGGCATGGGTGTCCCAATTGTGGTGACCGTTATAAGTCGGCTGGCCCCAATACGGAGGAGAGGTGATTATGAGGTCAACACTGTGGTCCCTGAGTTTCGCTATTAGGTCAAAGGCGTCACCATGTAGGACCTGCGCCTCGCCTCGCTCCACATCGCGCCCCGGAAGCAGCGGCAGGCTTGTCACACTCGACCCCCAAAGGCTGGGCTGAATCGTCTCGGTTCCCAGAGTCATCCGGGGAACCTGAAGAAACCTGCGCACAATGGTATAACCAAAACGTTGCGCTGAGTAGCCCGGCCATGCAACGACAGTGGAAGTGTGCAGTCGGCTGTGGAAAACCCTGCGCTACTGTTTGAGGCCGCAGGGGCGTCCAAACCCTCACGACCCACTGGTGCGCCGCAGCACCACCTGCGCCGCCTCCCTTCCCGACTTCACGCACGCCGATACCCCCGTTCCATCCACGCCCGCCCCGGCGATCGCCAGCGGCGGCAATCGTTCCAGCCGTTGCCGCACCTCCGCGACGCGGGCGGCGTGCCCGCGCGGGTAACGCGGGATCCCCCGGCTCCAGAAAAACGTCCGCGTCCATAGCGGCTCGCCGGACAGCGCCAGCACGCCCCGCAGCTCCTGATGCGCGACGATAGCCGGCTCCCCCTCGACCGGCGCCAGGAACGCGCGGAGCAACACGTGGCCGGCGGGGGCGCGGCCCGGGAACTTGTGAGACGCGAACGTCACCGCGCGGATCACGCCGTCAGCTTCCGGCGGCGTGACATAGCCCGTCCCCTCGAGCCCGCGACCGATCTGGGACTCCTGATAGGCGAGCGACACGGTGAGGCTGGGGAAGTAGGCGACCTCGGCGAGGTCGCGCGCTCCGGAGACGCCGGCGGCCTCGAGTAAGCGCGCCGCCGAGTAGACCGGCAGGGCCAGCACGACCGCGTCGGCGTCGACGACCATGCCGCCGGTCACGGCGAGCCGCCACGTCCCGCCGGCCTGCGCGATACCGGTGACGCCGAGCGGCATCTTGATCCGTCCGCCGAGCGGAGCCGCGAGCGCGTCGGTCAGCTCGCCCATGCCGCCTGCGAAGCTCGCGAACCCGGCTTTCACGTCTTCCAGCCGCGCCTCAATACCGAGCAGCGCGGCCGCGCGGCCCTCCTCCAGTCGCTCGAAGGTGCTGCCGGTCCACAGCAGCGAGCCGCGCGCCGCCTGGCGGACGATGTGGCCCGCAATCCCCAGCTCCTGCGCGAGCGGGGGGATGTGCGGCTCGGCGTCGAGCCAGCCGTCGGGGCCGCCTTCCGCGACGAAGCCGCCCTGCCGCTCGGTGACGACGACGCCACCGGGGCGCCGTTCACTCTCCAGGACCGTGACGTCGGCTCCGGCCCGCGTCAGCTCCCACGCGGCAGCGAGCCCCGCGACGCCGGCGCCGATGACGGCGATGGTCATCCGAGCCACCCGCGTTCGCGGGCGGCGCGGCGGACGAGGTCCGCCAGCGCGCCGATGAGCGCGGGGTCGTCGTTCAACGAGCGCGGGCGCTCGAGTCGCACCCCCAGCCGCCGCGCCAGCGCCTGGTACTCCACGTCCACGTCGTACAGCACTTCGACATGGTCGCAGACGAACCCGATCGGGGCGAGGATGATGTCCCGGTGCCCCTGCACCGCCAGTCGCTCGAGCACGGTCCCGGCGTCCGGCTCGAGCCACGGCTCGGGGAGATGCCCCGCGCTCTGCCACGCGAGGTCCCACTGGCCGGGGCGCAGCCGCAGGCGCCCCGCCAGCGCCTGAGCGGTCCGACGCAGCTCGTCGGGATATGGGTCGCCGGTCTCCAGGATCTTCCGCGGGAGGCTGTGCGCCGTGAAGATCACCTGCACCTCCAGGGGGGCCGGGAACCGCTGCAGCACCTGGGCGAGGTGCTCATGCAGGGCCTCGAGGTACTGCGGGTGCTCGCCCCAGCTCCGCACCAGCGCGAGCTCGAGCCGCCCGCCGGCGGCCTCGATCAGCCGCTTCTCGTAAGCGCCGACCGACAGCGTCGAATAGTGGGGGGCCATCGCCACGGCGACGACGCGCCGATGGCCGTCGCTCACGATGCGCTCCACCGTGTCCTTGATGAACGGATGCCAGTGCCGCATGCCGACGTACACCGGGAGCCGCAGCGCCTCGGCGAGGGCCGCGGCCTGCGCGGCGGTCCAGCGCCGCAGCGGCGAGCCGCCGCCGATCTGCGCGTAATGGCCGCGGATCTCGGCCACCAGCTCCGGACTCGTCGGGCGGCCGCCGCGGACGTCGAGCAGGTAGGGCTCGACGTCGTCCAGCGTTTCCGGCCCGCCATAGGCCATCAGGATGACCGCGTACGGCTCACCCGCCATGGACCTGCTCCACCACGAAGGCGACGGCGTCGGGCGAGGTTTCGGGGACGACGCCGTGGCCGAGGTTGAAGACGTGCCCACTGCGGCCGCCCGCGCGATCGAGCACCTCGCGCACCTGGCGACGCAAGACCTCGCGCGGCGCGAGCAGGGCGGCGGGATCGAGGTTCCCCTGGATCCCCTGGCCGTTGCGCAGCCGACCCCAGGCGGCGTCCAGAGGGATACGCCAGTCAATGCCGACGACGTCTCCACCCGCCCCCGCGAAGTCCTCAAGGAATGGGCCTGTCCCCGTGCCGAAGTGGATGACCGGGACGTCCGCCGCGGCGGCGAGCGACAGCGCTTTGCGGCTGTGGGGCAGCACGTACCTGCGGTAGTCCGCCGGCGACAGACACCCCACCCAGCTGTCGAACAGCTGCAGGGCCCGCGCGCCGGCGCGCGCCTGTGCGGCGAGATACCGCCCCGTGAAATCTGCGAACCGATCCAACAGCAGGTGCCAGGCCTCGGGCGTCTGGTACATGAAGGTCTTGGTGCGGGTGAAGGTCTTCGATGCGCCCCCTTCGATCGCGTAGCTCGCGAGCGTGAACGGCGCGCCCGCGAAGCCGACGAGCGGGACGTGCGGTGGCAGCTCCCGAGCGACGAGTCGCGCGGCCTCGAGGACATACCCGAGGCTCTCTTCGGGCTCCAGGATCGGGAGCGCGCGCACGGCGGCCGCGTCCCGGATGGGGCGGGCGATCCGCGGCCCCTCGCCGGCCGCGAACGACAGGCCCAACCCCAGCGGCTCGAACGGCAGCAGGATGTCGGCGAACAGGATGGCGGCGTCGACGGCAAAGCGGCGGATGGGCTGCAGCGTGACGTGCGCGGCGAGATCGGGCGTGTGGCACAGCTCGAGCAGCGAGTGCTTGTCGCGCAGCGCGCGATATTCGGGGAGGTAGCGGCCCGCCTGACGCATGAACCAGACCGGGGTGGCGTCCACCGGTTGGCCGCGGCAGGCTTTCAGAAACCGGGGGAGCTCAGCGGGCAACCGTCGGCTCGCGCGCCTCGGCGGTGGCGGCGGGGGCGATGAGAATCGCGCCCCCCTCCAGCTTCACCCGGTAGGTCGGCACCGGGAGGACTGGCGGCCCGGACAGCACCTGCCCGGTCTCGAGCGAGAAGACGCCGGCGTGCCAGGGGCACGTGACCGCGCAGCGCCCGGGATCGACCGCGCCGTCCGACAAACTCGCGCGCGCGTGGGTGCAGCGGTTGGCGATGGCGTACACCGTGCCGCCGACGTTGAACAGCGCGACCGCGTCGTTCGCGGCGTACACCCGCTTGCTCGCGCCCGCCGGCAGCTCCGCGAGCGTCGCGACGGGAGTGAAGCCGTCGTCGCGCACGGGGCGCCGCGGCTCCGCGCGGGACGCTCCCGCCCCGCCGAGCGTATCCAGCAGCTCCCACAGGCCCATCTGCACGCAGGTGAAGGTGGGTGTGTCGCGCAGCGTGTAGGCGGACGCCTCACTCTCGCGCAACTCCATCACGAGATCGAGGAACTCGGCCGGCTGGTCGCCCTCGAAGGCCACGACGAATTCCTGGTCGTCGAGCCCGTACGAATAGGTGGTGTTCAGGCGGATGGTCGGATACTTGCGGCCCACGCGCACGTGCTCGTCCATCATGCGTTGGCGCTCCGTCTTGGGCAGCGCGTACCAGCTGCGCGTTTTGATGAACGGATACACGAACAGGTATTTCGCCGCGCTGGGGCGGATGACGAGCCGCTGATCGCGCACCGGATCCTGCGAGAACTCGTAGATCGAGCGCCGCGTCATGGCCAGGTAGCTGTAGGGGATGGAGAGGTAGGCGCCGAGGTCGGTGCGGTTCAGCGCCGTCTGCAACTCGACCAACGCGTCGAGGTCCTCCGCGACCTGCCACAGCAGCACGTCGCAGTCGCCGCGGATGCCGACCAGCCCGTAGGGCCGGAGCAGCAGCCGTCCGTGGAAGCGCTCAATCGTCTCGGCGAACTCGACCTTCCCCGCGGCTTGGCGCTCGGGCGGCAAGCGGCGCCACGCGGGGTCGAGCTTGTAGAACGCGTAACGGACGACTTGGCGGTGTTCGGGGGAGCCAGTGGCAGCCATGTGCTCAATGTACAACGCGGAACGGGGAACGCGGAGCGCGGAACATCAGCCTGGCGTTTCGTTCCGCGTTCCGACTTCCGCGTTCCGCGTTCCGGCGCGTCGCTCGCGCCAGTACTTGCGCAGCAGCCACACCGCCACGCCGCCGAACACGACGATCGGCGTGATGGCGATGAGCACGGCGCTCCAGAAGTAGACGCTTTCCATCCGTGTGGAGTCGTGCTGGATCTGGAGCAGCGCGGAGAGCA
>QHVC01000154.1 GCA_003222205.1 Gemmatimonadota bacterium | reverse complement strand
GCGGCTGCGGCTCCGCGTTGGCCTGCGCAGCGAGGAGCCGATCGAGCTGAACACGGCCCTGCTCGGCGACGAGCCGACCGACCTCGTGGCGCCGAGCCGGCTCCCCGAGCTCAAAGTCACCGTCACCGCGGCCGCCGCCGATGAGCCGCTCCCGCGCCCCGCGGCGCCCGCCGCCGCGAGTCTCGCGGCCCCGGCCGGCGAGCCGGTCCCGCCGCACGTCGTCTATTACCAGCGGCTGGCGATGTTCGCGGACACCGTGGCTCACACCGGCGCCGTATCCCAAGCCGAGGCGGACTTCTTCGCCCTCGCCACCCCCGAGGACGCGCCGCTGCGCTACGGGGTCGTCATCGAAGTGGAGGAGTCGTGGCAGTCGCAGGGCGTCCAGTGGGGGGAGTTGCTGCACAGCGTGTCGCTGACGCCCGGCGACGAGGCGCGGCTCGCGGTGCTCGACGGCCGGTGGCGCAAGGATATCGACGGCCGCGAACGGCCCATCCAGATCCTCGCGCGGATGGTCGGCAGCTCGATGCTGGGGGACCTCGTAACGTCATTGCGCGCGGAGCTGATGCTCGATCCCGTGACGCTCGCCGAGCCCGCGCTCGACGCCGCCGCGACCGAGACGGTGCAGCTGCTGCGCGAGCGCACCGAGCGCCAGAGCCATGCGCTGCGCCGCCGGCCGCTCGGACTCGTCGAGGCGCCCGCCGACGCCCCGGCCACGGCGGCCGTGCGCACCGTTCGCAACACCACGGCCGACCGGCTCGTCACCTTCCATTTCTTCGAGCCGCTGGAACGCTTCCGCGTCGTGGTCCGCACGCCGCGGATCCGGCCCGTCGTGTTCGTCCCGTTCCGGCTCCCGAACGTCGCCACCCCGGACGTCGTGCGGCGCTTCGGCCACATCTTCCGGCGCACGCTGCTGGACCGCGCGCTGCTGCCGGACCTGGACCACCTGCTGGCCGGCGAGGACCCGCGGCCCGGCGCGCGGCTGCTCGAGCACGTCGCCGCCAACCTTCTCTATTACTCCACCGCGATCATCGCCGCGGGCGACCCGGAAGCCCGGCACATCGCGCTGTCCAAGCTGCGCGACGCCTCCGGCCGGGCCCTGACCGATGGCATCGAAAACGTCGTGCTCGGCCGCATGGGCAACTACATCGCGCTGCCGCTGCGCTCGACGGCCCCGCTGGCGCCGGCGTGGCGGGCGGCGGTCACCGAGCACACCGTACGGCCGGCGCGCATCCACGAGGACTTCGTAATCACGATCCCCCACGCCGGCGTGTGGGTCACCGCCCAGGCGCACGAGCCGGTGCAGCAGCGCGAGACGGAAGGCCAACAGCAGGCCGGCTAGCGCCCTAGGCAAACTCCGCAGCGATCTTCATTCTTATCCGGCCCCGTCATCGGGGCCGTTTTCACGCCCATCACCCAGAGCTTCTCACACGAGGCCGTCCCATGAACCGCACTCGCACCTCGCTCGCGCTGGTCGGGCTGTTCGCGCTCGTCACCGCCGTCACCGCCGCCGCCGCGGCGGCCCCGGCCCAGCAGCCGGACACCACGCTGTGGGCCCACCTGCGCTTCCGCTTCGTCGGCCCGGAGGGCAACCGCGCCAGCGCCATCACCGGTGAGCCCGGCAACTCGATGGTGGTGTACGTCGGCGCCGCGTCCGGCGGGATCTGGAAGACCGAGGACGGCGGCATGCAGTGGCGCCCGGTATTCGACAGCGAGCCCGCGCAGGCGATCGGCGCGCTGGCCGTCGCCCCCTCGGCGCACAACGTGGTGTGGGCGGGAACCGGCGAAACGTTCATCATCCGGTCGCTCACGGCGATCGGCAACGGCGTGTACAAGTCCACCGACGCGGGGCGCACCTGGAATCATATGGGCCTCGACTCCACGGGGCGCGTCGGGCGCATTGTCATCCACCCCACGAACCCCGACGTCGTCTACGCGTGCGCGTTGGGGCGCGCGTTCGGCCCGGCGCCCGACCGCGGCGTGTACCGCACCACCGACGGCGGCAAGA
This sequence comes from Gemmatimonadota bacterium, assembly GCA_003222205.1. Taxonomy (GTDB): domain Bacteria; phylum Gemmatimonadota; class Gemmatimonadetes; order Gemmatimonadales; family GWC2-71-9; genus QHVC01. Next base: position 2,562 of record QHVC01000154.1, on the reverse strand, counting down.
CGTGGAGCCGCGTGCTGTTCGTGGACGCGAACACCGGCTGCGCCGACCTGGCGATGGACCCCGGCGACCCCAACGTTCTGTTCGCCGGCATGTGGCAGCTCGAGATCAAGACGTGGAACCTGAAGAGCGGCGGACCGGGGAGCGGCCTCTGGGTGACCCGCGACGGCGGCGCGACCTGGAAACGGCTGACGGGCCACGGGCTCCCCGCGGCGAATCACCCCGTCGGCAAGATCGCGGTGGCGGTCGCCCCCTCCGACCCCAATCGCGTGTACGCGCTGCTGGAGGACACCGACCCCTCGCTGTACCGCTCCGACGACGCCGGCGCGACGTGGCGGCTCGTGAGCCGCAACCACGACATGGCCGAGCGCGCGCCCTATTACGTGCGCTTCGCCGTGTCCCCGGACGATCCCGACCGGCTGTATTTCGTCACGGTGCGCTTCAGCGTGTCGCTGGACGGCGGCGCCACGCTGGCCCGGTCGGGGTTCGGAGCCGGCGGCGACAACCACGACATCTGGGTGGATCCGCAGAACGCCGACCGCTACCTCATCGCGCACGACGGCGGGGCGAGCATGACCCTGAACCGCGGCAAGAGCTACAGCCGCGTCGTGCTGCCGATCGCGCAGATGTACCACGTGTTCACGGACACGAAGGTCCCCTACTTCCTCTACGGCAACCGCCAGGACGACGGCTCGTACCGCATGCCGAGCAACAGCCTGGGCGGCGGGATCTCCGAGGGGCTGTGGCAATCGATCGGCGGCTGCGAGAGCGGGTTCGGCATTCCCGACACGGTCGACAACGTGACCGTGTGGTCCGGTTGTTACGACGGCGGGCTCGAGGTGTTCGACGCGCGCACGCGCCACGCTCGCAACGTGCGGGTGTGGCCGGAGGCGTCCTACGGATGGCGCCCCGCGGACGTGAAGTACCGCTGGAACTGGACGTTCCCGATCGCCATCTCCCCGCACGACCATGCCAAGGTGTACGTCGGCAGCCAGGTCGTGCATCAGACGACCGACGGCGGCGCGAGCTGGAAGGCGATCAGCCCCGACCTGACCCGGAACGACACCACGCACCAGCAGAGCTCCGGCGGCGTGTCCACCGACAACCTCATGACCTTCGACGGGGCGACGCTGCTCGCCATCGCCGAGTCGCCGCTCGAGCCCGGCGTGATCTGGACGGGATCGAACGACGGCCTCGTGCAGGTGACGCGCGACGGCGGGGCGCACTGGACCGACGTCACGCCCAACATCGCCAGACTGCCGGCATGGTCGAAGATCGTGAACATCGCGCCGTCGCACTTCGACAAAGGGACGGCGTACGTGGCGGTGGACGCCCACGAGCTCGACGACCTCGCGCCCTACATCTACAAGACCACGGATTATGGCAAGACGTGGCGCAAGATCAGCGACACGTTCCCCCGCTCCGCGTTCTCGTTCGTGCACGCCGTGTGCGAGGACCCGGCGCGGCGCGGCCTGTTGTACGCCGGAACGGAAAACGGCCTGTTCGTGACCTTCGACGACGGCGCCCGCTGGCTGCCGCTGCAGACCAACCTGCCGCACGCGCCGGTCGTGTGGATCACGGTGCAGCCGCACTTCCACGATCTCGTGGTCGCAACCTACGGACGCGGCTTCTGGATCCTCGACGACGTCGCGCCCCTGGAGCAGCTCGACGCCGCGGCGCTGGCACGCCGCGTCTCGCTGTTCGCGCTGCGGCCCGGGTACCGGTTCCGCGAGGTCCAGGGGGTGGTCCGCGCGCCCAACAGCGCCATCCAGGCCCAGAACCCGCCATATGGCGCGGACTTGACGTACTCCCTCTCCGCCGCCGTCGCCGACACGGCGAGCACGCCCGACACCACACGGCGCCAGCGGCCGGCGCGCATCGCGATCCTCACGGCCGGCGGGGACACGGTGCGCACGCTCGAGGCGACGCGGCAGCTGGGCCTGAACCGCGTGTGGTGGGATCTCCGGTACGCCTCCCCCACTACGCCTCACTTGCGTACGCCTCCGCCTGAAAAGCCATTCGTCCGACCGGCTCCCGAGGGGACCCGTCCGCTCGTCGCGTGGGACCTGGATCTCTCGACCCGCGGCCCGCTGGTGCCGCCCGGGACTTACACCGTGCGCTTGACGGTCGGGGACACGACGCTGAGCCAGCCGCTCACGGTGCTCAAGGATCCCAACACCACCGCGACCGATGCCGACGTCGCCGCCCAGACGCAGCTCACCGCGGCGATCCGCGCCGAGCAGGACTCGGTGGCGCGGATGATCAACCGCCTCGAGTGGGTGCGGCGGCAGCTCCAGGACCTCGCCGGCCAGGTGCGCGGCGACTCGACCATCGCGCGCGATTCCGCCGCCCGGCGCATCGGCCGCCTCGCCGACTCCCTCGACCGCAAGGCGCAGGCGATCGAAGGCGCGCTGTTCGACGTGCATCTCACGGGCGCGCGAGAGGACGCGTTCCGCAACCCGACGCAACTCTATGAGCGGCTCGCGGCCTTGCAGTCGGATGTCGCGGAGAACAGCAGCGACTTTGCGCCCACGACCCAGCAGGTGGCGGTGAACGATCTGTTCC
>QHVC01000048.1 GCA_003222205.1 Gemmatimonadota bacterium | reverse complement strand
TGCGCTCGGCACTGGCGCGCGCCGTCGTGACGACCACGCGGGCCCGGCCCGACAGCAGCGCTGCAATCGTCTCGATGCGCTCGCCCGCGATCTCCACGTGGGGCTCGTCCGCGCCGAGCCCCTCGCGTTGCGGGTACAGCACCGCCCGCTCGCCCACGAGCTGCTGCAGGTCCGCGAGCCAGCGCTCGGCGTCGGCGGGGGTCGCGGTGACGACCGCGAAGAGCCGTTGCGGGAGCCGCCGCGCGAGCACGGCGACGAGCAGCGCAGGGCTGGAGCCCGGGAGACCGGCGAGCGGTAGCCGCTTGCCGGCCACCGGCAACCCCTCCAGCAGAGCTCCGGTGGCGGACAGCTCGTCGAAGCGGTCGAGGAGGAACTCGAGGGGCATTAGCGGGTCAGGGTGGCCACACCCAGCTCCGCGGCCGCGAGCAGCAACGCGGCCACGAGCAACAGGCCGCTCACTTCAGCGAGGCGCGGGCCCGCGAACGCGGCGGCGGCGAAGTCGGCGTCGCGCGCGAGCTCCGCGCCGAGCGCGCGGCGCGCCATCGCCGCGCGCGCCGGCGTCAGGTCCGATTCGCGGGGATCGACCCGGAAGACCGTCGCCCCGGTCGTATCCGCCCCCGCCACGACGAACTCCACGCGCGCGGCGCCCTCGGCTTCATGCACGTCGGCCTCCCCACGGACGATCCGATTCGCGAGGGCGTCCACGAACGGCACGAACCCCGGCGCCGCGGGCAGCGCGGTCCACGCCGTGTCGAGTCGACTGCCGAACAGCACGACGTTCCCCACCCGCACGAGCCACGGCTCTCCGTTCACGGTCGCCAGCACGGCGGCGCTGTCGACCCCCGAGAAGCGGTAACGCCGGGCGACGCTCACGCCGGCGAGCCCCGGCAACCCTGGGGCGGCGATCGGCCCCGCGGTCCCTGGGGCGGCGAACCGCGCGGTGACCCCACGCGCCGCGAGGGCGCGGTTGGCTTGCCCCAACAGCGCCGGGTCCGCGGGAGGGAACAAAACGCTTGCGCCTGGACCCGGTCGCTCGCCGAAGCTCACGTCGCTGCCGGCGGCGAGACGACCGGCGTCGCGCAGCACGCCGATCGCGGCCGTGAGGAATGGCCCGGCGTCGGCACCGGTCGCAACGCGCGCGGGCGGGGCGACTCGCCACACGAACGGCCGCGCGTCATCGGCGCGCAGCTCGTCGGCCTCCAGCTCCACATCACCCGCCCACCACCCCGGACCGGGCGCCGATAGCGACACGGTCACCGTCGTCCCCGGCGCGCCGATCGCCCGCGCGACCGGACGGCCGCGCAGCCGCACCGTCAGCGGCCCCGGCGGCGTCCCCGGTGTTCCCACGACTGCGACCGCCAGGCCGCCGTCAGTCGGCTGCAGCATCCCGATCCCCCGGTTCGGCGGCGCGGCATCCGCCGGGGCGAGCGCCAGCACGCGTACGTCGCGCGGCGCATCCGCCGTGCCCTCGAGCGCGGTGCGCTGCAGGTCGCTGACCAGGTGAACTTCCCGACCGGGCACGGGCTCCGCCTCGACGAGGCGCGCCGCCCGGGCCGTCGCCGCCACCACCGCGAGGCGACGGGAGTCGGGGTGGGCGCTGTCGACGGCCGCGACCAGCGCGTCGCGCGAGCCGGCCCGGGCGACGCCGTCGGCGAGCACCAGCCACAGCCGGTCCCCGGCGGCCGCGCGGGCGAGCGCGGCGTGCGCCGCGAGTTTCAGCCGGTCGAGGAGCGGCCGGCCGTCCACCACGACGCCGCTGGAGGGAGAGTTGTCGAGGATGACGACGAGAGCGGTCGGCGGGTGCAGCGTACCGGTTGTGCCGCGCGACGGCACGAGCGGGCGCGCCGCGGCGAGGACGATCGCCACGATGAGGGCGGTCCGCAGCACGAGCAGGAGCAGGTGGCGTAGCCGCAATCGACGGGCGCTGCGCCGCTCGGCGTCCGCCAGGTAGCGCACCGCCGGAAACGGCAGCTCGGGCGGCACGCGGCGCTCGAGCAGATGCAGCAGCGCGGGAATCGCGGCCGCCGCGAGCCCCGCGAGCGCCAGCGGATGCAGAAAACTCACGTGAGCAGCCGCAGCGCCAGGCCGAAGGGCAAGTCCGTCGTCACGTGGTGGTAAGCGATGCCGTGCCGGCGACACGTCGCGCGCCACGCGGCGATCTCCCGCCGCACCGTCTCCCCGTAGGCGCGCGCCAGCTCGCGCGGGCGCACTACCACGCTGGCCGGCGACTCCAAGTCGCGGAACCGCACCTCGGGCGGCCCGCCGAGGTCGAGCTCCGCGGGGTCCATCACGTGGTAGACGATCACCTGATGGCCACGGTGGCGCAGGTAGCGCAGCGCGGTGAGCGCCAGGTCGCGATCGAAGAGCAGATCGGAGATGAGGATGACGAGCCCGCGGCGCACGAGCAGGGACGTGAGCCGGCGCAGCGCGGCTTCGGCCGCCGTGCCACGCCCATCCGGCGTGTCGAGCAGCCCGCGCACCAGCCGCCCCCACTGCCCGACCTTCACGCGGGCGGGGATCGCCTGGCGCACTGCTTCGTCGAAGGTGACCAGGCCCGTCGCGTCTCGCTGGCGCAGCAGGATCAGCGCGAGTGCGGCCGCGAGGCGGTCCGCGTAGGCCCGCTTGGTGAGGCGGCCTTCCGCCCCGTGCCACGCCATCGACCGGCTGGCGTCGACGAGCAGCATCGCGCGCAGGTTGGTCTCTTGCTCGAACTGCTTGACGAACAGACGATCGGCTCGCGCCAGGATCTTCCAATCGAGGTAGCGCGGCTCGTCGCCGGGCTGGTACGGACGGTGCTCCGTGAACTCGACGGAGAAGCCGCGGAACGGCGATCGGTGCAGCCCGGTCAGAAACCCCTCGACCACACCTTCGGCCACGATTTCGATCCCACCCAAACGGCTGACCTCCGCCGGGTCCAGCAGGTCGAAGCGCTGAGAGGTGGGGACGGCGACGGTCATCGCGAGGGCAAGCTAACCGAGGTCATCGTGTCCGGAACAGAGGACAATGGGGCGCTCAGAGGCATAGAGGCGAAGAGGCTAAGTAGCTCCCACACTGCGTGTTGCAGATTGCGGCTGGATGGCACGGTCCCTGCCCTTAGGGGCTCAGGAGGAACCATGCTGACTCACATCGCGCTGCTCGCTGCGACGATCTCCGGCCCTACGGCTGCTACGGCCCCTACGGCCATACGCCCATCCGGCTATTACAAGCCCCGCGTCGAGGTCTGGACCGCGAAGGGCGATAACCCCTTCTTCCGCGGTGACGGCGCTCGCGTCTACCTCCGGGCGGACCAGGACGCCTATGTCACCCTGTTCCGCGTCGACACCGACGGCCGCGTGCGCGTGCTGTTCCCGCGCAATCCGTGGGAGGACAACTTCGTGCGCGGAGGGCAGGAGTTCGAAGTCCAGAGCTACTCCTCGAGCTACGCCTTCTCCGTGGACGACTACCCCGGCGTGGGCTACCTGTTCGCCGTCGCCGCCGCCGACCCGTTCGTCTACGACCCGATCGAGACGGGCGACCACTGGGACTACCGCGTGATCGCCGACGGGCGCGTCCGCGGCGACCCCTACGTCGCGCTCACCGACCTCGCCGGGCGCATCCTCCCGGCGAACGACTCGGACTGGGATTACGACATGGTGCCGTATTATGTGGAGCGGCACTACGACTATCCCCGCTTCCTCTGCTACGACTGCCACGCGTACGCCAGCTGGTCCTCCTGGGATCCGTATGCGTACTCGTGCGTGCGCTTCCGCATCGTCGTCTTCGACGACCCCTATTACTACCCGTACCGCTACTACGGAGGCACCCGGGTGGTGTTCACACGGCCGCTGCGTCCCCAGCCACGCTTCATCTTCAGGGACCGGAGCGGCGCCGGCGATGACGGCTTCGTGACGCGCGAGCGCGAGCGACCGGTCAACGATAACCTGCGTCGCGGCGTGCGCGGCACCGACCTGGGAGGCCGGGGCGTCCTCCCTCCCCCCAATCGCCCCCCCAACGGCGGCGGCCATGACGGCGACGACGGGCGTGGCCCCGGGCGGCGCGACCGCCCGGATCACCCGGACCACCCGGACCACCCGGACCACCCGGACCACCCGGATCACCCGGACCACCCGGATCATCCGGACCACCCCGACCGTCCGTCACAGCCCGACCGGCGGGATCGTCCCGATCGGCCTGGGGACCAGGGCAGTTCCGGCCAGGGCGAGCGTCTGGTTCCACAGGCGCGCCCCGATCGCCCCAGCGACGTAGGGCGGCCGCAGCAGTGGCGGCCGCAGGAGTCACGGCCGCGGGAGTCGCGGCCGCAGCCGGCCGAGGCGCGTCCCGAGCCGCGCCGGATCGACCCGCCGCGCGCGCAGCCGCGCGAGGCGCCGCGCAACGAGCCGCGCAGCGCGCCGCCGCGGGCGGAGCCGCGGCGCGATCCGCCGCCGAAGGACAAGCCTCAGTCCAACGGGCAGCCCGAGCTGCGGCGACGCCGGCCGTAAGGCGGCGGAACCGATCGCTGCGCCCGGCCGTACCACAGTGCGGCCGGGCGCGGTAGTTTCAGGTTCCTGCCGTCGCAGCCATCCTTTCTGCCCGAGGAACGCATGGTGTCCAAACTCTCTTGGCTCCTCATCGCGGCCGGGGTTCCCGCCGTGCTCGCGGCGCAGACACCGGCGTCGGTGCAGCGCGCCGTCAATTCCGTCACGCCGCAGGACGTGGTCCGGCGCATCGCCATCATCGCGGACGATTCGATGCTCGGTCGCGCGACGCCCAGCCCGCAGCTCGAGCAAGTCGCTCAATACATCGCGGCGGAGTTCCAGCGCTTCGGCTTGAGGCCCGGCGGCGAGCGCGGGACATACTTCCAGCGCTACTCCGTCGAGCGCGCCGTCCTGGCGACCGACAGCTCGGCCGTGTGGTCAACGGGATCGCTCGCGCTGCGCTGGGCGTATGGGACCGACCTCGTCGAGGTCGACGGGCGCACCCCCGCGGACGCGATATCGGGTCAAGTGCTGGTGCTCGTAGGGGCGGTGCCCGACAGCGGCGGCATCGATTCCGCAGCCGTCGCCGGCAAGATGCTCCTCGTCCTGCGGCCGAGCCGCGGCGCCCGGCGCCTGCTGGGGTGGAACCCCGCGGCCATCCTGATCCCCTCGACGGCGCCCGATTCCATCTGGCCGCTCATCGCCCGGCGATTCGGCAGTGGTGGTTGGCGGCAGCCGGGACCGGGCGTCGCGACCACCGCCCCACCGCAGTTCCTCCTCCGTCAGCCCGCCCTGCAGCCGCTGCTGAGTCAGCTCGGCCTCACCGTGGAGGCGGCGCGGCAGGCGCCGTTCGCGGCTCGCGCCTTCGCCGGCACGACCCTCCACGCCAGAGTCCTGGAGCAGGTCGCTGAACGGGCGACCGCGCCAAACGTCATCGGCATTCTCGAGGGTTCCGACCCCACTCTCAAGCGCGAATACGTCTTCTTTACCGGGCACATGGATCACCTCGGGACGCCCGGCTCCGGAGAGGACTGCGTCGCCAGGGGCGCGGACTCGATTTGCAACGGCGCCGACGACGACGGCTCCGGTACGATCGCGGTGGTCAAGCTCGCCGAGGCGTTCTCTCAGCTCACGCCCCGTCCCCGGCGCTCGCTCGTCTTCATGACGGTCAGCGGCGAGGAGCGGGGACTGTGGGGAAGCGAATACTTCAGCGAACACCCCACCGTGCCGCTCGCCAGCATCGTGGCGGATCTGAACACCGACATGATCGGTCGCAACTGGAAGGACACGATCGCGGTGATCGGCAAGGAGCACTCGGACCTGGGCGCGACGCTGAACCGCGTGGCCGCGGCCCACCCCGAACTGCACATGACGCCGATCGACGACATCTGGCCGCAGGAGAACTTCTACTTTCGTTCCGACCACTACAACTTCGCGCGCAAGGGCGTACCGATCCTGTTCTTTTTCAACGGCACGCATTCCGATTACCACCAGGTGTCGGACGAAGTCGCCAAGATCGACGGAGAGAAGGAGAGCCGCATCATCAAGCTCGACTTTTACCTCGGGCTCGACGTGGCGAACCGCACCGAGCGGCCCAAGTGGAACCCCGACAGCTATCGAAGGATCGTGCAGCGCACCGGCAACTGAGCGTCGGCCGCCGCGTCAGGCGAGCGCGGCGAGCAACTCGGTGTTCGTCTTGGCGCGCTTGAGCTGCGCGAGCAACGCCTCGATCGCCCGCTCCGGCGGCAGCCCCACCAGGGTGCGCCGGAGCTTCTGTTTGGCCTCCACCGTGGCGGCGTCGCCGAGCAGCTCTTCGCGCCGCGTACCGCTCGCCGCGAGGTCCACGGCCGGATAGAGGCGCCGGTCGGCGAGCGCCCGCAACAACCGCAGCTCCGCGTTCCCCGTCCCTTTGAACTCCTCGAAGATCACATCGTCCATGCGGCTCTCGGTCTCCACCAACGCGGTGGCGATCACCGTCAGCGACCCGCCCTTGGGCACCGCGCGGGCCGCGCCGAACAGCGCCTTGGGTTCGGCGAGGGCGTTGGCGTCGATACCGCCCGTCATCGTGCGGCCGCTGCTGCGGCTCGCGGTGTTGTGCGAGCGCGCGAGGCGCGTGAGCGAGTCGAGCACGATCACCACGTCCCGCCCCAGCTCCACCTGGCGCCGGGCGTGCTCGAAGACCATGTCCGCCACGGCGACGTGCCGCTCGTGCGGCAGGTCGAAGCTCGACGCGATGACTTCGCCCCGGCCCCAATCGATCATCTCGCTCACCTCCTCGGGGCGCTCGTCCACGAGCAGGATGAGGAGGATGGCCGCGGGATAGTTCAGCGCCACCGCCTCCGCCACGGCCTGCAGCATGATCGTCTTGCCGGCCTTGGGCGGTGAGACGATGAGCATTCGCTGACCGAAGCCGAGCGGGCACACGAGGTCCACCACGCGCTGGATATCGGCGGTGCGCGGGCTCGAGGCGCCTGGCGTCTCGAGCGTGAGCGGGCGGCTGGGGTGGACGGCGCCCATCTCCGGAAAGTTCGGGCGGGCGTCGAGCTTCTCCGGAGGAAGCCCGTTCACGCTGCGCACGCGGCCGTCCTCGAGGATCACCAGGTCGCCGCACCGCAGACCCGGGAGGCGCACGGGCGAATCCCCGGAGGCCGGCAGGTAGCCGTTCGCCGCGCGGCGCAGGAACCCGCCCTTGGGGGCGGGATCGAACCAACCGGTGATGGGGGGCAAGGATTAAAGGTACAGACATCAGACGTCAGACGTCAGACGTCCCGGACGTATATTCCTCCTCCAATGCGCCAAGCCAACATCCGCAACTTCTGCATCATCGCGCACATCGACCACGGGAAGTCCACCCTGGCCGACCGTCTCATCGAGCTCACCGGCACCCTCGACAAACGGCAGATGCGCGACCAGGTCCTCGACACCATGGACCTGGAGCGCGAGCGCGGCATCACCATCAAGCTCAACGCGGTGCGCATGAGCTACCGCGCTCGCAGCGGCGAGCTGTACGAGCTCAACCTCATCGACACGCCGGGCCACGTCGATTTCACCTACGAGGTGTCGCGCTCGCTCGCCGCCTGCGAGGGCGCCATCCTGGTCGTGGACGCCTCCCAGGGGGTGCAGGCGCAGACCCTGTCGAACCTGTTTCTCGCGCTCGACGCCGGCCTCGAGATCATCCCGGTGCTGAACAAGATCGACCTGCCGGGCGCCGAACCCGACCGGCGCGCCCAGGAGCTCCACGAGGTCATCGGCGCCAGTCCCGAGGACATCCTGCGCATCTCCGCCAAAGAAGGGACCGGGGTTCCCGAGGTGCTCGAAGCGGTGGTGCGACGCGTGCCCGCGCCGCGCGGCGATCCGACGGCCCCCCTGCGCGCGCTGATCTTCGACTCCTACTACGACCGCTACCGCGGCGCCGTGCCGAGTGTCCGGGTGGTGGACGGCGTGCTGACGCGGGGGATGAAGATCGCCTTCGGCGCCCACCAAGACGACACTTACGACGTGGACGAAGTCGGCTACCTGCAGCTCGACCGCAAGCCGGCCGAGCAGCTCGAGGCGGGCGAGGTGGGCTACTTCGTCGCCAACGTGCGCGGGGTGCGCGAGACGCGGCCCGGAGACACGGTGCTCGACGCCGAGCACCGCGACGTCCCGTTGCTCCCGGGCTACCGGGACATCAAGTCGATGGTGTTCGCCGGGCTGTACCCGACCAACGCGGAGCAGTTCGAGGAGCTGCGCGACGCGCTCGCCAAGCTGCAGCTCAACGATGCCTCGCTGCACTACGAGCCGGAGTCGTCGGTGGCGCTCGGCTTCGGCTTTCGCTGCGGGTTCCTCGGCCTGCTGCACATGGAGATCGTGCGCGAGCGGCTGGAGCGGGAGTTCACGCTCGACCTGATCAGTACCGTGCCGAACGTGGAGTACCACGTGTACCGCACCGACGGATCGCTCGAGGTCGTGGAAAACCCGAGTCGCATGCCGCACGGCTCCACGGTGGACCGGATCGAGGAGCCGTACGTGAAGGCGCGCATCATCGTCCCCGCCGAGTACATCGGGGCGATCATGACGCTGGGCCAGGAGCGGCGCGGCGTCTACCTGGGGATGCATTACCTCGATCCCGCGCGCGTCGAGTTCACGTGGGAGTTCCCGCTCGCCGAGATCATCCTCGACTTCTACGACAAGCTCAAGACGATCTCGCGCGGCTATGCGACGCTCGATTACGACTTCCTCGGCTACCGCCGCTCCGACCTCGTGAAGCTCGACATGCTGCTCAACGGGGAGCCGGTGGACGCCTTCAGCGTCATCATCCATCGCGACAAGGCGTACGAGTGGGGCAAGAAGATCGCCGAGAAGCTGCGCGAGCTGATCCCGCGGCAGCTGTTCGAGGTGGTGATCCAGGCGGCGATCGGCACCAAGGTGATCGCCCGGGAAACGATTCGCCCCCTGCGCAAGAACGTCACGGCCAAGTGCTACGGTGGCGACGTCACCCGCAAGCGCAAGCTGCTCGAGAAACAGAAAGAAGGAAAGCGTCGGATGAAGCAGGTGGGCTCGGTCGAGATCCCCCAGGAAGCCTTCCTGGCGGTCCTGCAGGTTGACTAGCCTCGTCGTCCAGACCGCTTTCCTGGGCGACGTGGTGCTGACGACGCCCCTGCTGGCCGCGCTCGCCGAGCGCCACGGGCCGCTGGACGTCGTCACCACGCCGGCGGCCGCGCCGCTGGTCGAGACGCACCCCGCCGTGCGGCGCGTGCGGGCGTACGACAAGCGCGGCACGGACCGGGGGCTCACGGGGCTGCTCGCCCTCGCCCGCGCCCTGCGCGCCGAGCGTTACGAGACGGCGTATCTTCCCCACCGGTCCTTGCGCTCGGCGGCGCTGGCGTGGCTCGCCCGCGTGCCCCGCCGCATCGGCTTTCACGACGGGTGGCCGCTGCTGTATACGGAGGTGAAGCGGCGGCCGGCCACCGGGCATGAGATCGACCGGCTGCTCGCGCTGGCGGACGTGAAGCCGCATCACCAGACGCCGCCGGTGCTCGTCACGACGCTGTCGGACCGCGCCGCCGCCGAACGGGTGCTGCGCGAGGGCGGCCTCGCGGCCGGCGGAACATTCGTGGCGCTCGCGCCCGGATCGATCTGGGGCAGCAAGCGGTGGCCGTACTTCGCGGAGCTGGCGGAGCGGCTGGCGGCGCGCGCCGCCATCGTCGTGGTGGGAAGCGGAGACGATCGGGAGCTGGGCGAGGCCATCGTCGGAACGGTGGGGCGGTCCGGCGGGCGGGCGGTCAATGCCTGCGGACGCCTCTCGCTGCGGGAGGCCGTCGCGCTGATCGCCAAGGCCGCGGCGCTGGTGACGAACGACTCGGCACCGTTGCACTTCGCGGCCGCCGCCGGCACGCCGATCGTCGCGCTGTTCGGCCCGACGCTCCCCAGCTTCGGGTTCGGGCCCCGTGGGCCGCGCGACGTCGCGCTGGGCGTGGACGACCTCGGCTGCCGGCCGTGTTCGCGCCACGGGCCGCCCCGCTGTCCCCTGGGGCATCACCACTGCATGCGGCGGCTGGCGCTCGAGCCGGTGCTCGCCGCCCTCGAGGAGACCGGTGCGCTACATCGTCGGGATTGACGTCGGGGGGACGAACGTCGTGGTCGGCGTGGTGGCCGAAGACGGCTCGGAGGCCGTGGGCGTCGTGTCCGAGCCCACGCTCCCCGAGCAGGGCCCCGACGCGGTCGTCGAGCGCATCGTCAAGCTGGCGCGCGCCTCGATGGCCAAGGCCAAGGGCCGGGAGATCGCCGGCGTCGGCATCGGCTCGCCCGGGCCGCTCGACACCAAGAGCGGCGTGGTGCTGCTCACGCCCAACCTCGGCTGGACCAACATGCCGCTGCGCGATCGCATCGCGCAGGCGCTCGACCTCCCGGCGACCCTCGACAACGACGCCAACTGTGCGATCTTCGGCGAGTGGTGGCGCGGGGCGGCCCGCGGCGTCGACCATGTCGTGGGCCTCACCATCGGCACGGGGATCGGCGGCGGTATCATCCTCGGCGGCAAGATCTACCACGGCGCGTCGGACGTTGCCGGCGAGCTGGGGCACATGACCATCAACGCGAATGGTCGCCGCTGCAAGTGCGGCAATGACGGTTGCCTCGAGGCGTACGCCTCCGGTCCCGCCATCGCCGCGCGCGCCGTCGAAGGGATCGAAGCCGGGGCGGAGACGGCGCTCCCGCAATACGTCCGCGGCGACCTGTCGAAACTCACCGCCCAGGTCATCTATGAGGCGGCGAACGACGGCGACCCCTACGCCCTCGAGGTGGTGCGGGAGACCGCCGTGTTGCTCGGCGCCGGCGTCGCCAACATCGTCAACATCTTCAACCCCCAGGTCGTCGTGATCTGCGGCGGCGTCACGCTCGCCGGGGACAAGCTGTTCGTGCCGCTGGTCCGCGAGGTCGAGCGCCGCGCCTTCAAGCCGGCGGTCGACGTCTGCCGCATCCTGCCCGGATCGCTGCCGGGGACGGCCGGCGTCTACGGCGCGGCGGCGGTGTTCATCCAGCGCACCTGGGGTCGCGTGTGAAACGGCTCGGGGTGCTGGGCTCGATGGTGTGGGATACCATCTACGGCCGCGATCCCGCCCAGCCGGCGGTCGAGGAGTGGGGTGGCATCGCCTACGCGCTGGCGGCGCTCGACGCGAGCCTCGGTGACGACTGGCAGATCGTGCCCCTCGTGAAGGTGGGCCGTGACCTGGCCTCGCGGGCCAACGGCTTCCTGCGCACGCTCCGCCACCTGACGCCCGACACCCGGTTCATTGCAGTCCCCGAGCCCAACAACCGCGTCACGCTGCGCTACTACTCGACCGAGCGGCGCTGCGAACAGATGGTCGGCGGCGTGCCGCCGTGGACGTGGCCCGAGCTCGGGCCGCAGCTGGCCGACCTCGACGCGCTCTACTTGAACTTCATCTCCGGGTTTGAGCTGTCCCTCGAGACCGCCCGCCTGCTGCGCCGCGGCTTCGCCCGTTTTATCTACGCCGACCTCCACAGCCTCTTCCTCGGCAAGGCGGAGGACGGGACGCGCTACCTCCAGCCGCCCCCGCAGGCGCTCGACTGGTTCGCCTGCTTCGACACGGTGCAGCTCAACGAAGAGGAGATGCAACAACTGGGCAGTGACCCGCTGGCCGTGGCCGCGAGCGCCCTGGCCCAAGGCGGCTGCTCGACGCTGTGCGTGACCCTCGGCGCGCGGGGCGCCGTCTACTTTACGCAGTCGGGGGACGCCAAGACGCCAAGGCGCACAGGGCCGATCCGCACCGCCCGGATCGCGGCCCCGGCCGAAGAAGGTGCGAGCGTGGACGCGGGAGACCCTACCGGCTGCGGCGACGTGTTCGGCGCCACCGCGACCGCCGCCCTCCTGCACGGCGCCGACCTCGAGACGGCGATCCGGACGGGGTGCCGCATGGCCGCGCGCAACGTCGGCCACCGCGGCGCCACCGGCCTGCGCGACCATCTCCTCGGCCGCCTCACCGCGGTATGACGCGCCTCGTTGAGGTCCCGGCGTCCTTCGACGATCGCACCTTCGACCAGTTCGCCGGCGGCTTCGTGACCGCCTGGGCCGACGGCGAGCGCCTGCTGTTCGACGCCCACGCCGCCGACTGGGCGTCGCCGTACGGTCTCGTGGGCCTGCTGGCGGCCGGGCAGGCGGCCGGCGCAGGCGGGCGCGAGAAGCCGCTGCTCACCGCCCCGACGGCGGCGGAGGTGGTGTCGTACTGGTCGCGCGCCGGATTCTTCCGCGCGGCGGGCGAGTTGTTCGAGATCCACGGCCGCATCCCGAAGACCAAGCCGCTGGAGGACAGCGACGTGTTACTGCCGGTCACCGCGGTCCGGGCCGCCGAGGACGTGCACGAGGTGGTGAGTCACATCCAGCAGCGGGCGACGGCGATTCTCACCGCGGAGCTGGGGGTGGATCCCAAGGCGACGATGGGATTCGCTATGGCGCTTTCGGAAGCGTGTCAGAATATTGTAGAACACGCCGGCACGGGCGGCTGGGTGGCGGTGCAGAGCTACCATTGGCGCCGGCGGCTCGCCAAGCGCGTGGTGGTGATCGCGGTGGCCGACGCGGGCGTCGGGTTCCGGCACTCCCTCGCGCCGACGCAGGCCACACGGTTTGGAACGCGCTGGGGCGACGCGGCCGCGCTGGAAGCGGCGCTCGTCCAGGGGGTCAGCCGCTTTCGCGACCCCGGGCGCGGGCAGGGGTTGAAGGGCATTCGCAATTATGTGAGCCGGTGGGACGGGAAGATCTCGATCCGCAGCGGCACGGCACGGATCAGCATCACGCCGTCGTGGGACGACGACGTGCCGCTCGCGGACGGGCTCGCCGCTTTCCCGGGGGCGCAGGTCCTGATCATCATCCCGGAACAGGGGACCAGGAAGGCGTGATCCAGCACATCGACGTTCATGCCGTGCTGCGGCGATCCGTATCCGGCTCCTACACCGACCTGGTCACGCGTCCCACGGGCCGTGCGGTGCGCGAGGGCATCGAGCAGGCGATCGTGGCTGAAGCCAGCATCGCGCGCATCGACTTCACCGGCGTCGGCTGCATCGACTACTCGTGCGCGGACGAGATCGTGGCGAAGCTGCTGCGCGAGCGCCTCCGCGTGCTGCTCCTCTCCGGGCTCACCGACGGACACCGCGAGGCCATCGAGCCCGTCCTGGCCGGACACGGGCTCGCCGTGCTGCTCGAACGCCCCGACGGGACCCTGGAGCCGCTGGGCCCCCGGGAGAGCGCCGACGCCCTGCTCGAGGACATGATCGCGCGGCGGCTCGCCACCCGGACGCCCGGCGGGGATCTGCACCTCACGGCCGTGTGACGCGCCGCCGTCTCGGCTTCTCGACGCGCGCTATCCACGGCGACCCGGGCGCCCGCCCCGACTGGACGCCCGTCGCTCCTCCGCTCTTCCAGAGCAGCACCTTCACGAACCCGATCGGCTCGACCAGCGAAGTGCTGTACAGCCGCTACGGCAACAACCCCAACCAGACGGCGATCGGCAAGCGCCTCGCGCTCCTCGAGGGCGCCGAAGCCGCGATCTTCGTGGCGAGCGGGATGGGGGCGACGGCGCTGGCCCACCTCGCGGTCCTTCGCCCCGGCGACCACCTGCTCTCCAGCGAGTGGATCTACGGCGGCGTGCACCGCCTGTTCGCCCAGGAGTTCGGACGGCTGGGGATCGACGTCACGTTCGTCAACCCGGTGCACAGCCGCTCCTGGAAGCAGGCGATGAAGAAGACGACGCGGGCGATCTTCGTCGAGACGCCGACCAACCCGCTGCTGCGGGTGATCGATCTCGAGCCGGCGGCCCAGCTCTGCAAAGCCGAGGGCCTCGCGCTGCTCGTGGATTCGACCTTCGCCTCGCCGCTCAACCTCCGGCCCCTCGAGCACGGCGCTGACGTCGTCATCCACAGCGCCACCAAGTACCTGAACGGCCACAGCGACGTGATCGCGGGCGCGGTCGCGGGGACGGAGAGCCTCGTCGAGGAAGTGCGCAAGCTGATGCAGGTGTGGGGGCAGGCCATCGACCCGCACGCGGCGTGGCTGGTCGACCGCGGGCTCCGGACGCTCGCGGTCCGCGTGGAGCGGCACAACGCCACCGGCCTCAAGGTGGCGGAGTGGTTCGCCCAGCAGAAGCCCGTCGCGGCCGTGCACTACCCCGGCCTCGCGACCCATCCGGACAACGAAGTCGCGCGCCGCATCCTCAACGGGTTCGGTGGGATGGTCGGGATCGAGCTGAGGGGCGGGGCCCGCGCGGCGGAGCGGTTCCTGCGCGCGCTCACCATCGCCGCCCACGCCCCGAGCCTGGGCGGGGTGGAAACGCTGGTGTCCGAGCCGCGGCTGACCTCGCACGCGAGCCTGTCGGCGGAGGACCGGGCGCGGGCTGGCATTCCCGACGGCTTTCTGAGATTTTCTCTCGGATTGGAGGACGCCGACGACCTCATCGCCGACTTCGCGCACGCCCTGGCGCAACTGTAAGTGATCAAGTTCACCAACGTCTTCAAGGCCTTCCCCAAGGGCGGCCTCGCCCTCAAGGACGTCTCCTTTCACATCGCGAAGGGCGAGTTCGCATTTCTGACCGGCCACTCGGGCGCCGGAAAGTCCACGGTGCTGAAGCTGGTGTTCGCCGAGGAGCGCCCCACGAGCGGCGAGGTGCGCGTCTCCGGCTTCAACGTCTCCGACCTCCCCACGCGCGCGATCCCGATGCTGCGGCGGCGGCTCGGGATCGTGTTCCAGGACTTCCGCCTGCTCGAAGACCGCATGGCCGCCGAGAACGTCGCGTTCGCGCTCGAGGTGACGGGAGCGCGGCGCGCCACGATTCCGGCGCGCGTGATGCGCGTGCTCACGCAGGTGGGCCTCGCTGCGAAAGCGCAGGCGTACCCCCGCGAGCTGTCGGGGGGCGAGCAACAGCGGGTGGCGATCGCGCGCGCCCTCGTGAACGAGCCCACCGTGCTGCTCGCCGACGAGCCGACCGGGAACCTCGACGAGCGCGCGACGCGCGGCGTCTTCCAGCTGCTCCGCGACATCAACGCGAGCGGCACGGCCGTGGTGATGGCAACGCACGACCTCGACCTCGTGCGGCAGGCACCCTACCGCGTCATCGAGCTGCAGGAAGGCGCGGTGGTGTTCGACTCGGCCGTCGACGAACCGCGCGGGCAGGCGGCCCCCACGACGTGAACCTGACCATCCGCGAAGCTCTGCTCGCCTTCCGCCGCGCGCCGCTGCTGTCGGCGCTCTCGGTCACGACCATCGCATTCTCGCTGTTCGTGCTGGGGCTCTTCGGCCTCGTGGCGGTGAACTTCCAGCGCGCGCTGAACGAGATCGCGCAGCGCGTCGAGATCGTGGCCTACCTCCTCCCTGGCACCCCGGGGGAAACGGTGACGCTGGCGCTCAAGGACATCGAGGCGTTCCCCGAGGTGCAGGCCGCGAACTACGTCTCGGAGGACTCGGCGCTCGCCCGCGCCAAGCGCGAGCTGGTCGAATTCCGCGATCAGTACCGCGAGCTGGAGAACAACCCGCTGCCGGCGTCGATCGAGGTGAAGCTCAAGCCCTCATTCCGCGACGCCGCCCACGTCAACGTCGTCGCCGATCGGCTGCGGGGCTTCGGCTTCGTGGACGACGTCCACTTCGGGCGCGATTGGGTCGAGAAGCTCGACCGGCTGCGGCAGCTCGCGGCCGCGGTCGGGATCGTGGTCGGCGGAGCGTTCGCCGCCGTGGCCATCATCATCATCGGCACGACGATCCGCATGGCCGTGCTGCAGCGCAGCCGCGAGATCGCCATCATGCGGCTCGTCGGCGCCACCGACGGCTTCATCCGGCGGCCGTTCCTGCTGCAGGGGACGATCAAAGGGCTGCTCGGCGGCCTCGTCGCGATGGGCTTCTCGTTCGGCGCGTACTACCTCATCAACCGGTTCCTCATCCAGGCGACGTTCTTCACCGAGGTGCAGGCGCTCGCTATCGTCGGGTTCGGCGCGCTCATCGGACTGATGGGGAGCCTGCTCAGCGTTGGGCGGCACTTGAAACGAGTATGAACGGCGTCAAGCTGAGAAGCGTCGAGCTGGAGACCGTCAAGCGGGACGGCGTAAGGCGAAACGGCGTTACGCAGTCTAGCTTGACGTTTTTCAGCTTGACGTTTCTCAACTTGACGCTTTTTGGCTTGACGCCTCTCGTCGGTCAACGTCCCACCTTCGAGCAGCAGATGCGCGACAACCAGCGCCGCCTCGAGGACATCCGCCGCGAGCGCTCGGCGGTCGAGCAGGAGCTCGAGGGGCTGCGCACTCAGGCCCACAGCATCACCGACGAGCTCGCCAACCTCGAGCACCAGAAGGACGCCACCAACCGCATCGTCAACGAGCTGGACCGGCAGATCGCGGCCCTGAGCCGGCAGATCGACGAGACCACCGTCAACCTGCTCCTCGCCCAGGACGCCCTCGCCGAAAAGCGCGCCGTCCTCGAGCGCCGCCTCGTGGACATCTACAAGCGCGGCCCCCTGTACACGTACCAGGTGCTGCTCGCCGCCGAGAGCTTCGGTGACCTCCTGTCCCGGTACAAATACCTCTTTCTCGTGAGCCGCCAGGACCGGCTGCTCACGAACGACATGACCAAGTTGAAAAACCGCATCGCACGGGAGCGGCAGGTGCTGGTGGACACGCGGGACGCGCTGGGGCGGCGCAAGACCGAGCGCACGCAGGAGCTCGATCGCTTCGTCACCCTGGCACGCGAGCGCGAGTCGCGCCTCCAGGCCACGCGCCGCAGCCTGCACGAGGCGCAGCAGCGCCTCAGCGCCACCGAACGGGAAGAGCGGCGCATCAGCGACCTGATCGCGAGCCTGGAGCGCGCCCGCCGCGAGGCCGAGGCGCGCGGCGCGACCCCGGGGGCGCCCGCCATCACGACGGCGAGCCTGGGCCAGCTCGACTGGCCCGTCGACGGCCGCCTGCTCTACCAGTTCGGTCCCGCCGCGGGTCCCGGCAACACGCGCATCACCTGGCACGGCATCGGCATCGGCGCGGCCGCCGGCACCCCCGTCCACGCCGTCGCCGCGGGGACCGTGGCGCTGGTGGGCAACATGGGCACGTACCTGACGTCGGTGATCGTCGACCACGGCGGGGGCTATTACACCTTCTACGCCTACCTCGACGACGCAGCGGTGACCAAGGGCGAACGCGTGCTGCGAGGCCAGGTGATCGGGCACGTCGGCGGCGCCGCGAGCGACCAGGGCGCGCACCTGCACTTCGAGCTCCGGGGCCAGGGCGGCATCGCGCTCGACCCGCTCAACTGGCTGAAGCGGCGCTAGACGACGCCGACTTTGTCGGGCTCGCTCTTGCCGCGGGCCAGCGCGCCTTCGGCGAGCGTGAGCAGATCCTCCGGTCGCAGCACTTCGGCGTGTGGATACCCGACGACGCCGGCCGTCAGGAACGGCACCTGGCCGGGGGCGAGATCGGGGAACGCGTGCCGGTGCAGCGCCGCGCGCAGGCGCTCGACGAAGTGGCGGCCACCGCGCCCGTCGGTCTCGGGGAGGATCAGGGCGAACTCGTCGCCGCCGTAGCGCGCCACGAAATCGGGGGCGCGGATCTCGCGCTGCAGCATCGCTCCGGTCTCGGCGAGAACGCGGTCCCCGGCCGCCTGACCGAGCCGGTCGTTCACGTCATGCAGCTTCTCGATGTCGAGCAGCACCAGCGCGAACCGCAGCTGATAGCGCCGCGCCCGCTCGAACTCGTCGCGCAGGCGGCGGTCGAGGGAATCGAGGCTGGCGCACCCGGTGAGCACGTCGGTCGAGCCGGCGCTGAGCTGGCGGCGGTAGATCGCCGCGCGGCGCTCTTCGTTCTCGAGGACGCGCGCCGCCGCCTGCGCGATGGTGTTCGCCAGGGCCACGTCCTGCGGTCGCAGCTGCGGGTCGCCCTGCACCGTCCGCAGGAAGAACACGCCGGCCGCCCGCTCCTGCACGAACACCGGCAGCGCGACGGCCGACTGGACGTTCACCTCGATCTGCTGCTGGCTCCAGTGCCGGCGGATGGCGTCGAACAGCGGGTGCTCCTGGACGTCATGGACGACGACCGGGCGCTCGGTGCGGATCGCCTCCTGGATCTCCGGGTAGCGGTCGAGCTCGACGCGCAGGTCGCGGATCGCGGGGTTCTCGTAGACGGCGACCACCCGCCCCTTGCTTTCCCCCGGCGCCGTCAGCACGAACGAGCAGTGCGTCAAACCGAACGCCTGGCCCACCCGGCGGACCAGCGTCTGGAAAATCTCCTCGGCGCGCAGCGCCGCCGAGACCTCCTGGAAGATGTCGAAGAGCAGATCGCGCGCCCGCAACGCGTCGCGCGCCCCGCGTACCTCGTCGCGGAGCCGCAGCTCGGCATCGAGGCGCGCGTGCAGCTCCGGCAGGTCCACCGGCGCGCGCACCACGTCGTTCGCTCCGGCGGACAAGGCGGCCGCCGCCCCCGCCGCGCCCCCGCCGTCGAGCAGCACCAGCACCGGAGCGCCGACGTGCGCGGGGGTCGCCACCACCTCGCGGACCCGTTCGGCGAGACGCGCCTCGTTCGCGCCGACGGAGAGGATCACGAGGTCGGGGGGCAGGCTGGCCTGGCTGGGACGGCCGCCGGTGGGCGGCCCCCCTTCGGTGACCTCGAAACCCGCGCGCACCAAAAACCGCTCCAACCCTTCGGGTCGAGCGGCTGAGTCACCGATCAGGAGGATGCGGCGGCGCTGGGGGTCCATGAGCCTCAGGTGACGCGCGGCGAAGGAACGCAAAGTATAGTTCACGCCATGAGACGGCAAGCACGGACGGCGCCGCGTGCGGCCCGCGCCTGAAACGCGCGGGCTCCGCCGCCGGATGATCGCGACCCAGATCGCGAACCGCGGTGTGCGCAACCGGCGCGTGCTCGCGGCGCTCGCGCGGACACCACGCGAGTGGTTCGTGCCGCCGACCCTGGCGGCGGACGCCTACGAAGACGCGCCGCTGCCGATCGGCAACGGGCAGACGATCTCCCAGCCATTCGTCGTCGCGTTGATGACCGCCGTGCTCGCCCCGCGGCGTCGCGACGCCGTGCTCGAAATCGGCACCGGCAGTGGCTATCAGACCGCGATCCTCGCGCGCCTCGCGGCACGCGTGGCCACCGTCGAGCGCCTCCCCGACCTCCTCGTCGAAGCCGAAGCGCGGTTCCGGCGTCTGGGGCTCACCAACATCGAGACCCGTCTGGGCGACGGCGCCCGCGGCTGGCCGGAGCGCGCCCCGTTCCAGGGCATCCTCGTCACCGCCGCCGCGCCCCGGATCCCCGCACCCCTGCTCGAGCAGCTCGCCGTCGGCGGCCGCCTCGTCATTCCGCTCGGTGACCTGGCGACCCAAGAGCTGGTCATTGTGACACGGGGGGCGAGCGGCTGGACGGAGCGCCGCGCGGGCGGCGTCCGCTTCGTCCCGCTCGTGTCGAGCCTGGCCTTCACGGAGCCGGTGGAGCCGTGAAGCGGCGCCCCACGGATCTCGTGGGCGCGCACGTCTCGTCGCAGGGCGGCGTCGCCCGGGCGCCCGCGCGCGGGGTGGAGGTCGGCGCGTCGGCCATCCAGGTGTTCACCAAGACGCCGAGCCAGTGGCGCGAGCCGAGGCTCAGCGCCGCTCAGGCGGCGGCGTTCCGTGAGGCGCTGGCGGCGAGCGGCGTCGCGGCGGTCGTGTCCCACGACAGCTACCTCATCAACCTCGCCTCGCCGCAGGCCGCGCTGCGGCGTCGCAGCATGCGCTGTTTCACGGGCGAGCTGCGTCGCTGCCGTGCGCTCGGTATCCCGTGGGTGGTTTCCCACCCCGGGAATTACATCGACGACCGTGCCACGGGGCTGGCGCGCAACACCCGCGCCTACGCCGAGTGTCTGGCAGCGGTCCCGGGAGCCGTCGGCGTGTTGATCGAGGGCACCGCCGGCGCGGGGACGGCGCTCGGCGCCACCTTCGAAGAGCTGCGCGCCCTGCGCGACGCGATGCCGGTCGCGGTCCGGGATCGCGTGGCGTTCTGCCTCGACACGGCGCATCTGCACGCCGCGGGGTATGACGTAGCGGGCAACGTCGAAGCGGTGTGGGAGGAATTCGCGCGGGTGGTGGGGCTGCCGCTGCTGAAGTGCTTGCATCTCAACGACTCCCGGGCGCCGCGCGGCTCCCGGCGCGACCGGCACCAGTGGATCGGCGAAGGGACGATCGGTCCCGAAGCGTTCCGGCGCATCATGCGGGACGTGCGGCTCCGGGATGTGATTAAGATTATCGAAACGCCGAAGGGCGACGACCCCGTCCGGCACGACCGCCGGATGCTGCGCCGCCTCCGCGCCTACGCGCGCGCCAGCGGCCCGAGTGCCCTGGCCGTAAGGATGACGTGACCGTGCGCAACCGACGCCGCCGTGGCCTGCGCTCCAGCGCCGCTCTGCTCCTGGTCCTCCAGGCGCTGGGGCCGGGTGCTGTGTCGGTCGCTCACGCCACGGAGCGCCTCACCGCGCCGGCGGGGTGGGAGGCACATCACACCGCGGCGTGCGCCGTGCTGCACGATGCCGCGCGCTGCGCCGTTTGCCACTATGCGGGCGCACGCTTCGTCGCCACGAGCACCGTGCGCCCCGCGGCACCCGTCCCGTGTCATCCGAACCCACTCGCCGCCGACGTTCACGGCCGGCGCGCTGCACTGCTCTCGCAGGCCGCCCGACCCCGAGCACCCCCCACCTTTATCTCCTGAGCTCCGCCGCCCGCATGGTGGCGGCCGCCGACCTCGCCGGCTGGCGTGGGCGGCTACGGCTTCAACGGGAGATGACGATTCTATGCGCACCAGACATCCGATGCTGTTGTTGCTGTTCGTAGCGGCGCTCGCCGCGCCCGCCGCGCCGCAGCAGCCTACGCAGACCCAGCGACAGGTGGATTCGCTCGCGGGGCAGATGCGGGTCCTCAAGGCGCGCCTCGACAGCGCCCTCGGCGTGCTCGCCCGGCTCCAGGCGCAGCCGGCCGGGCGCGCGCCCGCCCGGGACACCACCGCCGGTGACGAGCTCGCCGCGCTGCGGGCGGCCGCAACGGCGGCCGCAGGCGGCGCCGCGCAGCGCACGGACACCGGCACGCCAATGCAGTTCGTGGGCCGAGAGCGCAACCAGGCGCAGCTCAACCCCGAGATCAGCGTCACGGGCGACGTGCGCGCTTACGGCACCGCGCCCGGCGTGCAGCGCGACAACTTCGATCCCCGTGAGTTCGAGATCGGTTTTCAGTCGGCCCTCGACCCGTACTCGACGACCAAGATCTTCGTCAGCCTCGAGAACGGCGAGGTCAACGTGGAGGAGGGGTACGCGTACTGGACCGGGTTGCCGGGCAAGATCCGGCTCGACGTCGGCAAGTTCCGCCAGCAGTTCGGCGAGCTGAACCGCTGGCATCTGCACGCCGTGCCGGAGACCGAGTACCCACTCGCGCTGACCTCCTACCTGGGTGGCGACGGCCTGAGCGGCACCGGGCTGTCGCTCTACCACGCGTTCGGCGGGCTCGGCGTCCACGAGCTTACCGCCCAGGTCACCCGCAGCGCCAGCGACGACGAACTGTTCGCGGGCGGGCGGCGGCCAAGCTATCTCGCGCACCTGCTCAATTTTTGGCAGCTGACTCGGTCCACCTATATGCAACTCGGAGGCACGGTGCTGTACGGCACCAACCCCGACGCCAGCCTGCAGACCACCGTCGGCGGACTGGATTTCCGCCTCACGTGGCGGCCGCCCGCCCGGGCGCTGTACCGCGAGTGGACCGTGCGGGGCGAACTGCTCGGTCTGCGGCAACGCTACTCCGGTATCGGCAAGACGCGCGTCGGCGGTTACGCCAGCACGACGTTCAAGCTCGATCAGCGGTGGATCGCCGGGCTGGCCTATGACTACGTGGAAGCGCCCGGCACGGGCCTCATCACGCGGCAGCTGATTCCGTCGCTCACCATGTGGCAGAGCGAGTGGGTGTTCCTGCGCGCCCAATACCAGTGGCAGAAAGTATCCACCGCCTCGCCGACCCATCGCATTGCCCTGCAGGCCGTCTGGGCAATCGGCCCCCACAAACACGAGACCTACTGACCATGTTGCGACTCTTTCCGCTGCTCCTCGGCCTCACCGCCCCTGGCACCCCCAGACCGGCGGCGTCGCCGGTCAAGGTGGTGACTTCGCTCACCACGTATGCCGCTATCGCCCGCGAGATCGTGGGAGACCGCGGCACGGTCAGCTCGATCGCCGTCGGCGACGAGAACCCCCACTACGTCCAGCCCAAGCCGAGCTTCGTGCCGACGCTGGCGGGCGCAGACCTCTTCGTCACTACCGGCCTCGATCTCGAGCTCTGGGTCCCCGCGCTGCTCGACAAGGCGAACAATCCGAAGGTCGATGAGGGTGGACCTGGATACGTGGCGGCGTACGCCGGCATCCCACTCCTCGACGTCCCCTCGAGCTTCTCCCGCGCCCAGGGCGACATCCATGTGTTTGGTAACCCGCACATCTGGACCGAGCCGCTCAACGCGGTCCAGATCGCCCGCAACATCCTCACGGGGCTGAAGCGCGTGGACCCCGCCAATGCCGACTACTACACGGCCCGCGAGAAAGATTTCGAGGACCGCATCTACCACGCGCTGTACGGCGACGACCTCGTGCGCCTGCTCGGGGGCCCGACGCTCGCCGACCTCGACCGGCAGGGCAAGCTCTTCGACTTCCTGCAGACGAAGCAATATCAGGGGCGTCCCCTCTTCGAGCGGCTGGGCGGCTGGCTGAAGGAAAGCCTCCCGATCCGTGGCAAGATCGTCGCCTGCTATCACAAGGAATGGGACTATTTCTCACGGGAGTTCCAGGTTTCCTGCTTCGACTACATCGAGCCCAAGCCTGGCATTCCCCCGACACCCCGGCACGTGCAGGAGATCATCACGGCGATGCAGCAGAGACACGTGAAGGTGCTGCTCTCGACCAACTATTACGACCGCAGTCAGGTGCTCGAGGTCGCGCAGCGCACCGGCGCCACCGCGGTGATCGTGCCGTCCAACGTCGGCGGCCAGGGGGGCGTCGACACCTATTTCGACCTCATCAATCTGTGGTTGAGCGACTTGGTCCGCGCCTTCGGCGCGGCGCCCGCCGTCGCCCCATAACCGGAGAGGAACGATCGTGAGCGGTTTCCAGCTGATGCTGCCGCCCTTCGTCGCCTGCATGGTGCTCGTCGCCATGCTCAGCTACCTCGGCCTCCACGTCATCGCGCGAGAAGTGATCTTCGTGGATCTTTCGCTCGCGCAGATGGCCGCGCTGGGCAGCCTCTCCGCCCTGCTCTTCCACGTCCCGGCCGACTCACCCCGGGCGTACATCTTCGCGCTCGTCGCCACCGCCATCGGGGCCCTGCTGTTCTCCCTGACCCGCACGGCGCGGCGCGGCCGAGTACCGCAGGAAGCCTACATCGGCATCGTCTATGTCGTCGCCTCCGCGGCGGCCGTGCTCGTGGCCAACCAGGTCCCTGGCGGCGGCGAGGCGGTCGAAAAAACCCTCGTCGGCAGCCTACTCTGGGTGACGTGGCCAACGATCTGGAAGCTCGCGGGGGCGTACGCGGCGCTGGGACTGTTTCAGTACGCCTTCCGCCACCGCTTCCTCACGATCTCCTTCCACCCTGAGCAGGCCGAGCAGTCTGGGTGGCAGATCCGCTGGTGGGACTTCCTCTTCTATCTGTCGTTCGGCGTCGTGATCACTCTGGCTGTTCCGATCGCGGGTGTGCTGATGGTGTTCAGCTTTCTCGTCGTCCCCGCCGTCATCGCGAACCTGTTCGCCGAAGACAAGCGTCGCCTCACGGTGATCTCCTGGGCCACGGGCGCCCTCGCTTCGATCATCGGATTGTGGTTGTCGTACACGAAGGATCTTCCCACCGGGCCGCTCATCGTGTGCATGTACGGCCTGCTGCTGGTGCTCGCGGTGGGCGCGCGGCGCCTGGCAAAGCAGACGGCATGACCCAGCGCGGTCGCCTGCTCGCCCTGGCGCTGGCCCTGGCGACCGCACCGCTGCCCGGCCCCCTGGCCGCCCAGGTGACGCTCAGCGCTTCCCTCGGCGCGCGCTACACCTCACCCCTCGCCCGCGACTCCATCGTCACCGCCTTCGACGTGCGCGCCGCCCTCGCGCCTGCTGTGACGGCGGCCGCGGGGCTGCCACTCAGGGCTCCCTGGACCGCCGAGCTGACGCTCGACATCTCGAGCAGCGGCGTGGCGCGCCATGAGCGCGACGGCACGGTCGCACCGATCACGCACCTCACGACCCTCGCCCTCGGCGTCGTGCTCGCGCGGACCATGCCGCGCGGCTTCACGGTGCGCGCCGGCGTGGGCGGGCTCAAGTACCTGCCGAGCGAGCGCAGCGGAATTTTCCGGGATGGGGCGGGCGCGGTCATACCGTTCGGCCAGGTGGCGGTCGCGTGGACGCCGCCCGTGCCGCTGGCGCGCCGGCTCGCGGTCGAAGCCCGCTACGACCTGCACCGTTTCTTGACGCCCGCGCTCCGCAACGAAGGCTTCACGAACTCCCGGGCCATCCATCGCATCGCGGTGGACGTCCGGTACACGCTGAGCGGTGCGCCGTGAGACGCGTCGCGCTCGCCGCGGCGCTCGCGGTCACGGCCGCGTGCAGCGACGTTTCCGCCCCACCAAACCACACGCCCGCGTACGCCTACGACCTCTCCGGCGAAATCTTCCACTGGCCGGTCGGCCGCCTCCCGGTGCGCTACTTCGCCGATACCCGCGGCCCGATGCGGGCGTACGTGCAGCGCGCCCTCGGCCTGTGGGAGCACCAGTTCCTCTACGGGGAATTCCGCGCGACCCTGGTGCCTGATTCCGCCCAGGCCGACGTGATCGTCACCTGGACCGACAGTGTGCCACCAGACGTGCCGCCCGACAACGGCCCCCCGGTCCAGACGTGCGGCGGCGCCACACTCCTGACCTTCGACGGTTCAGGCACCGCGCTCGCCACACCAATCCACACGTCGCTGTCGGTTCTCGCGAGCTCCGCCACACCAGGGCAGCTCGCCGCCTGCATGCAACGCACAGTCGTCCACGAGATAGGCCACACTCTGGGGCTCCCGCATTCGCCGGACAGCATCGTGGCGATCATGAACGCCACGCCCCTCCTCGTCACTCCAAACGACAACGACCGCCGTACCGTGGAATACCTCTATCACGTCACGCCCACCATCGCGCCGCCGCCGCGATAAGGGGGCCGTAACTCCGTCCCTTACCGGCAGCTACCGCGCACCACGCACCCACGCACCCAGTCATCGGCTTGACAGCCCTGTGCGCCGCGCCTAGCATAACCCCTTCCGCAAAAAGGACTTGTGCCCTAGATGCCAAGCCGCCGGCAGGAGGCCCTGGATTATCACAGCCAGGGTCGGCCGGGGAAGATTCAGGTTTCCCCTACTAAACCGTTCAAGGACCAGCGCGATCTGTCGCTGGCCTACACGCCCGGGGTCGCGGAGCCGTGTCTGGAAATCGCCAAGCGGCCCGACGACGCCTACGTGTATACGGCGAAGGGGAACCTGGTGGCGGTGGTGAGCAACGGCACCGCCGTTCTGGGGCTCGGCAACATCGGCGCCCTGGCCGGCAAGCCGGTGATGGAGGGGAAGGGGATTCTCTTCAAGGCGTTCGCGGACATCGACGTGTTCGACCTCGAGGTCGGCTCGGAGACCCCCGACGACGTCATCCGGTTCTGCCAGCTGCTCGAGCCCACCGTCGGCGGCATCAACCTCGAGGACATCCGCTCTCCCGACTGCTTCTACATCGAGGAGACCCTGCGCCGCACGCTCTCGATCCCCGTCTTCCACGACGACCAGCACGGCACCGCGATCATTTCGGGCGCCGCCCTCCTCAACGCCGTGGAGGTGGTCGGCAAGGATCTCGCCAAGATCCGCGTCGTGTTCGCGGGCGCGGGCGCGGCGGCCATCGCCACCGCCGGGCACTACGTCCGGCTCGGCGTGCGACGCGACCACATCGTGATGTGCGACCACAAGGGGGTGCTCCACAGCGGTCGCGAGGACCTCGACCAGTACAAGCAGCGCTTCGCGCAGCAGACGAAGCTGCGTACGCTCGCCGACGCGCTGCAGGGGGCCGATGTGTTCGTCGGACTGTCCGTGGGCGGGATCGTCAGCGGCGAGATGATCGCCGCGATGGGCAAGAAGCCGATCGTCTTCGCCCTCGCCAATCCGACACCCGAGATCATGCCCGACGAGGCGCGGCAGGCGCGCCCCGACGCGCTCGTCGCCACGGGACGCAGCGACTTCCCCAACCAGGTGAACAACGTCCTCGGCTTCCCTTTCATCTTCCGCGGCGCGCTCGACGTGCGCGCGAAGAAGATCAACGATGAGATGGAGATGGCGGCGACCCGCGCGCTCGCGGCGCTGGCGCGGGAAGAGGTCCCCGAGTCCGTGATGCGGGCCTATGGGCTCGAGCGGCTGCGCTTCGGCCCCGACTACCTGATCCCCAAGCCTTTCGACCCGCGCGTCCTGCTCTGGGTGGCGCCCGCGGTGGCGTGGGCGGCCGTCGGCTCGGGGGTCGCCGGCCGGGTGATCGACGTGGCGGAGTATCGCGAGCAGCTCGAAGCGCGGCTGGGACGCGCCCGCGAGGTGATGCGCGGCTTGAGCACCCGCGCCCAAGAGGACCCCAAGCGCGTCGTGCTCCCCGAAGGCGAGGAGCCCCGGGTCATCCGCGCCGCGCGCATCCTGGCGGACGAGGGCATCGCCCACCCCATTCTGCTCGGCGACCTCGACGTGATCCGTCGCCAGGCGGACGACGCCGGCGTGACGCTCGAGGAGATCGAGCTCGCCGACCCGCGGCAGGCCGGTGACCGCGAGGCATTCGCGCAGGAGTTGTGGAAGCGCCGCCAGCGCCGGGGCATCACGCTGCGGGAGGCCCGGCAGCGGGTGCTGGACCCGATGTACTACGGCCTGCTCATGGTACGGACCGAACGGGCCGATGCGCTCGTCGCGGGCGTCGACATGCACTATTCGGACGCAGTGCGGCCCGTGCTCGAGGTCATCGGCGCGGAGGCGGGCCGCCAGCACGTCTCCGGGATCTACATGGTGGTCTTCGCGACGGAGACCTTCTTCTTCGCCGATTGCACCATGAACATCGATCCCGACGCCGACGCGCTCGCCGAGATCGCGTCGACGGCAGCGCGGTTCGTGTCGCGCCTCGGGATCGAACCCCGCGTGGCGCTGCTCTCCTTTTCTAACTTCGGCTCCGTGCGGCATCCCGCCGCGGACAAGGTGCAACGGGCGGTCGCGCTCCTCCAGGAGCGCGAGCCCTCGCTCCAGGTGGACGGCGAGATGCAGGCGGACACCGCCGTGGTCGAGAGCATCCTGACCAAGCGCTATCCTTTCGCCCGCCTGCGGGCCGCGGCGAATGTGCTGATCTTTCCGAACCTCGATGCCGCCAACATCGCCTACAAGCTGCTGGATCGCCTTGGCGGCGCCCAGGCGATCGGTCCGATCCTGGTGGGCATGGCTCGCCCCGTCCACATCTTGCAACGGGGAGCCGAAGTGAACGAGATCGTGAACATGGCGGTCCTCGCCGCAGTGGACGCGCAGGAGCACGAGCGCCACGCGCGGCCCGCTCGGTAACCGGGAGACGACCGCATGGGCATCGCCGACCTGCACCCACCCCGCCCCGCCGTTCGCCGGTCCGGCGCGGCCCTGAGCCTCGCCGGCCTCGACCCCGCGGGCGTCGTGCACTGGAACCTGACGCCGCCCGAGCTCTACGAGCACGCGGTGCGCCGCGGCGAGGGCCAGATCATCGAGCACGGTCCCTTCTGCGCGATCACCACGCCGCACACCGGCCGCAGCCCCGGCGACAAGTTCATCGTCCGGGAGCCGGAGTCGGAGGGCGACGTGTGGTGGGGGAAGGTGAATCAGCCTCTCGCCCCCGAGCTCTTCGTCCGCCTGCGCGAGGACATGCTGCGCTATCTGAACGGCCAGGAGCTCTGCGTCCGCGACGTCTATGCTTGCGCCGACCCGGCGTACCGGCTGCCGGTGCGGTTCGTGACCACCAACGCCTGGCAGGCCCTGTTCGTCTACAACATGTTCCTGCGCCCGCAGCTGGGCGAGCTGGCCGGGTTCGGTCCCGCCTTCCACGTGCTTCACGCTCCGGAGTTCCAGGCCGACCCGCTCGCCCACGGCACCAAGTCGGGCACCGTCATCGCCATCAGTTTCGCGCACAAGACGATTCTCATCGGCGGCACGCGCTACGCGGGGGAAATGAAGAAGGCGATCTTCAGCGTGCTCAACTACCTGCTCCCCCGCCAAGGCGTGCTCTCGATGCATTGCTCGGCGAATGTCGGGGAGGCGGGTGACGTGGCGCTGTTCTTCGGCCTGTCGGGGACGGGGAAGACGACGCTCTCCGCCGACCCCGAGCGCAAGCTCATCGGCGACGACGAGCACGGCTGGAGCGATCAGGGGGTGTTCAACTTCGAGGGCGGGTGCTACGCCAAGGTGATCCACCTCTCCCGCAACGGCGAGCCGGAGATCTTCGCGACGACGCGGATGTTCGGCACCGTGCTCGAGAACGTGGTCGTGGACCCGGAAACGCGCGCGATCGATCTGGACTCGGCGGCGATCACTGAAAACACCCGGGCCTGCTACCCGATCCACTTCATCCCCAACCACATCCCGGGCGGCATGGGCGGCCATCCGGCGCACATTCTCTTCCTGACCTGCGACGCGTTCGGCGTCATGCCGCCCATCGCGCGCCTCACGCCGGCGCAGGCGATGTACCATTTCCTCTCCGGCTACACGGCCAAGGTGGCGGGTACCGAGCGTGGGGTCACGACGCCGAAGGAGACCTTCTCGGCGTGCTTCGGGGCACCGTTCCTGCCGCTCCACCCCCACGCCTACGCCGAGATGCTCGGCGCCCGGATCGCCCGGCACGGCGTCCAGTGCTGGCTGGTGAACACCGGCTGGACGGACGGGCCCGCGGGCACGGGCCACCGCATCAGCCTCTCACACACTCGGGCGATGGTCCGCGCCGCCCTGTCGGGCCGGCTGGATCGCGTCCCCACCGCGCGCGAGCCCGTCTTCGGCCTGGAGGTGCCCCAGCGCGTGCCCGGCGGCGTGCCCGACGCGGTCCTGCAGCCGCGCGGCACCTGGGCCGATCCGGCGGCCTACGACGCGCAGGCGAAGCGGCTCGCGGAGCTGTTCCGAAACAACTTCGAGCAGTTCGCGGACCGGGTGCACGGCGCGGTGGGCGAGGCCGGCCCCCAGGCTTGACGCAACTCGAGGTCGTCCGCGACCCGCTGTGGAATAACATCCGCCTGGAGCCGGAGGCGCTGGCCGTGGTCGACACGCCCGCGGTGCAGCGCCTCCGGTATGTCCGGCAGCTGGGGCATGCCTTTCTCGTCTACCCCGGCGCCACCCACACCCGCTTCGAGCACATGCTCGGCGCCTATCACCTCGCCCGTCGGGCCCTCGCCCAGCTCGAGGAGACCGGCCACCGCGTGGACTCCGCCGACGCCCGACACATCCAGCTCGCCGCGCTGCTGCATGACATCGGCCACTACCCCTTCTCCCACGCGCTCGAGGAGGCCGGGCTTCCGAACCACGAGGCGCTTGCCGAGCGCCACCTCGACGCCGGGGAGCTGGCCGTGGCGCTGGAGCGCATCGACGTGGATCGCCGGCGTCTCCTCGCATTGATCCGCGGAGGGCGCGGCGAGGCGCTCTCGGGGCTCGTGTCCGGCTCGCTCGACGTGGACAAGCTGGACTACCTCTCGCGCGACGCCTCGATGTGCGGCGTTCCTTACGGGGTGATCGACGTTGACCGGCTGCTCATGTCCCTCACCGTCGTACCGGGCCGCGGGCTGGCCGTGACGGAAAAGGGACTCGCCGCCCTCGAGTCCCTGCTGTACGCCAAGTATCAGATGTACCGAAACGTCTACTGGCACCACGCGGTGCGCAGCGCTACCGCGATGTTCAAGCGGCTTGTCCGCCAGGCGCTCGCCGCCGGCAGCATGAGCGACGAGGACGTGGCAGTGGCGACCGACGACGGCTTGATCCACGAGCTGCAGCGCGGCGACACGACCGGCCTCGCCCAGGCGTTGCGGGAACGGCGGCTTGCCAAGCGGGCGCTCGATCTCGCGGCCACGGAGCTACCGGACGGTGCGGGCGAGTGGCTGGGCGCCGACCCCGATCTCGTCGCAAGCGTCGAGGATCGCCTCGCGACGGAGGTTGGCCTCGAACCGGGAGAGCTCTTCATCGATTTTCCGGTGAAGCGGGACATGCTGGGACTGGACCTGCCCCTCGCGCGCCGGGACGGCAGTGTGGTGCAGCTGGCCGGCACCGGCGCGGAGTCCTACCTGGGGTTGGCCCGCGTCGCGCGGGAGCTCGTCCGCTCCGCGCGGCGGCTGCGCGTCTTCGTGCTGCGGCGCCGCGACGTGCCCGCGAAATTGTTGATCGGGATGGCCGCTCTGCCCGGCGACGAGGTGCGCCGGCGCCTCGCCGAGGACCGGCCGTTGCTGCGCCCGGGCTAGGGGAGGACGGCGCGAACCCCCGCCCCACCGCGGGGTACTCCCTCCAGCCGCAGTCGGGAGGATCGCATGACCCGCATCGCACTCATTGTCGCTTGCCTCCTGGTCCCCGCCGCCGCGGGCGCGCAGCAGGCACCGCCACCGCACGATAGCCTCCGGGGCGCGGTCCGCACCGTGGATCCGCGCGCACGCACGGTCGCGGTCACGACCGGCGTCGGCATGGCGCTGCGCGTCGTGCAGCTTCGCGTGCCCACCGAGCTCCGGGTGAGCGCCGGCGGCGCCGCGCTGCCGCTCACCGCCCTCCAGCCCGGCGACATCGTCCGCGTCTCCTTCGGCTGGCGCCCGGCCGGCCTCGTGGCGTACACGATCGAGCGCGTCGGTCGCATGACCGACGGCGCGGGACGCTCGCCATGAAGCCGGCGGCACTCACGTGGGCGGTGGGGCTCGCCCTCGCTGCCGTCGGTGCGTGCCGTCGGCCGCAGCCCGGCGATCCCCTCCCCGGCCTCTCGGCCGCCCAGCGCGACCGCTTCACTCAGGGTCGCGCCGTGTTCGACAGCACGTTCACGCCCGCGACGGGTCTCGGGCCGCTCTTCAACGCCGACGGGTGTAAGGAGTGCCACGAGACGCCCGTGTCGGGCGGTACGGGGGACGAAGTCGAGCGCCACGCTACGGCGTTTCACCCCGGTGGCCCCGGCCGGCCCTGCGACGAGCTCGCCGCCGAGGGCGGACCCGTCTTCCAAAAGCGGGTCACCCCGGCCCTGCACGCTGCGCTGAACATCGACAGCGAGCCGGTCTCGCCCCACGCGACCGCCATCGCCGCGCGCACGACGCCGGTCATCCTCGGGTTCGGCTTGCTCGACGCCGTGCCCGATTCGGTGATCCTCTCGTACGCCGACCCCGATGACCGCAACGGCGACGGCATCTCGGGTCGTCCCAACCGTTTCTTCGACGGCCGCCTGGGCCGCTTCGGCAGGAAGGCGCTCGTGCCGACGCTGCGCGAGTTCAACGAAGGGGCGCTGTCGGCGGAGATGGGCATCACCAGCCCCGCCGTCCCGAACGAAGAGACCGTGGGCGGCCGACCCCTGCCGGCCGGCACGGATCCGGCCCCTGATCCCGAGCTCTCCCAGGAGGCGACCGATCAGCTGGACGCGTTCGTGCGCCTGCTCGCCCCGCCGGCGGCGCAGCAGCTCACGAGCGAGGCCCGCCGGGGTCGTGAGGCGTTCGCCCGCGTCGGCTGTCCGGGTTGCCATGTGCCGGCGCTGCGTACCGGAGACAGCCCGATCGCCGCCCTACGTCACCGCGAAGTGGCCGCCTACACCGATCTGCTGCTGCACGACATGGGGCCGCAGCTCGCCGACATCTGCCTGGGCCTGGCGACACCGTCGGAGTTCCGCACCGAGCCGCTGATGGGGGTTCGCCTGAAGTCGGAGTTCCTCCACGACGCGCGGGCGAAGACGCTGGAGCAAGCGATCGAGCTGCACGCCGGGGAAGCGGCTGGGCCGCGCGACCGGTTCCTGGGACTCCCGGCGGGCGACCGGGCGGCCCTCGTTGCGTTCCTGAAGACGCTGTAGGAGCAGGAGGCGAAGCTAGCTAGCGGCCGACGCCCCGCATCGCCTGGGTGGTGGTCTCGGCTTCCGGCGCCTCGACCGAGTCGATCCGCACGATGATCGCCGTGATGTTGTCCAGACCGCCCAATCGGTTGGCCTCGGCGATCAGGGCATCGACGTGCTGCTGCGGCTCGCCCCCCTGTCGCAGGATCTCGAACAGCTGCTGGTCCTCGAGCATGCCGGTCAGGCCATCCGACGCCAGCAGGAAGAGGTCCTTGGGTTTCACCGTTCCCACGTAAACGTCCGGCAGCACGTCGCTGTTCGCGCCGACGCAGCGCGTGATCACGTTGCTGTAAGGGTGGGCCCGGGCCTGGTCGGGCGTCAGGTACCCTGCGTCGACCTGCTCCTGCACGTACGAGTGATCCTTGGTGACCTGCGAGAGTTTGCCGTCGCGCAGCAGATAGGCCCGACTGTCGCCCACCTGGCCGATGAGGAACCGCGCGTCATACAGCCCCAGCGCGGTGGTCGTGGTGCCCATGCCGCGCTTGTCGTGTTCAGTCAGCGTACGCTGGAAGATCGCCGCGTTCGCGGCGCGGATCGCCTGGCGCATCCGCTCGGCGACCTGTTCGTCCCCCAAACCCTTGAGCGAGCCGAGCTCGCGGGCGATGAACTTGACCGCCATTTCGCTCGCGACTTCCCCGGCGGCATGCCCCCCCATCCCATCGGCCACGATGAAGATGCCGCGATCGGGGACCATGAGGTAATTGTCCTCATTCCCCGAGCGGATGACGCCGACATCGGTACGGCCTGCGCAGGTAATGTTCACGGTCCCGGTTACGAGAACAGCCAGTAGGCGAGCGCGGTCACGCTCAGGAGGAATACGGCCGCGCTGCCACCGCAACCCTTGCCTTTCTTTTCCGCGACCGGGGGCGGGATCGGCCGCTTCGGCGCCGCGAGTTTGGCCGGGGGTGGAGGGGAGGCCGGCTTCGCCGCGGGTTTCGCCGCCGGGGGGGGAGCCGCCATCGCCTGCATCACCTTGGTGCCACCGCCCTTGGCCACGCCGAGCGCGTCGTCGGCTTCCGTGGTCTCGAAGACGAATTGGATGTCGCCCAAGCGCACCAGCGCCCCGGGGGCCAGCGCGGCATCGCTGGAGACCCGTTCCCCGTCGGCGAACGTGCCGTTCGTCGAGCCAAGGTCCAAGAGGATCCAGATCCCTTCGCGGCGTTGCAGCTTGGCGTGTTGGGTCGACACCGACTCGTCGGGTACCACCAGGTCGTTGTAATCGGCCCGGCCGATGTTGACGATCGGCGTTCGCACCAGCAGGCGCTGGCCCTTTAGCGATCCGTTCTTGACCAGGAAGCTGGCCAGCGGGGCGCCGCCCGACGATGGCCGCCCAGCGCCAGGGGCGGCTCGCGGCGCGGCGGGTATGGCGTTGACTGTGTCCGCCAACTTCGGGGGCGCGGCCGCCGGCGGCTTTGCGGCCGGCCCCTCAGGAGGGCCCGGAGCGGGTTTCGGCGGATCGGCGTAGAAGCGGAACTGCTCCTCTCCGAGCTTCAGCACGTCCCCTCGCGCGAGCAGGCGCTGGCCCTCCACGCGCTCTTCGTTCACGAACGTGCCGTTGGTGCTCGAGTCCACCAGCAGGTAGCCCTTGGGGGTCTGGACGATTTCGGCATGCCGGCGCGACACGTCCTTGCCTGGCACCACCACGTCGCACCCGGCTTCCCGGCCGAACACCAGCGAGGCGCCGGTGATGGTGTACTCGCGGCCGTCCGTCAACGACACCACCCGCCCGCCGGTATTGCCCGTTGCCTTCCCGGTCGCGGCGCCTTTCGCCTGCGCCTCGGGCATCTTCATCGCCGAGACGTATTGGGTACTGCCGCTGCGGCGTTCGTCCACGAAGGTGAATTCGTGGCCGGCCACCTGCACCTTGTCGCCGTGGAGAAGGGGAGTCGGCTCGGCGCCCAGACGGACACCGTTGATCGTGACTTCGGCTTCAGGAACAGCCTTGCGGACGACGACCTGCCCATCCGGCGTGCCCCGGAAAGCCGCGTGCTTGGCGAGCACTCCGGTTCCCCCAATCTGGATGGCGCAGGCAACATCACTGCCCAGGAACACTTCGCCAGCCGGGATCGTGAACCGCTTCCCGCCCATCTCAAGCAGCGCCATCGCCGGGTACTCCTCCGGGGAGAGATCGAGCCGGAAATTACGACCGCCCGCGTAACCGCGCAAGGAAACGTGGGTTACGCCTTGCGCGCCACCGTCGCCTCCATGTGGACGAGGCCGCTGCGCATCCAGCGCCAGAACAGAAACGAGCCGAACCCCACCGTCGCGTAGCTGTTGATGAACCGCCAGATCAGGGTGTAGCTCGGCAACAGGGTCCGAGGGACGTAGATCGACATCACCGTCGCCGACAGTAGCTCGGCCAGCCCCGAGGCGCCGGGCGTCGGGGCGAAATACAAGAGGAAGGTGATGAACGTCTGGAGGAGCAGGATGTCCACGAAGTTCGCGTGCAGTCCCAGCGCCCGCATGGCGACGTAGCCGGCCAGCAGCTTGTTGGCGTGCGACGGGGCGGACAGCAGCACCGCCCACAGCAGCGACAGCCAGCCCCTGGGGCTTCGGAACACCACCATGCAATCGTGGGCCCGGTCGATTCCGGCGCGCAGGTTGGCGATGCGCGCGGCGACGCGCCGGCTGCGGCGCTCGATCCGCCCCGCCAGCCACTGGACGAGGTCGCGCGCGTGGCGCGGGAACGCCATCGTCGCGAGCATTACGACCCCGAGCACCACGAAGACCTTGAGACTGGTGCGGAACAGGTCGTACAGCGTGATGTTCAGCACAACGTTGTGCTGGGCGAGCGATTGCCCCGCCCCGAAGACCAGGGCGAGCGGGCCGGCGATGGCGAAAAAGGCGATCGTCGCCACGAACGTCATGAACGCCGAGGTCATCGCCTCAGGAAGCGTGACCCCCACCCGCGTCATCGTCCACATCATCATCGGCCCGGCGCCGCTCTGAAACGGGGTCAGATACGCCCCCCACGCACTCATCCCGCCCGAGATCACCATGTCCCGCCAGCGCACCCCCGGGTGCACGTGGCGCGCCATCACCCACAGCCGCGTCCCGCCCCCGAACCAGTCCATCGAGGCGAGCGCGAGCCCTACGACAAGCCATTGGAGCTGGAGGGAGAACAACGCCGACCAGAAGGCGTGAAAATTGTCACCGTAGAGGAGCAACCCCCCCACGCCCAGCAACGAGATGACGGCGAACAGTTCGAGACCGCGGCGCAGCAGCCGCGGGGACAGGGCGAGCGCCATTGGGGCCGAAACCTTAAGCGCGCCTGCACCATTCGCTAGGTGTCGGGTGTCGGGTTCCAGGTGCCGGGTATCGGTAAGTCCCCCGGCACCTGACACCCCACACCCGGCACCCGTTATGTTTGCGGGTTATGCGTGCCGCTCCCGACCGCGTCATCCTCCGCAACGTACGCCAGCACAACCTGAAGGGGATCACCGTCGAGCTGCCGCGTCGCGCCCTGAGCGTGATCACCGGGCCGTCGGGGTCGGGGAAAAGCTCGCTGGCCTTCGACACGCTGTACGCCGAAGGCCAGCGACGCTACATCGAGTCGCTCTCCACTTACGCCAAGCAGTTCCTGGAACGGATGCCCAAGCCAAGGCTCGACGCGCTCGAGGGGCTGTCGCCGGCCGTGGCGATCGAACAGAAGAACCCGACCACGTCGAGCCGGTCCACGGTCGGCACGGCCACCGAGATCTACGACTACCTGCGCCTGCTCTGGGCCCGCGCCGGGACGCCGCACTGCCGTAAGTGCGGAGCCGTGGTGAAGGCGGACACGGTCCAGGGCGTCGTGGACCAGCTGATCGGCGGGCACGAGGCCGCCAGCATCGCCTTCCCCCTCCCCGCCTCGGCCCACCGTCCCGACGTCGAGGTGGCGGCGCAGTTGCGCGCCGCGGGATTCGTCCGCGCTGAGGTAGACGGGAGCGTGATCCGACTCGACGATACGGACGCCGAGCGTCGGGTCCGGGAAGGCGCCGAGGTGCTGGTCATCGTGGACCGCCTCGCCCCCGCGGAGGCCAACCGCGGCCGGCTCGCCGACGCCGTGGCAACGGCCTTCAGCGAGGGTGAGGGCATGGTGGTCGCCGTGCAGAACGGCGACCGGCGCCGCTTCTCCGAGCACCCCACCTGCTCCGCCTGCGGCACCCCCGCGCCCGCTCTGACCCCCACGCTGTTCTCGTTCAACAATCCCCGAGGCGCCTGCCCTGGCTGCAACGGGTTCGGGGCCGTTCTCGAGTATGACGAATCGCTGATCGTCGCTCACCCCGAGCGCTCACTCGCCGACGGGGCGCTCGATCCCTGGACCAAGCCGCGCTACGAGGGCCGCCGGCGCGTGCTGCGTGAGGTCGCGCGCGCCAAAGGCATCCCATTCGAGCGGCCGTGGCGGGAGCTGACCGACGAGCACCGGCACTTCCTGCTGAACGGGGCGGCGGGTCGATACCTCGGCGTCTTCCCGTTTCTGCAGCGCCTCGAGGAGAAGCGCTACAAGCAGTACATCCGGGTGTTCCTGCGCCAATACCAGTTGGCCAAGACCTGCCCGGCGTGCGGGGGCGCGCGGCTCAAGGGCGAAGCCCTCTCGGTCAAGGTGATGGACCGGACCATCGCCGAGGTCGCCGCGCTCACCGCCGCGGCGCTCCAGGAGTGGCTGGCCGGGCTGCGGCTGCCGCCGTTCCAGCAGCAGGTCGCCGTGCATATCCTCCGCGAGCTCGCTGCGCGCGTCAGTTTCGTCAACGATGTCGGGCTCGGCTACCTCACCCTCGACCGGCAGACCCGCACCCTGTCGGGAGGCGAAGCGCAACGGATCGCCCTGTCCAACGCCCTCGGCTCCCATCTGGTGGACACGCTGTACGTGCTCGACGAACCCACGATCGGGCTGCACCCCAGTGACACCGACCGGCTGCTCGGGCTCCTGCGCCGGCTCGCCGACGCCGGCAACACCGTCGTCGTCGTCGAACACGACCCCGCGTCGATGCGCGCGGCGGATTGGATGGTCGAGCTGGGACCGGCCAGCGGTGCGCACGGCGGCGAGGTGGTCTATCAGGGGCCGGCCGCCGACGTGCAGCGAGCGGGGACGCTGACCGGACAGTACCTGTCCGGCGAGAAGTGCATCGGCGTGCCTTCCGCGCGGCGGCCGGCGGTGCGCTGGCTCGGCCTGCGGGGCGCGCGGCTGCACAACCTGCAGGGCGTCGACGTGCGGTTGCCCCTGCACACCCTGACGGCCGTTACTGGCGTCTCGGGGTCGGGCAAGTCGACGCTCGTGCATGACGTCCTCTATCACCAACTGGAGCGCCGGCTGACCGGGGCGCACAGCGCCAAGGAGCACCTCGGCGAGACCGCCGGGGAGGTTCGCGAGCTCGCCGGGTGGGAAGCGCTCGCGAACGTGGTGCTGATCGACCAGTCCCCGATCGGCCGGACGCCGCGCTCCAACCCCGTGACGTACGTCAAGGCGTTCGACGAGCTGCGGGCGCTGTTCGCCGCGCAGCCACGCGCCCGCGAGCGCCGTTACACGCCCAGCACGTTCTCGTTCAACGTCCCGGGTGGGCGCTGCGAGGAGTGCGAGGGCGCGGGCCACGTGCTGGTCGAGATGGTGTTCCTCGCCAATGTGTTCGTGCCGTGCGATGCCTGCGGCGGCCGGCGCTTTCGGCGCGAGGTCCTCGACGTGAAGGTGGACGGCGCCTCGATCCACGACGTCCTGGGGTGGACGGTGGATGAGGCCGTGCGGCGCCTGCACCGCCAGCCCCGCCTCGCCCGCGCGCTCTGGCACCTGCAGCAGGTAGGCCTGGGTTACCTGCAGCTGGGCCAGCCGGCGACGACGCTGTCGGGCGGCGAAGCGCAGCGCCTGAAGATCGCCCGCGAGCTCTCGCAGGCGGCCGGGCGCGCCGCCAGAGGGCGCAACCTCTACATCCTCGACGAGCCGACCACCGGCCTCCACCTCGACGACGTCCGGACCCTGTGTCGCGTCCTCGACCGGCTCGTTGACGCTGGGCACACGGTGGTCGTCATCGAGCACAACCTCGAGCTCGTCAAGCGGGCCGACTGGGTGATCGATTTGGGACCTGGCGCGGGTGAGCACGGCGGCCGGGTCGTCGCCGCGGGGACGCCCGAAGACGTGGCTCGGGTGGACGAATCGTCCACGGGACGGTACCTGCGGGCGCTGCTGTGAGCCGCCGCGACGCCGATCTCCTGCTGGTCGCCGCCACGCTCATCTGGGGCGTGACGTTCGTCGTGATCAAAGACGCGCTCACCGCCGCGACCCCGCTGGCGTTCCTGGCGGTGCGCTTCGCCGTCGCCGCGGTGGTGTTGACGCCGTTCACTCCCCTCGCC
Organism: Gemmatimonadota bacterium; assembly: GCA_003222205.1. GTDB lineage: Bacteria > Gemmatimonadota > Gemmatimonadetes > Gemmatimonadales > GWC2-71-9 > QHVC01. The sequence goes on along the minus strand of QHVC01000048.1, from coordinate 32,453 downwards.
GCGCCGTTCACGCGGGCTGAGCTGGTGGCCGGCGCGGTCCTGGCGGCGGTGCTCGGCGTGGGATTCGCGACGCAGGCGGTCGGGCTCGTGGACACGACCCCGTCCCGTTCGGCGTTTATCGTGGGCGTGTCCTCCGTGCTGGCACCGCCGATCGCGTTTGCCGCCGTGCGCGAGCGGCCCAGCCCGTGGGCCCTCCTCGCCCTGCTGCTCGCCGCGGTGGGGATGTACCTGCTCACCGACCCGCAAGGCGGCGGGCTCAATCGCGGTGACGTGTGGACGCTCGTCACCGCCGTGTGTTTCGGTGGACAGATCGTCGCGGTCGCCGCGCTGTCCCGGCGCTTCCATCCCGCCCGCCTCGTGTGGATGCAGACCCTCGGCACCGCCGCGCTCGCGGCCGTGGCGGCGATCACCCTCGAGCATCCGGTCTTGCGGTGGAGCCCCAAGCTCGTGGCGCAGCTCGGCTGGGCGAGCGTGTGCGCGACCGCGCTGGCGCTGCTCTGGCAGATGAAAGCCCAGCGGGAAATGTCGTCCGCGCGCGCGGCGATCATCTTCTGCTTCGAGGCCGTCTTCGCCGCCACGGCCTCCTGGCTGTGGCTCGGCGAGCGGCTGTCACCGCTGCAGTGGTTCGGCGGCGGTCTGATCCTGGCAGGGATGGTGACGGCCGAGGTGAGACGCTAGATTTCGCGCGCTTTCCCGAGTAGCTCAGTTGGTAGAGCAGCCGGCTGTTAACCGGCGGGTCGCAGGTTCGAGTCCTGCCTCGGGAGTTCCCATGTCGGCCTCCCGCCGCCCTCGCCGGCGTCCCGGACCCCCCTCCCGCGACCCCACGCCGGGCGAGATTAAGCGCACGCTCTCCCTGCTCGAAGCCACGCTCGACTCCACGGCGGACGGCATTCTCGTCGTGGACGCGGCCGGCCGCGTGACCAAGTACAATCGCCGCTTCCTCGACATGTGGCGCATCCCCGCCGATCTCGCCGCCGCCGGCAGCGACGAGCGGCTCCTGGCGTTCGTCGTGGAGCAGCTGACGCACCCGGACGCGTTCCTCACTAAGGTGAAAGAGCTATACGCGCACCCCGAGGCCGCCAGCTCCGATCTGCTGGAGTTCAAGGACGGCCGCGTCTTCGAGCGCTACTCGCAGCCGCAGCGCGTGGGCGCCGACGTGGTGGGCCGCGTCTGGAGCTTCCGCGATGTGAGCGAGCGTCACCGCTACGATCGCGCGCTGCAGCAGAGTCGTGACCTGCTCGTGGCGATCACCGAGGGGACTGGCGATGCCGTCTTCGCCAAAGACCTCTCCGGCCGCTATCTGATGATCAACACCACTGGGGCCATGCTGATGGGCACCACTGTCGACTCGGTGGTCGGCCGCACCGACGAGGAGCTCTGGCCCCCGGAGGTCGTGCGCCGCTTCCGCGAGAGCGACGCCCGCATCCTCGCTACCGGCCAGCTGGAGACCGACGAGGAGACGCGCGACACCCCCGCCGGCCCGCGGACGCTGCTCGTCGCCAAAGGGCCGCTCCGCGACCAGGACAACCGCCTCATGGGGATCCTCGGCGTCGGCCGCGACATCACCGACCGGCGCCGCAGCGAGGTGGCGCTGCGGCAGAGCGAGGAGCGCTACCGCGCCTTCCTCGTGAACTCAGGGGAGGCGATCTGGCGCGTCGAGCTCGACGAGCCGATCCCCGTGGACCTCCCCCCCGATGAGCAGGTGGCGCGGATCTTCCAGCACGCCCATCTCGCCGAGTGCAACGAAGCGATGGCCCGCGTCTACGGCGCTCCGTCCGCGAAAGCATTTGTCGGGGCGCGCATCGCCGACTTCCTGCTCCCCACCGAGCCCCGCAATGCGGCACACCTCCGGGCGTTCGTCACCGGTGGGTACCGGCAGACCGAGGCCGAGTCCTTTGAGCGCGACCGCGACGGCCGGCCGAAGGCCTTCCTCAATAATCTCGTTGGGATTGTGGAAGGCGGGCGGCTCGTGCGCATCTGGGGCACGCAGCGAGACATCACCGATCGCAAGCGGGCGGAGCAGGTGCAGTCCGCGACCTACCGCATCTCGGAGGCGGCGGGCACCGTCCGCAACCTCGACGAGCTGTACCGCTCCATTCATGAGATCGTCAGCGAGCTGATCCCGGCCACAAACTTCTATGTCGCGTTGTACGAGCCGGCCGAGCGGCTCATCACCTTCCCCTATTTCGTGGACGAATACGACGCCCAATATCCGCCCAAGCGGCTCGGCAAAGGGCTCACCGAGTACGTGCTGCGGACCGGACGCCCCCTGCTCGCGACGCCGGACGTGTACGCCGATCTCGAGCGACGCGGCGAAGTGGAGCTGATCGGCGCCCCGTCGCTGGACTGGATGGGCGTCCCCCTGCGCGTGGGTGATGAGATCATCGGCGTCCTGGTGGTGCAGACCTACTCCGAGGGCGTGCGCTACGGGGAGGCCGAGCTCAGCATCCTGCAGTTCGTGTCCGACCAGGTGGCCCGGGCGATCGAGCGCCGCCGCGCCGCCGCGCGCCTGGCGGAGGTCGCGGCGCGCTACCAGCAGCTGTTCGACGCCAACCCCGAGGCGATGTGGGTCTACGACGAAGAGACGCACCGCATCCTCGCGGTGAATGACGCCGCCGTCACGCGCTACGGGTACACCGAGGCCGAATTCCTGGAGTTGACCATCGAGGATCTGCGGCCAGCCGAGGACGTGCCCGCGTTGCGCCGGCTCGTCAGCGAGGGGCTCAGCCGGTTCGGCTACAGCGGCCACTGGCGCCACCGCAAGCGTGACGGATCGGTGATCGAGGTCGACGTCACATCCCACGAGCTGTCGTTTGCCGGCCGCCCGGCCCGTCTCGTGCTCGCCCGCGACGTGACGGAAACGCGTCGCCTCGAGGACCAGTTGCGCCAGGCCCAGAAGATGGAAGCGGTGGGACGCCTGGCCGGCGGCATCGCCCACGACTTCAACAATTTGCTCACCGCGATCCTCGGCACCACTCAGCTGCTGCTGCGTGATCTCGAGCCGGGCGTCACCATGCGCGACGACGTCGAGGAAATCCGCAAAGCCGCCCTGCGCGCCGCCGACTTGACCCGCCAGCTGTTGGCCTACAGCCGCCGCCAGGTCCTCGCCCCGAAAGTGCTCGACCTCAACACCGTCGTGTCGAACCTCGATACCATGCTGCGGCGGCTCATCGGCGAAGACGTGCAGCTCGTAACGGAGCTCGCCCCGCATCTCCCGACGATTCAGGCCGACCCGAGTCAGCTCGAGCAGGTGATCCTCAACCTGATCGTCAACTCGCGCGACGCCATGCCCCACGGCGGCCGGGTCACGATCCGCACGGCCCACACGCGGTTTACCGGGGCGGAAACCACGGCGCCCCTGCCCGCCCCCGGGGCGTACGCGCTCCTCGAGGTCGTCGACACCGGCACCGGCATGACGGCGGACGTGAAAGCGCATCTGTTCGAGCCGTTCTTTACGACGAAGGAGGTCGGGAAGGGCACCGGCCTCGGCCTGGCCACCGTGTACGGCGTTGTCAAACAGAGCGGGGGCTATATCTGGATCGAGAGTGAGACGGACCGCGGCACGGCGGTCCGCATCGCCTTTCCCGTGGTCGCCGCCTCCCCACAACCCCATGAAGTCCTTCCCCCTCGTGTCGAGTCCAGTCCCGCCGGCGAGACCGTCCTGCTGGTGGAGGACGAGGAGGCCGTTCGCCGCGTCGCCGCAAAGACGCTCGAGTTGTCCGGGTATCGGGTCCTGACCGCCAAGGATGGTCCCGAGGCGCTGACCGTCGCCGCCCGGGAATCCGGTACCATCAACCTCCTGCTCACCGACATGGTGATGCCCGGGATGACGGGCCGCGAGCTCGCGGAGCGGTTGGTCGTCGCACGACCTGCGACCCGGGTGCTCTACATGTCGGGCTATACCGAGGACGCCGTGGTGCGCGGCACCGCGGCAGCCGGCCTCGCCTTCCTGCAAAAGCCCTTCGAGCCCGAAGCCCTCGCTCGCAAGGTGCGCGAAGTGCTGGACGGCCGCCCCGGCCAGCGCTAGCGTTGGCCTCGATGGCCAAAGCTGCCGCCCCGGTCCCGCGCCCGGAGGTGCTCCCCGACGAGGGGTCCGGCACCCCGCTGCGGGGCCAGGCGCACATCCTCGAACGTATCGCTCGCGGCGCCCCGCTCGCCGAAGTCCTCGACGCCATCGTCGCCCTGATCGAGGGCGCCGCGCCGGGCATGCTGTGCTCGATTCTGCTGCTGGACCGTCGGCGGCTGCGTCACGGGGCGGCGCCCAGCCTGCCCACCACCTACAACGAGGCCGTGGACGGGCTGCGCGCCTGCTGGTCGACGCCGATCATCTCCGCGACCGGCCGGGTGTTGGGCACGTTCGCGATGTATTACTACGAGCCCCGCACCCCAACGACCGCGGAGCAGCAGCTCATCACCACCGCGACCGATCTGGCCGGGATCGCGATCGAGCGGCGCCAGGCTGAGGAGGCGCTGCGCGAATCGGAGGAGCGATTCTCCAAGGCATTCCACACCAACCCTGCTCCCCTCAGTATCTCGCGGCTGGCGGACGGGCGTTTCCTCGACGTCAACACGGCGTTTCTCCGACTCACCGGATACGAGCGCGAGGACGTGATCGGGCGCACGTCGGTGGAGCTGCGATTGATCGGGACGGTCGAGCGGGAGGCGCTTGTTGACCGACTGCGCCGGACCGGCGCCATCCCCAACCTCGAGTTCGTCGTTCGCCATCGCGATGGTGGGTCGCGGGACGTGGTCGTGTCACTCGTATCGTGCGACCTGGGTGGGGACGCGTGCGTCCTCGGCATCTTCCAGGACGTCACCCACCGCAATCAGGCGGAAGAGGCGCTCCGCACCCGGGAGCGCCAGCTCCTACTCGCGCAGCAGATCGCCCGGATGGGAAGCTGGGAGTGGGATATCCGCACTGGCGTGGTCTCATGGTCCGACGAGCTGTGCCGCATCCTCGGGGTCGATCCACGCACCGTGCACCCGAGTTACGAGGGCTTCGTCGACCTCGTCCACCCTGACGACCGCCGTCACGTGCGCGAGACTATCGACCGCGCGGCCTCCGACGGCCAGCCGTTCCTCTTCGACTTCCGCGCCTGTCGGCCGGACGGCGCCGTGCGAATCCTGCACTGCCGTGGGGAAGTGATATGTGACGCGGCGAGTCGCCCCGTGCGGATGTTCGGCACCGACCAGGACGTGACCGAGCTGCGCCTCGCCGACGAGCAACTGCGCCTCTCGCAGCAGAAGCTCCGGAACCTCACGGCGTACCAGCTGGAGGTGCGCGAAGAGGAGCGCGCCCGCATCGCCCGAGAGATCCACGACGTGCTGGGCCAGACGCTGACGGCGTTGAAGCTCGACGTTTCGTCCCTGCGCGAGATGGTCGCCCGCCGCGAGCCCAGCGCCGACGGCCGCCTGCAGGAGATCGCCGGCCTCCTCGACACCGCCATCAAGGACGTCCGCCGCCTCGCCAGCGAGCTGCGGCCGGTCGTGCTCGACCAGTTGGGGCTGCCGGCCGCCGTCGAGTGGCTCGCCGGCGACTTCCAGCGGCGCACCGGCATCGACTGCCGGGTGCGCTCCAGCCTACCGGACACCACCCTCCCCGCGGACGTCTCCACCGGCCTGTTTCGCATCCTCCAGGAGGCCCTCACCAACGTCGCCCGTCACTCGGGGGCTAACCGCGTCGAGGTCACGTTGCAGCAGGCGAGCCGGATCGTGTATCTGGAGGTAACCGACAACGGCAAAGGGCTCCCGGAGGCCGCACACGCCGGCCAGGGTTCGCTCGGCATCCTCGGCATGCGGGAACGGGCCCTGCTCCTCGGCGGGTTCATCGAGCTCAAGGGCGAGACGGGAAAAGGCACGAAGCTCACGGCCTGGGTCCCGCTCAAATGACCGAGGCAGGCGCCGCCGTGATCAGCGTGCTCGTGGCCGATGATCACGCCATCGTGCGCAAGGGACTCATCGAGCTGCTGAGCCGGCACGCGGGGTTCGGCCGCTTCGGCGAGGCCGCCTCGGTCCGTGAGACTCTCGCGCGCGCACAGGCCGATCCATGGGACGTGATCTTGCTCGACCTTGCGTTCCCCGACGGCAGCGGCATCGACGCCCTCCGCGACATCCTCGGCCGCCGCCCCGATGCCCGCGTCATCATCCTCACGATGCACCCCGAGGACCAGCTCGCCCTGCGGATGCTCAAGGCCGGCGCCATGGGGTACCTCACCAAGGAAAGCGCCCCGGAAGAGCTGGTGAAGGCCATCCACCAGGTGCTCCAGGGCGGCACCTATCTGAGCCCAGCGATGACCCAGGCGCTCGCCACCGGCGCCGAGGTGGACGGCGGGTCCCTGCCCCACGAGCAGCTCTCTACTCGCGAACTCGCGGTGATGCGGCTGCTCGCCGCCGGCAAGCACATCAAGGAAATCGCCCACGCGCTGGGCGTTTCCTCCAAGACCGTGACCACCTACCGCGCACGGCTGCTGCGAAAAATGGGGATGACCACCAACGCGGAGCTCACGTTCTACGCGACCCGCCACGGCCTTCTGTCCGACGCCATGCTCCGAGGCCGGAGCGGCGAGGGTACGAACACTTCGTAGGGGAACCCCGACAGATTCCTGCCCGCGGAATTGCAACATTACTCTAGCATCGTTTCATCATCTTACAAAGACAAACATGACGGTAGACGCTAACGGTCGAACGAGTCCCAAGCTCGCGATCGCGTGCGGGGGTGTCGTTGCCGCCCACGCCGCGGTTGTGCTGCTTGGGTGGTGGCAGCAGTGGTCGCTGTTCACGCAACCGCCCGCCGGGTTCATCCCTATGGCTCCAACGACCGCTGCGGCGTTCCTGCTGCTCGCCGCCGTGGTCGTGATCCGGACCCGCTTCAGCTCGCCCGGCGGTCGACGCGCCGCTCGTGGGGCGGCCGGCCTGGTGTTGCTACTCGCAGCGTTCGCGTTGGCGGCCCGGCTCGCCGGCTCGGCGCTCGATCCCGATGCCGCCATCCGCGTGACGACCGCCACGTTGGGCCGCGTGCCGCTCGGCGTGATGTCCCCCGTTACCGCCGCCGCGGTCCTCCTCCTCGCGCTCGCGCTGATGCTGCTCACTTTCGAACGCCCAGCGATACGCGCCGCGGCCGCCCCGCTCGCCACCCTGCCGACGCTCGCCGGAACCGTCGTGGCCTTGGGGTACGCTTACGGCACTCCGTTGTTGTACGGCTCCTCCACCATCCCGGTCGCCCTGCCGACGGGCTTGAGCCTCCTGCTCCTCGGGGGGGCGGCGTTGGCGATGGCTGGTCCGTACGCCTGGCCGCTCCACCACTTGCGAGGTCAGTCGACCCGCGCGCGGCTGCTCCGGGCGTTCCTGCCCGCGACGATCGTGATCGTGGTGGCAACCGGGTTCATCGAAGCCCGGATCGGGACGCTGGCCGGTACCGACCGGGTGCTGTTCTCCACGTGGCTGGCGATCATCGCCGCCGCTGCGATCGCACTCCTGGTCGGCCGCATCGCCCGGCGCATCGGCGGGGAGCTCGACGCGGCCCTCGCCGAGCGCCGCCGCGCGGAAGAGCGCTACCGCCGGCTGTTCGAGCACGACCTCGCCGGCGTCGGCTCCGTATCCCTGGACGGTCGGTTCCTCGCCTGCAATCCGGCGTTCGCGCGGATCCTCGGCTACGACTCGCCGGAGGACCTGCTGGCCCACGACGCGGGCGCCATTTACCTCCACGCCGAAGATCGGCCCGCCGTGCTGGCCCGACTGCGTGAGGCGGGACGGCTGATGAGCTTCGAAAACCGCCTGCGGCGTAAGGACGGCCGCGAGGTATGGGTGCTCGCGAACATGGCCCTGGTCCCAGGTGAATCCGGCGAACAGGTCATCGAGAGCACCCTGGTGGACATCACCGAGCGCAAACAACTCGAGCAGCACCTGTGGCAGTCTCAGAAAATGGACGCCCTGGGCTCCCTGGCCGGCGGGGTCGCCCACGATTTCAACAACGTCCTGACGGCGATTCTCGGGTACGCAGATCTGGTCCTTTTGGACCTTCCCGCCGACAGCCCCCATCGCAAGGATCTCGACGAGATCAGTCGCGCCGCGCAACGCGCCGGCGACCTCACGCGGCAATTGCTGACCTTCAGCCGCCGCCAGCCCATCGAGCCGCGGGTCCTCAACCTGAACGACGTCGTCGCCGACACGGACAAGATGCTGCGCCGCCTGATCGGACAGGAGGTGCAGCTGGTCACCGTTCTGGCGCCGACCCTCGGCACCATTCGCGCCGACTCCAGTCAGGTCCACCAAGTGCTCCTCAACCTCGCGGTCAACGCTCGCGACGCGATGCCGGACGGCGGCACGCTCACGATCGAGACGCACGAGGTCGACATCGACGGCGCGTACGCGCAGGAGCATGTCGACGCCCAACCCGGCGCGTATGCACTCCTCGCCGTGAGCGACACCGGCACCGGCATGGACGCCGCGACCCGGGCGCGGGTGTTCGAGCCGTTCTTCACCACCAAGGAGAAGGGCAAGGGCACCGGCCTCGGACTCGCCACGGTCTACGGCATCGTGCGCCAGCACGGCGGCCACATCTCGTTGTACAGCGAGATCGGGCGAGGGACCACCTTCAAGATCTACCTGCCGCGGGCCCAGGCCTCGGCAGAGCCCGAGCGGCGCCGACGCCCCGCCGCAGCCCGCGGCGGCACCGAAACGATCCTCCTGGTCGAGGACGAGGCCCCCGTCCGCGACTTCGTGGCCTCCGCCCTGAAGCGCGCGGGGTACCAGGTGCTCGCCGCCGCCGACGGCGACGAAGCGCTGCGCCTCGAGGCCACCACGCACGAACAGATTGACCTGCTGCTCTCGGACGGCATGATGTCGGGTATCCGCGTTCCGGAGATGGTGGGGGCGTTCCGCAAGCGCCGGCCCGACGCCCGCGTGCTGCTCATGTCCGGCTACGCGCAGGAGGCGTTCATCCGCCAAGGCTTGATGGTGGCCGGAGGCGCCTTTCTCCAGAAGCCGTTCACCGCCGCCGGATTGGTCGCCAAAGTCCGGGAGGTCTTGGACGCGATCCTCTGACACACCGAAGAGACACCAAAAACCGAGGATTTTGCTGGACAATTTGTGGATGTATGCGCTCACTTTAACTGTTAATCGCTTCTGCAGTAATGTATTACCCTGCCGCAAGGCCAGATTGTAATCGATAACTCTTTATTTCACAATATGTTCAGTCAAAGCCGGTCGGCCGAAAACCGGGGTGAGGCTACATTGCTACATGCCAATACACCCCCTGTACGGGCATGAGGGTGTCCGCAACCGGCTGGCAGGCGCGTTCGCCTCCGGCCGGTTGCCGCAAGCGCTGCTGCTGGAAGGCCCCGCAGGCGTCGGCAAGCAGCGGCTGGGGCTGTGGCTCGCCCAGCTCCTGCTGTGCGACGCGCCCGTGGCCGGAGGCCGTGAGCCGTGCGGGGCATGCCGGTCGTGCCGCCTCGTCCTTTCCCTGTCACATCCGGACCTTCATTGGTTCGTGCCGATCGAGCTGGGAAAAAGGGGCGGGGATGCCGACAAGCAGGTCGAGCTCGTCGAAACAGCACTCGGCGAGGAAATGGCGGCGCGGCGCGAAAAGCCGCTCTACGAGCCTACTTCCGGCCTGGCCGGCCATGCGATCGCTTCGGTGCGGTTGCTGCTCCGGCGACTCGCGCTTACCCCGGCGATCGGCCGGCGCAAAGTGGCGATCATCGGCGACGCCGAACGATTGATCCCACAGCAGGGCCAGGAGGCGGCTGCCAACGCGTTGCTGAAAGTGCTAGAGGAGCCGCCAGCAGACGCGCAACTCGTGCTCACGGCATCGGAGCCAGAAGCTTTGCTACCCACGATTCTGTCTCGCGTCGTGCGTGTCCGGCTGGCACGACTCCCCGACACCATCGTGACAGCGTTCGTGCAGAAAGAGCTTGGCGTAGCAGAGGAAAGCATTGTGGAGCAGCAAGTTAGGTCTGCTGACGGGATCCCTGGCAGGGTCCTTGCTGTTACTGGGGACAGGCCCGGGGCTGACGCGGCAGCTGGCGAGTTTCTCAGCGCCGCCCGGGGCGCCGGGGTCGGTCGCTACGAGCTGGCGTTGCGCCAGATGCCGTTCCAGGCGCGTGGCGGCTTTACCGCCATGCTCGACGCGCTCCTCGCGCGGCTGCGCGCCGAAGCGCGCGCCGCCGGGACGCCGAGCCGCAAGCTGACGGAGGCGATCGCCCGGGTCTTCGAAGCTCGCGAGCAGGCCCAGGGCAACGTCAACCCGCAGCTCCTGGCGGCGGTGCTGTCCGACGATCTGGCGGGGGTGTGATGGCGCTTTCGCACTTGGATCAGGACGGCCGGGCGCGGATGGTGGACGTCGGCGACAAGGCGGTGACCACGCGGGTCGCGTCGGCCGAAGGCGAGATTCGGATGTCCGCCGAGGCGTTCCGGCTCGTGGCCGACCAAGCGGTCGCGAAGGGAGACGTGCTGACGGTGGCGCAGGTGGCGGGGACGCTGGCGGCCAAACGCACGGCCGAGCTGATCCCGCTCTGCCACCCGATCGGGCTGGACCACGTAGCGGTGGAGACCCGGCTCGACGAGACGCTACCCGGCGTGCGGGTGCGGGGAACGGTGCGGGCCGTGGGTCGGACGGGTGTTGAGATGGAGGCGCTGACGGCCGTCGCGGTGGCCTTGCTGACCGTGTACGACATGGTGAAGGCCGCCGACCGTGCGATGGAGTTGGGCGCGATCCGGCTGGTGGAGAAAACCGGGGGCAAGAGCGGCACGTGGCGGCGTTCCGCCACCAGCGAGCCTTGACCGCGGGGTGACCGGAGGCCGGCAGATTCGCGGCCACCGGACAGTCACACATGAGAGGGTTATGCGAACCAACACGCAGAAACTGATGCTCCGAGGCGGCCTGCTCGTCGTCGGCGCGCTCCTAGTGAGCGGCCTCGGCGGCTGGGCCCGCCGCGCCACGGCAGACGCACAACCGGCGCCGGTGACGGCTCCGGCGGTGCTGGCGGAGCTCCGCTCCCTCCAGCAGCAGCTCGAGGCTGCCCGGGGGGAACTTGCTGTCGCGCGGGTCCAGCAGCAGCGGGCCACGGCGATCATCGAGTTTTCGAGTCGCTATAAGATCTCCGCAGACTTGGCCGCGGCGATCTACGATGTTGCGCTCCCCGAAGGCGTGGACCCCGACTTGGCGTTCCGCCTGGTCAAGGTGGAGTCCAACTTCACGCCGCGCGCGAAGAGTCGCGTGGGCGCCATCGGCCTCACGCAGGTGCTGCCCAGCACGGCGCGGCTGTACGAGCCCGGCTTGACGGTCGAGCAGCTCTATGACCGGGACACGAACCTGCGGGTCGGGTTCCGCTACCTCCGCGACCTGCTCGAGCGCTATGACAACAACCTCGAGCGCGCCCTCCTCGCCTACAATCGGGGACCTGGCAAGGTCGAAGAGCTGATCGGCGCCGGGAAGGATCCTCGCAACGGCTACTCCACATCGGTGATGCGGGGGTATCGGCGCTAGGGGTTATACGACAGCAGCACGTCCTGTTGCACGAAGGGGCCTGGCGAGTCGCTGGGCCCCTTGCTATTTGCCGGGAATTTTCAGGATATCCCCCGGTCGCAGCACGGATCCCGTCGTCAAACCGTTGTAGTTGAGGAACGCGTCCAGAGACACCCCATACAGCCGCGCGATGGTGCTCGCGTTCTCCCCCGCCCGCACGCGGTGAGTCCCCGCGGCGGCGCTGCCGCGAAGGATGCGCCGGTAGCGCGGTTCCGGTGGGATGCTCCACGCCGCCGGCGGGACGATCCGCCCGCTCATCGGGATGATGATCCGCTGGCCTGGCCGCAGCGCCCGCGCCGAAAGCCGGGGGTTGGCACTCTGGATCATCGCTACCGTGACGCGGTAGCGGCGCGCGATCTCGGACAGGGTCTGGCCGAGCGCCACATAGTGATCCACGAAGGTGATGCGGGCAGTGGCCGGCAGGGTGTCGTAGCGCTGCGCAACCGTCACCCCCGCCCCCCGCGGGACCCGCACCGTCACCTCGCGCGTCGGGGGAGTAATGCCGCGCACGAACTGGGGGTTCAGCTCCAAGATCGCGGCCACGCTGGTATCGGCCAGGCGGGCGATCACGTCGAGGCCGGTCGCGTCGGGAATCGTGACTTCATCGAACAGCAGCGGCGGCAGCTTTTCGATGTCGGTGAACCCGTAGCGCTCCGGCTGTTTGGCGATCAGGGCGGCGGCGATGAGCTTGGGCACATAGTCGCGCGTCTCGCGCCGCAGGTAGCGGCGGTCCGCCAGCTGAAAGAACGTGTGGTCCGTCAGGGTATCGAGCTCGCCGGGCAGTCGGGCGACCCCGCGCTCGATGCGGCCCGCCCCAGCGTTGTAGGCAGCCGCGGCCAGGTACACGCTCCCCAGCCGCTGCACCAAGTCCGAGAGGTAGCTGACCGCCGCGCCGGTGGCGCGATACGGGTCGCGGCGCTCGTCCACCCACGGGTCCACCGTCAGTCCGTACAGCCGCGCGGTCCCCGCGATGAACTGCCACATGCCGACGGCCCGGGCACGGCTGACGGCCGTGTTGGAGAGGCCACTCTCGATCAAGGTCAGGTAGACGAGATCCTCCGGCAGGCCGCGGGCGCGGAGCCGCTCCCGGATCATTCCTTCGTAGCGACCTAGTCGCGAGAGCCAGATCTCGAAGCGGTCGCGCGCGTCCACTTGGAAGAACTCCAGGTACTCGAGCACGCGGCGGTTGGCGGCGAACGTGGTCACGTCGATGTCGAAGAGCGGCTCCCCGGGGGTGGCCGCTGCGCCGACTGCGGCCCGACCTTCGGGCCCGAACAGCCGCTCGGCCTCGCGCGCGACATCCTCGCCCCGCACCGCCGGCGCGGGAGCGGAGTCCGTGAGGGTCGCCGCTCGCGTGGTGTCCCGACCGTGCAGGCTGTCGAGCGCGGCCTGGTCCGCGGCCGCCTCCTGATCCGCCCGCTCCACGGCGTGCCCGAGCGAGTCCACGTGAGCCAGCCGCGTCGTGTCGCCCGCCGCCGGTTCCGGGGCGACCGGGAGCCCCAGGCGCGTCGCGCCACCCGCGCAACCCGCGAGCAGCGCCGCCGCGACCACACCCGGCCACCAGGACACTGTCAAGTTCCGTCTCATCGCGTCGCGAAATAGTTCCCCAGAATACGGTTCGTGGCGTTCAGCACCGCCAGGGCCGCGCCGCGCGGCGGGTCGTTCTCGCTGAGAAACGACCCCACGAGCCGGGACGCCGTTTCCTCCTGGCGCGCCGAGAGCGACACGATTACGACCGTGGCGTCGAAGGCGCGTACGGCCTTCACCCCGAGCAATTCGAAGCCCAGCTTCGCGTCCACCGCCTGCTCGAGCGCCTGGACCGCCGCCACCGCGCAGCAGCGCAGCTCACCGGCCTGGGAAGTCACACCCTCGGATTCCCCCACGAACTGCCGGCCGTCGGCCCACGCCAGCACCACCCTGGCCCGGCACCGCCCGCTCGCGAGGCGCCGGAATTCGAAGTCCTGAAACTTCAGCCGTCCCGTGCTCGAACCGACCGTCGGCCCCGCCACCGTTCCTCCATCAATCGAACCGGACTTCGATCTGTTGTCGGGCGGACGCGTCGTGCGGCGCGGCGACCACGTCGACCTCGAGGTACGGGCGTCCGTGCTGGTCGCGCTCGGCCGACACAACCAGGATCAGCCCCGACTGCAACTCCACCTTCACGTGCCGCAGGTCGGAGCGCACCGTGACTTCCCGCACCGTTTCGCCCCGCAGCCGCGCCACCGCGCCGACGATGCGCCGCAGATCCTGCAGCTCGACCGGACTCACGCGTGCCCCAGCCGCTCCGACAACACCTGGGCCAGGGCGGCGTCAGGGATCCGCTCCGCTTGGATGAACAGTGCGGACTTCGAGGTCGCCTCGAGCGGGAACAGCGTCCACAACGACCGGCCGCGGGGCCGCTCGGCGGCAGCGCGAAACGTCAGCACCAGCTGCCACGCCTGCGTGTGCGCGCGGCGCTCCGCCACGGCCTCCACATGCCAAACCTGGTTGTCATGAGCGATCACCCGCCATGGCATACATCACCTCCGCCCGCCGAAGGCCGCAAAAAGACCGCCCAATATTCGTGTAAGTTAAAGTCTCGTCAAGGTTTGAGGCGTAGAGGCGCAGTCAGTCACCGCGCGTGGCGAGCGCCCGGAAACGGGCGAACAGATCCCGTGTGACCGGGCCGGCCTTCCCCGTGCCGATGACCCGGCCGTCGAGCTTGGCGACGCCCACGACTTCCGCGGCCGTCCCTGTGAGGAATACCTCGTCCGCCGTATAGAGGTCGTAGCGGTTGAGGGGGCTCTCGTCGACCCCGTAGCCCGCTTCACGGGCCAGCTCGAGGATGGCGTCGCGGGTGACGCCGCGGAGGATACCGGCATAGGGCGGCGGCGTGCGCACCACTCCGCGCTTGACCATTCCCAGGTTCATCCCGCTCGCCTCGGCGACGTAGCCGGAGCTGTCCAGCATGATCACCTCGTCCACGCCTGCGGCGATGCCCTCGACCTTGGCGAGGATGTGGGAGAGATAGTTGAGCGACTTGATCCGGGGGGAGAGACTCTCGCGGTGGTTGATCGGGGTGGCGGCGGTGAGGGCGGTGAGTCCGCGTTCGTAGCTCTCCTGGGGCCACAGCTTGATCGTGTCGACGATGCAGATGACGGTGGGCTTGGGACATTTGCGGGGGTCGAGCCCCAGATCTCCGACCCCGCGAGTGACCACCAGTCGGATGTAGGCGTCCTTGATGCCGCTTTTTCCCACGGCCTCTTCGACGACGCGCCCCAGCTCGGCCGCCGGCAAGGGCACGTCCAGCCAGATGCCTTTCGCGGAGCCGTACAGCCGCTCGAGGTGGCGGTCCAACCGGAAGATCCGGCCATTGTAGGCGCGGATGCCTTCGAAGACGCCGTCGCCGTAGAGCAGGCCGTGGTCGAAGACGGAGACCATGGCGGTGGCGCGGTCGTGGTAGTGGCCGTCGATCCAGATCAAGCTCACCGGTCGTCTCCGCGCCAAGGGGGGACAAACGACGAGGGTGGGGCCCGAGGACCCCACCCCCAGTGCCGAAGGAATCTGGGGCCGTAGCGCGTGCGTTTCAACTCCCGAACTGTCGCGCGATGGCGATGACCCGGCTGGGGATCGAACCCAGGGCCTACGGATTAAAAGTCCGTTGCTCTACCAACTGAGCTACCGGGTCGGGGAGCGAAACATCGCTTCCTGCGCGCCCGTTCTCAAGCTAGCTTCGGCGACCATGACCGCTCCGCTCACCCATATCTCCGACACCGCGCGCTGGGTCGCCGTCTACCGCGCGATGGAAACCGAGCGGCCGGACGCGATTTTCAAGGACCCATTCGCCCGGCGCCTCGCGGGCGCGCAGGGCGAAGCGATCGTGCAGGCCCTGCCACAGGGCCGCACGTGGGCCTGGCCGATGATCGTGCGCACGGCGGTGTTCGACGAGATGATTCTGCGAACCGTCGCCGCCCACGGCGTGGGCACGGTGCTGAACCTGGCGGCCGGCCTCGATACGCGGCCGTTCCGCCTGCCCCTCCCCGGCGATGTGCGGTGGCTCGATGCCGACCTCCCGGACATGATCGCTTACAAGCGCGCTCAGCTGGCGACGGAGACGCCGCGCTGCCGGGTCGAGTTTGTGGAGATCGATCTGCGCGACGCCGAGCGGCGCCGGGCGCTGTTCGCCCGTGCGATCGAGCGTGGGCCCGTGCTGGCGATCACGGAAGGCCTGCTCATCTACCTCACCGCCGACCAAGCGGGGGCGTTGGCCGACGACCTCGCCGGCGCGGGGCTGCGCTGGTGGCTGCTCGACATCGCCTCGCCGCGGCTGCTGAAAATGATGCTCAAGACGTGGCAGCGCCCTTTGGCGGATGCCGGCGCCCCGTTCCAGTTCGCGCCCGAGGAGAGCACGCGGTTCTTCGAGCCGCACGGGTGGCAAGAGCGCGAGTGGCGCTCGATCTGGGAGGAGTCGCTGCGGCTGAAGCGCTCGATGCGTCTCGCCTGGTTGTGGAACTTCATCGGCCGCTTCTACCCCAAGCGCACGCGGGAGCAGTTCCGGCGGTTTTCGGGAGTGGCCTTACTGGAGCGACGGACGGTCTGACCGTCGGACAGTCGGACTGACGCAGAACGGGGCCCGATGTTCCGGGCCCCGCTCCGTCTATTACCGACCGACGGTCCGACCGTCCGGCCGTCCGACGGTCAGAACACCCACCGCACTCCCGCCTGCATTTGCCGGGGGTCGCCCAGCCCGGACCGAATCGTCCCGTCGAAGTTGAAGAGCAGCGACGTGGCCGCGGGGTCTCGGAAGTTGTCGGTGTTGGTCACGTTGAAAATCTCGAGGATGGCCTCGAGGTCACCCTGGCGGCCGAACGCGACCGACCGGGAGATGCGCACGTCCCATGAGAAGAAGGCGTTGTCCTTGCGGAGCGTGTTGCGCTTCAGGATGGTGCCGTTGGCGCAGATCCGGTCCTGCGGCGTCGTGGCGCGCTTGCCGCTGGGCAGGTTGTTGACGCACTTTTCGGAAATCGGCTCGGGCGAGTAGATGCTCAGCCGGTTGTTGATCGAGAAGCCGCCCACGCGGGCGAGCATCCAGCCGTTGAAGCGGTGGCGCTGATCGCGGTCGCTCCAGTTGTATTCCGGCCCTAGGATGCTGGCCCGGGCGTACCGGAACGAGAACGGGTCGCGCTCGTTGTCGTCGTCCGACTTGTCGTACGACAGGGTGTAGTTGAGCTGGAACTGAAAGTTCGGGTCCAGCACACGCTTCAGTCCGAAGGTGACGCCCCAGTACCGCGAGCGCGCCGAGCTCTCCAGCGTGGTCAGCGTCCCCAGACCACTGGGCCCATTCGCCCAGGGCCTCCCGAACGCCGGGTCGTTGCGGTCGATGAACCGCAGCAGGTGGTCGGTGCGGGCGTGAGTTCCCGTGATCGACAACCCCAAGTCGCCACCGATCTGCGTTTCGTACCCCAGCGTCAGGTTCAGCGTGCGCGGGTTTTGGAGGTGCTTGTCGGCGACGAACACCGACGGCTGGAACGGCAACCCGCCCGGCGGCGCGAGCAACTGGCCGTACGCCGGCGGAGGCCCGAGGATTGGGATCAGTGCGCTGTTGCGGAACAGCGTCTGGCCGATCGAGCCGTTGGTGCTGCGCACGCTCGCCAGGTTGAGCGCCGCGAACCGCGCGTAGTAGATCCCCGCGCTCGCGCGCACGACCTGACGACCCGAGCCGTCGACGTCGTAAGCGAGGCCGAAGCGCGGTTGGAACATATTCTTGTCCGACGGGATCTTGCCGTCCGACGGGAACGCCTGGCCCTTGCTGACCGTCCCAATGAACGGCTTGAAGAAGACGGACTCGGGCGGCGTGATCGGGTCGGGCTCGATCTGCGCCTCCCAGCGCAGTCCGTAGTTGAGCGTCAACCGGGGATCGGGCTTCCAGGTGTCCTGGAGGAACACTGCCAGCTCGCGCTGCACGATCTCCTGGGTGCCCGCCTGTTCGACGGTGCGTCCGCCCACGCCGGCCTGCTGGAGATACAGGAGCACCGGGCCACCGATGTGCGTGCCACCCGCGCACGTCGCGTTGCTGTTGCTGCGCACGAACACGCCAGTGGTGTCGTTGAAGCACTCCACCCACCTTGGTCCGCTGTCCACGTAGCTCAGGAAGCCCTGCACGCCGTCGAAAATGATCCGGCCGTTCCCGAACCCGATGAACGTCTGATTGGTCAGCGTGCGATTGTACTCGGCGCCGAACTTGATCAGATGGTCGCCACGCGTAAGCGAGACGTTGTCCAGCACCTGCAGCCGGGTGTCGTGGTCCTTGATGGGCAGGAAGAACGGCATCCCGAAACGGTACCCGAAGCTGAAGTCCATCCCGGTGTCGGGGAACGGCCGGCCGGTGGCGGGGTTGATCGGCCCGCCGTAAGGCCGGGGTCGGTCCTCGCGCGAGACCTGGAACCGGAACTCGTTCGACAGCCGCGACGACAGGAAGGAGGTGAGGCTGCCGTTGACGGCGTTGGACCAATCGCGCTCGAGGCCGTTGGCGCTGCGGCCCCAGGTGTCCACGTCGAAGGTCCCGTTCTTCTGCTCGGACCACGTGTAATTGTACTTGAGCGACAGATTGTGCCGGTCGGAGAGCCGCCAGTCGAGCTTCACCAGGGCGGCCCGGGCGTCGTTGGTGCGCGAGATCGGCCCGTAGTCCAGGCGCAGCGGCGCCGCGCCGAACGCGCCGCTATAGGCCGAATCCATCCACGTGCGCAGCGCCGCGCTGGCGAAGCGCCCCGGGTCCTTCTGCTTGATCTCGTCGTAGACCTGCTGATCGTAGGCCGCAAAGAAGAACAACCGGTCGCGTTGGATCGGGCCGCCGAGCGTGAACCCGAACTGGTGCTGGCGGAAATCCGGCACGTAGGTCACCGGCCCGTGACTCGGGTCGGAGGAGAAGGTGTCGTACTTGCCGAAATAGTGCAGCGATCCGCGCAGCTGGTTCGTGCCCGACTTCGTGATCACGTTGACGAACCCGCTCGAGGAGCGTCCGAACTCGGCGTTCGCGCCGCCCGCGACCACCACCACCTCCTGCACCGCGTCGAGGTTGAAGGTGAACGCCGGCCGCTGGCCGCCGCGCTGCTCGCCGAAGAACGGGTTGTTGAAGTCGGCGCCGTCCACCGAGACGTTGTTGTGAATACCGCGCTGTCCCGCGATAGCGAGCTCGTCCCCATCGGGGCCCTGCACGATGGCGACGTTGGGCGTCAGCAAGGTGAAGTTGAGGTAGTTGCGGCCGTTGTTGGGCAGGCCCGTCATCGCTGGCGCCGGCAAGCGCGTCGCATTCTCGATGCGCGTGGCATCCACGACGGGCTCGGTCGCCGTGACGGTCACTCCCTGCACTTCCACCGCCCCGAGCTTGAGCTGCAAGTCGACCGTCTCCCCCAGGCGCAGCGGAATGCCGGTCTTGCGCGTCTCGGCGAAGCCCACGCCCCGCGCCGTCACGTCGTACGTCCCGAGCGGCAGCAACGGACCGACGAACACACCGCGCTCGTTGGTCCGCAGGGAGCGTTGGAATCCGGTCTGTGTCTCCCGCAGCTGCACCGTGGCCCCCACCGCCGGGGCTCCATTCGGATCGAGTACGACACCGCGGATGATGCCGGTCGTCGCCTGCGACTGTGCGTTCAACGACCGAACCACGGCACCGCACACCACCAGCGCGGTCAACACGACCGGAACGACCCGATGCAAGGGTCTGAGCATGAGGAAAGCGCCTCCTGGGGAGATGTCCACGGGTAAATCGGGCGACGGCTAGCGTATCGCCCGCCGGGCGAGTTGGCAAGCGAGGTTGGCGGCGCGCTACAGCAGGACGAGCTGGGTGACGGGCTGAAAACTAAGACGGTGATGGGCGGTGAGGCCGTGAGCGTCCAAGGCGGCGAGATGAGCCGTGGTGCTGTAGCCCTTGTTGCGCTCCCACAGGTAGCCGGGGTGGCGGAGGGCGAGCAGCTGCATGAGTCGATCGCGAACCGTCTTGGCGATGACGGACGCGGCCGCGATGCTCTGGCAGCGAGCGTCGCCGTCGATGATCGCGGTATGGGGCACGCCGAGCTCGGGGCACGGCAGGCCGTCCACGAGCACGTAAGCCGGCGTACAGCGCAGCCGATCCAGCGCCCGGCGCATCGCCAGGATCGAGGCGCGGCGGATGTTGAGCCGGTCGATCTCGTGGACGCTCGCCGCCCCCACACCAATGGCCAGGGCGCGCGCGCGGATGGCGACGGCGATCTCGGCGCGCGCCGCGGCGGTGAGCCGCTTCGAATCGTCGAGGCCGCGCAGGGGCTTCGTCCCGGGTGGAAACACGACGGCCGCGGCGACCACCGGACCTGCCAGCGGACCGCGGCCGACCTCGTCGATGCCGGCGACGAGCCGCCGTCCCTCGCGCCAGAGCGCCGCTTCGCGCTCGAGCGTGGGACGGCGGTGTCGCGTCACGTCGAGGGTTGCTCCGACGCTTCGGGTGACTCGCCGCCGGGTACGCCCTCGCCGCGCTGCTCGCGGATGCGCGCAGCCTTGCCCGCGAGCCGGCGCAGGAAGTACAACTTGGCCCGTCGCACGCGGCCCTTGCGCACGAGTGCGACCTCGGCGATCGCCGGCGAATGCAGCGGGAAGATGCGCTCCACCCCCACGCCGGCGGAGATCTTGCGGACCGTGAACGTTTCGTCCATGCCGCCGCCACGGCGGGCGATGCACACGCCTTCGAACGCCTGGAGGCGCTCCTTTTCCCCCTCCCGGACGCGGACCATCACCCGGACCGTGTCCCCCGGATCGAAGGCGGTGACGTTGGCCTTGAGCCCTTCCCGCCGGATCTCCCGCATGCGCTCCATACCGTATCCTCTATGCGTCTGCGCGACTACGCGTCTAAGTGTTTCGCCCACAAGTCCGGCCGCCGCTCCCGCGTCAGCCGCTCCGCCTCCGCCTGCCGCCACGTCGCGATCCGCGCGTGGTCGCCGCTCAACAATACCTCGGGGACCTTGAGGCCGCGATACTCGGGCGGCCGCGTGTAGCTGGGGGGCGAGAGCAGCCCCTCGTAATGCGAGTCGGTGGATGCGGACTCGTGGTCCCCCAGGGCTCCAGGCAGCAGCCGCACCACGGCATCGATGACGCAGAGCGCGGCCGGTTCCCCGCCCGAGAGCACGAAGTCACCCACCGACACTTCCTCGGCCGCGAGGCCGTCGGCGACCCGCTGATCGACGTCCTTGTAGTGGCCGCAGAGCAACGTCAGCTCATTCCCCAGCGAAAACCGCACCGCGTCGCGGTGCGCAAAGGCCCGGCCCCGGGCCGACAGCAGCACGATCGGGGGCCGCGCCCCGAGATCCTCCACCGCTTCGAAAAACGGCTCCGGCTTCAGCACCATCCCGGCGCCCCCGCCGTACGGGGTGTCGTCCACCGTATGGTGCCGGTCGTGCGTGTAATCCCGGAGCGGGACGACCCGATACTTCACCACGCCCGCCGCGGCCGCGCGCGCCGGAATGCTGACCGCGAGCGGCGCCGCGAATACTTCCGGGAACAGCGTGACCACGTTAATCGTCAGCATCGCCGTCCCGCACCGCCACCAGCTGATTGCGCCACGGCTCGACTGCCTCGCGCGCCAGCACTCCTGCGAACCCGATCAGCCACTCGCGGTGATAGGCGCGCCGGCGGGCCACGACCAGCGGCCCCGCGATCACCCGGTGCTCTTCGTCGACGACGTACAGCCGCGCCTTGGGAGCAAACACCTCTCCCGGGTTCTCCACGAGGGGCAGGATCGCCACTTCCCCGTGCTCCCCGTGCGGCTTGCGCAGCCGCCCGACTATGCGGGCCGTTTGGCCAGCACTCCCGCCTTGCGCAGCAGCGAGCGCACCGTGTCCGTCGGCTGGGCCCCCTTCTCCAACCAGGCGCGCGCCTGCTCGGCGTTCACGTGAATCGTGGCGGGGGTGCTGCGCGGGTTGTAGTGACCGATCGTCGCCACGAACCGTCCGTCCCGCGGGAACCGCTGGTCCGCCACGACGATGCGGAAGTAGGCCTGTCCTTTGCGCCCGACGCGCCGCAACCGAATCCGAGTCGCCATCCGCTGACATCCTTCTGTGAGAGCCTGCGCTGCACGCCCCCGCGAGCCGCCGGGCGAGGGCCGTAAACATAAGCCAAGCAAAATACTTAGCGAGTTGCCCAAAACCAAGTGGGGAGTGTTATTTCGGGGCCGATGGCCGAACCCGTGTGGCTGCAAGGGGTCGTGACGATCTTCGTGGGTGCGCTCTCCGGGGGCATCACGAACGCCGTGGCCGTGTGGATGCTGTTTCACCCGTACGAACCCCGCGGCGTGGGACGGTTCAAGCTCCAGGGGGCGATCCCCAAGAACAAGGCGCGACTCGCCAAGAGTATCGGCAAGACGGTCGGCCAGCGTCTGCTCACCGAAGCAGACCTCGCCCGCCAACTCACCGCCCCCGGCGTGCGCGAGGCCTTCGATCGCGCGATCGCCGGGTTCCTCGACAACCTCCTGAACACCTCGCGCGGGTCGCTCAAGGACGAGCTGCCCCCCGCTCTCGCCGCCGAGCTCGAGCGCTCCCTGGAACCGCTCGCCCAAGGCATGGCGAACCGGCTGGCCGACTTTCTCGAGGGCCCCGGATTCGACGGCGCGCTGGAGAAGTACGTCGCGATAGAACGGTGGGTGGAAGAGGGAGTCGAGCGGCCGGAGCTGGAGCGCGCCGTGCGTGCGTTCATCGCGACGCAACGCGACCGGCTGCTGCACGACGAGCACCCGCTCCTGGAGCGCCTGCCCCCCGGCCTCGTCGCCGCGCTGGAGCAGGCGATCGCCGACTACCTGCCCGTGGCGGTGGAGCGGATCGGCGCGCTGCTCTCGGACCCGGAAGCCCGGGCGCGGGTCCGGAACGGCTTGAAACGGTTCCTCGACCGCGCCATCCGCAGCCTGGCCATGCACGAGCGCGTGATGGCGAAGCTCGTGATCACCGAGAACCGCATCGAACGCGTGCTGGCGAGTCTCGAGGGCGACGGGCTCGCCGACGTCGCGGAGGTGTTCGAGTCCGCCGAGTTCCGGGGGCAGGTGGGGCGGGCGGTGAACGACGCGGTCGTGCGGTTCCTGCGCCGCCCCATCGCCGAGCGGCTGTGGGCCCTAGGGCCGGATCGCCTCGACGGCGTCGAGCACGCGGCCGCGGACTACATCATCGCGGCGTTGCGCGCGCCGGAGACCCGGCGCTGGGCCGTGGCCCGAGCGCGGGACGCGATCGCCCTGGCGCGGCGCGCGCTCGCCGGCGAGGGCGGGCGCCAGCGCTTGGCCGACGCGGCTCACGCCGCCGTGCGGGCGCTGTTGGCGCGGCCGATCGGCCGACCCGCCGATCTCCTCCCGCCCGACGCGGCCCAGCGGCTACGGCTGGCGCTCACGGAGCCGCTGTGGCAGTGGATGCAGCGCCAGGTGCCGGTCGTCGTCTCGCAACTGTCCGTCCAGGAGATGGTCGAGCAGAAAGTGATGCGGTTCTCGACGGACCGGATGGAAGAGCTGATCCGCAACGTGACGCAGAAAGAGCTGACGCTGATCGTGCAGCTCGGCTACGTGCTGGGAGCGCTGGTTGGGGCGGCCGCGTTTCTGGCCAACCTCTTCATCGCGCGACTGTAACGGCGGGAATCGCGCGCCAGCCCGTCCACGCCGCCGGCGCGTCGACGAGCCGCGCGCCAGGATGGCCAGCGACCAGCAGTGGTTCGACGAGCGAGCTCCGGCCGGGCTTCGGCCGCCACGCGCGCCGCAGCCCCGCGACGAAGCGGTCGCGCGCCGCAGCGTCGTCCCACACGGAATACCAGACCAGCGCCTCACCGCCGCCGGTCGTAATGACCTGATAGCGATCGCCGCCCCAGCCGCTCGCGAGCGCGGGTGCCTGCGCCTCGGCGGTGTCTGCCAGGAGTTGCTCGAAGAGCAGGCGGGTCTCGAACTCCCCGAGATCATCTTCGTAGCGCACGGTGCGCCCCACCGCCGGCGCGAACGCCAGGTCCACGGGCGCGTCCCCGGCCGCGTAACGGTCCGGGTGCAGGATCTGCTCGGTGGAGAGCGGCATCGCCGCGCCGAACGGCTGGTGCCCGGGGTGCCGCGCGTCGTACCAGCGCACGAAATCGGCGCCGGCCAGGTACGGGAAGATGACGCTCTCGCGCAGCCACAGCGGCGCGTGGGCGAACTCTTTCATCGACGCCATCTGGGCCCGGAACACCCTGCGCGTCTCCCAGAAGCTGGGCAGCGGGATGCCGCTCTGCTCGGGCATCAACACGAGGATCTGCCCAAGGGTCGCCTGGCCCTCGAGGATCGCCTGCGCGGCCGACCGGCGGTCGTTCTGCCGGCGCTGCTGCATGACGGAGTCGAGGTTCATGTACTGGTCCTGGAGGGCGTGCACCAATTCGTGCGAGACGGTGGTGCGCACGAGCGGGGAGTCCACGTCGGCCGCCACGTACAGCGCGTTGGAATCCGGGTCGTAGTAGCCGGCCACCTGCTCGGTCAGTAAGTCCACCATCGTGGCCCGCAAATCGAGCGAATCGGGCAGCAGGCCGAAGAGCCGGTACGCCGCCTGCACCCCCGCCAGCTCCGAGGGGGGCAGATCCTCGTCGAGCTTGTGGATGACGTAATCCCGGACCTGGGCGCGAGTGCGACGCTCGACCACGGGGGGAGTCTTGAACCTCATGCCCGCGGCGTGCTCGACCGACGGGATCATCTGGCGAACCAGGGTGCGGAGCTGGCTCTCGCCCTGCACGGCTTCCGCCCGCGCCCGGCAGCCGCCCAGCACGGGACCGAGCCCCACGGCCAGCAGCAGCGCCCCCCTGTTCACCCCGCCCACGCGATCCGCTGTCCGGCGGCCGAGCTCACGACCCGGGCGACGTCGTGCCCCGACACGACGATGCCCTGCGACTCCAGCTCGGCGCGCAGCAGCGCGTCCAGCTCGGCGCGGCGGTCCTGGAAGGTCGGAGGACGTCGGAGAAGGTCGGAGGAGGTCGGAGAGGGCACCCCGCCCTTCTCCGTCTTTCTCCGCCCTTCTCCGCCGAGCATTTCCCGAAAGTCCGCCACCACCTGGTCGATCACCGCGGCGAGGTCGGGCGCCGGCTCGGCGGCGCTGGGCTCCCGGGTCAGCCCGTGTCGCAGCTTCGCGTCCACCTTGCGGCGCTCGCGGATCAGCTTATCCAGCTCGGGGGAGACGCGCGCGGTCGCCTGGGCGTGGGCACACGCTTCGTCGAGCACGTCGATCGCCTTGTCGGGACGTGCGCGGTCGGGAACGAACCGGTCCGTGAGCACGATCGCCGCCTTCAGCGCGTCGTCGGTCACGGCGACGGCGTGATGGCGCTCGAGGCGCGGGCGCCGGGCGACGAGCACCTCCCACGTCTGCACCGCGTCCAGCTCCTCGACGGTGACCGGCTGGAAGCGGCGCTCGAGCGCCGGATCGCCGCGCACCCACTTGGCGTACTCTTCGCCCGTCGTGGCGCCGATGACGCGGATGTCGCCGCGTACCAGCGCCGGCTTCAGCATGTTGGCCGCATCCATCGCGGCGCCCACCGCCGTCCCCTGGCCGATGAGGTTGTGCAGCTCGTCCACAAACAGGATGAGATCCGCATCCGCCGCGAGCGCGCGCACGAGGCGGCGGATGCGCTCCTCGTACTGCCCGCGGAACGCCGTGCCCGCCAGCAGGGCGACGTGGTCGAGGATGAGCACGCGAGCGTCCTTGAGCGCCGGCGGGACGTCGCCGGTGGCGATGCGCTGCGCGAGCCCCTCGACGATGGCGGTTTTCCCGACGCCCGCCTTGCCCACGAGGGCGGGGTTGTTCTTGCTCTGCCGCAGCAGGATGTCCACGACGCGCGCGATCTCGGCGTCGCGACAGCGCACCGGCTCAAGGTCGCCGCGGCGCGCCTGGGCGGTAATGTCCACCGCCACACGCTCCAGCACGTCCCCGGTGTCGAACAGGCCTTCGAATGGATCGCCCACAGCTCAGCTGCCCCGGATGAAGCGGAGGTACCAGTCGATGACGGTGTCGCGGAAGAGAAAGGTCACCGCCGCCCCCACCGCGAGGAATACCCCGAAGGGTACGAGTTTCTTCTTCTTGAACGACAGCGGTACGAAGATCAGCGTACCCAGCAGGGCGCCCGCGAAAATGGTCAGCAGCACTCCTTTCCAGCCGACGAAGCTGCCCACCATCGCCATCATCTTGATGTCGCCGCCGCCCATCGCCTCTTCCTTGAACACCCAGCGCCCGATCACCGCGACGGCAGAGAGCAAGGCGAGGCCGGCGCCGGCGCCGAGGACCGCCTGGAGGAACCCCGGCACCCCGCCGCCCAGCGAGAGGAGCAGCCCCAGCACGAGGCCGCCCCAAGTGAACTCGTCGGGGATGAGGTAGTGGCGTGCGTCGGTGATCGCGATGCCGAGCAGGATCGTGCCGAGCACCGCAGCCGCGAGCGCGTGCAGCGTGGGGCCCAGCCACAGCACGGCGGACGCCCACACCAGTCCGACCAGCGCCTCGATGATCGGGTATTGACGTGAGATGCGCTTGCCGCAGTGGCGACACTTCCCTTTCAGGAGCAGCCAGGACAGCACCGGGATGTTGTCCCGCCACTCGATGCGTCGCTTGCACTGCGGGCAGGTGGACGGCGGTTTGAGCAGGGACTGGTCGTGCGGCAAACGCAGGATGCACACATTGAGGAAGCTCCCGAAGCAGAGCCCCACCAATCCCGCGCCGAAGACCAGCAGCCAATCAGCGCCCACGCAGCACCTCGTAGAGGAGAATCCCCGCGGCGACCGCGACGTTCAGCGACTCGGCACCGGCGGCCAGTGGGATCGCCACGCGCTTGGCGGCCACCGCGTTCAGCGCTGGCCGGATCCCCGCGCCCTCGTTCCCCACGATCACCGCGACCGGTCCCGCCGACTCGGTTTCGACCACTCCCCTCGGCAGCGGCTCGCCGTCCGCGGCCGTGGCCCATAGCGTCACGCCGGCCCTGTGGGCCCAGGAGATGAAGGCGGCGTCGTCCAGGCTCACAACGGGATGGCGAAACGTCGCGCCCATCGCCGCGCGCAGGGCTTTGGGGTTGAGAACGTCGGCCGTGCCACGCAGCGCGACCGTCCCCCCGGCGCCGAGCGCGTGCGCCGTGCGGATCAGCGTGCCGACGTTGCCGGGATCCTGGACGCCGTCCAGCACCAGCAGCGCGCGGCCCCGTCCCGCGGGAATGTCCGCGAGCGTCCAATCGCGCGGCTCGACGATCGCCAACACGCCTTGGGGCGTGTCGGTCGCCGCCAGTGTGGCGAAGGTGCGCGCGGCGATCCCCTCGATCGGCACCGCGCGCCGCGCGAGGTCGGCCCGCAGCGACGCTCCCCGCGTGGTGCGGTCCAGCTCCGGCGAGATCAGCGCGCCCCGGAACGGGAGTCCGGCGCTGAGGGCTTCCTCGACGAGGCGGATACCTTCGATGAGCGCCAGCCGACGGCGACCCCGCGCTTTGCGACGTTGGAGATCGCGGACGGCGGATTGCAGATTACCGGGTATGGCTCTCTCCCTCGGACCGGGCGCCTGTAAGTTCGCCGTCCCGGGCCGCTCCGCCAAGCGCCTCCCATGAGAATCGCGCTGACCATCGCCGGTTCGGACTCTGGGGGTGGCGCCGGCATTCAAGCCGATCTCAAGACTTTCCACCAGTTCGGGGTCTTCGGGACGAGCGTGATCTGCGCGGTCACCGCCCAGAACACGAGAGGGGTGCTCGCCTGGGAGGCGGTGTCGCCCGCCCTGGTCGCCCGCCAGCTCGACGCCGTTGCCGAGGACCTGCCGCCGACGGCGGTCAAGAGCGGCATGCTCGGCACCGCCGATGTGGCGGAAACCGTGGCCGCCGGGATCGCGCGCCACCGCCTCCCGAACTACGTGCTCGACCCCGTCATGGTCGCGACCTCAGGAGATCGCCTCCTCGACCGCGCGGCGGAGCGGCTCGTCGCCGAGCGGCTCGTCCCCCTCGCCGCCCTCGTGACGCCGAACCTCGAGGAGGCGACGATCCTCGTCGGCGACGACGTGCGGACGCCGGACCAGATGGAGCGGGCCGGCCGGGCTCTGGTGCGGCTCGGCGCCCGGGCGGCGCTCGTGAAGGGCGGACACCTCGCGAGTGACAGCGTCGTGGACGTGCTCGTCACCGCCCGCGAGGCGCGGCGATTCTCGCGTCCGCGCATCGACACCACTTCCACGCACGGCACCGGGTGCACGCTGTCCGCGGCGGTGGCCGCGGGGCTGGCGCAGGGACGTCCACTGGACCGGGCCGTCGAGGACGCGCTCGATTTCGTGCAGCGCGCGCTGGCCGCCGCCCCGGGCCTCGGCCGCGGCGGGCACGGCCCGCTCAACCATTTCGTCCCGGCGCCGCCGCGACCTCCGGCGGAGGGCCTGTAGCCTCTACCACGCAGCGAGGGGGCAGGATCCCCCGCCCCCTCGAGACTCACCGCGGCGCGTCCGCCGGAACGCTCACCTCACGGGTTCATCCAGTAGGTCGCCTTCACCATGAAGATGTTGTCCGCCGGGGCGGTCCACAGCCCGCGCATCGAGCGGCTGAACGCGAAGTCCCCCACGTCGACCGCATTGGACCGTGTCTGCGCCCACACCAGATAGAGCGTGGAGCCCGGCAGGCATTCCCACCGCAGCACGGCGTTGCCCCGCAGGGACCGGAAGTTGAAGTCCGGGTTGTAGGGCTCGGTCGCCGGCGTGAAGGCGTAGCTGCGGGGCCGGGCCAGCTGCCGGAACTCGTCGTATCGCCCGGCGGAAATGAGCGGCTGGGCGTAGAGTTGCAGACTCAGCGCGGGGCTGAACGTCCAATTCATGCGCACGCCGGCCGACATCTCGGTCTGGCTCAAGTGTGCGAATACGTATCGGGTGCCGAACGTCGCGGCGGCGGTGGAATCGGCGTAGGCGCCGACGTATTGCACCGGGGACTCGCCCCAATAAAGGTTTGGGCCGACGCTGAGCGACAGGTTCGGGGACGGTCGGAATTCCACGCTGGGGTTGATGTAATAGTCGTAGTCGTGGCGCGACCGTGTGTAGATCCCGGTGAAGAAGTTCAGGATCCAGGCCTTGCGGCTGTCGGTGTTCATCCCGACGTCCAGCTGATAGCCGGGGGGGTTGAGGGTGAGCGGCCCGCCGCGCGTGCGGCGGTTGTCGACCGTCCAGGGATTGTACGCCGCGTCCCAGTTGATCCAATAGAAGTTCTTGAGCTGGAACGAGCCGGCGGCGAACACCCCCGACCAGTTGATGTTGCCGTCCCAGTCGTAGTTGCGGAACAGCGCGCCCAGGACCTCGACGTAACGGAACACCCGCCCCGGCTTGGTCCAACTGTAGCCGCCGCCGATGTGCATGTTCACCAGGCCGGTCCGGGACAGGAACCCCAGGTCGCTGATGTCGAAGCTCGGGGCGATGAACCCCAGGGCCGCATTGACGAAGGTGTTCCCTTTCTGTTTCGCCAGGGTGACGCGCCCCATGGCGCCCGACAGCGAGGTAGCCGCGCTGTCGACACCGAGGTTGGCCGCGTCGGGCCGCTGGAAATAGTGCACCGAACTTTGCTGCACCGAGAGCAGGCGGGCCGTAGTGCCGGCGATGCGGGAGACGCCGCCGCGCCACGTCGTCACCCAGGTGCGACTGGAGTCGAGGAAGGTCCACCCGTCGACGCCGACGAAGAGACTGTTCGCATTCCGCGTGTTGCGGAGCGTCGCATCCGAGAAATCGCGGGCGGCGACCGTCGCCAGGAACCCGATCCCGCGGCGACCCTGGGCGATGTCCTTCTGCGCCCGGTACACGCCATAAAACGTCAGCGGCTCGATCTCCTGGCGCCACCGCGTGCTCAAACTGTCCTGGAAGCTGGCGAACTCGCGGTTCGCCAGGGCGGAGAGCGCGCCGACGTTCCAGCTCCCCGCCACCTTGCCCGTCAGCTTCAGCGCGCCAAGGATGTGCGCACCGGCCGGCCCGTCGGCGAATCCGCCGGGCGGGGCGCCGACCGAGAGCGAGCGGCCGATGCGCCGGCTGTAGAAGTACGTCGGCCCCGGCCAGTTGAACCCCCAGTTGTTGCGCTGGCCGCCTTGCCCGAAGCTGAACGTCGACGACCCTTCCACGAAAAACGGCCGCTTCTCGGAGAAGTAGGTCTCGGCGTCGCTCAGGTTCACGACGGCCGGATCCACCTCGACCTGGCCGAAGTCCGGATTGACCGTCGCGTTGAGGGTGAGGTTCGAGCCGAGACCGATCTTGGCGTCGGCGCCGAGGCCGGGGGTGAGGCGCGAGCCGTCGTTGAACGGATCGCCCGCGCCGTGTGGCGAAAACTCGGCGCGGCTGGTGACGTACGGCAGCAGCTCGATGCGCCGCGGCGGGGTGATCTGCTCGATCCCGACGAGGTCGACGAAGCGCGACACGAAGCCGCTGCCGTTCTTGGGCGTGTAGACGATGTAGTCGACCTCGTTCTTGCGGGCGATTTCGCGGCGGAAGTTGATGCCCCAGACGTACTGGCTCTGCCGCAGAAACCGCAGCTGCGAGTAGGGGATCCGCACCTCGGCGGTCCACCCCGACGCGTCGCGGCTGACCTTCGCCTCCCACACCCCGTCCCAGCTGTCGTCGTTCCAGTCGTCGTTGTAGAGCGTGCCGTCGTTCAGCGTCCCCGCCGCGTTGACGCCGAAGTAGAACCCGCTGCGGCGGTCGTGATACGAATCGACGTACACGGTGAGGCGGTCGGAGTTGGTGCCGGCATCGCGCCGGCCCAGCCGCGCCACGATCGAATCGGCATGGTCGTCGTAGAGCCGCGCGCCCACGTACAGCGCCGCGTCGTCGTAGGCGACGTACACGGCCGTGCTCTCGCTCGGCGCCAGCCCCTCGTTCGGGTCGCGTTGGCGGAATCCGGAGATCCGCACCGCCGTGCGCCAGATGGCGTCGGACAACACTCCGTCGATCACGACCGGGGTCGTGGCGCGCACGGCGCGCACCTGCTGGACGAGCGCCGCCGTGGGGGAAGCATCCGTTTTGGGGCTCGCCGGCCGGGTGGCCACGGCGATCTGGGACGACAGCAGGAGTGAGAGCGCGACCGGCAGCATAGGCACCTCGCGACGGAGAGCGACGCTGGCGAAATCCCCGGCGACGGTACCGAGGCGACGGCCTCTTACTGCACGCTAAGACAGGCAAGATGAGGAAAGGGTTGCAGCGGGGGTGTCCGCGATCGGTCAGGAGAGGCGGCGCAGCACTCCCTTCACCACCGTGACGAGACCCGTTCCTGCCGCGGCGCTGGCCGCCAGCACCTCCTGGTGGGAGAGGGGCTGGGCCGTGAGCCCAGAGGCGGGGTTGGTCACGATGGAAAAGCCCAGACACCGGATGCCCAACGCCCGGGCTGCGATGACCTCCGGCACCGTGGACATCCCGACGGCATCGGCGCCGAGCCGCGCCAGCATGCGCACTTCGGCGGGGGTCTCGTACGAAGGACCGAGCAGCGCCACATAGACACCCTCCTCGAGCGCGACGTGCGCCTCCCGGGCCGCTTCGCGAGCCAGGGTCCGCAGCTCGCGGTCGTAGGGGTCGCTCATGTCGGGAAAACGCTCTTCCCCCTTGAGCACCGGTCCGACCAGGGGGTTGCGGAACATCAGGTTGATGTGGTCGGCGATGAGCATCAACGTTCCCGACCCGAAGGTCGGGCGGATGCCGCCGGCGGCGTTGGTGACGATCAGCGTCTTCACGCCGAGTCTGGCGAACACGCGCACCGGCAGGGCGGCGGTCGCCGCGTCGTGCCCCTCATACAAATGAAAGCGGCCGGCCTGGACCAGCACCGGCACCTTCTCCAAGAGGCCCGCAACCAGCTCCCCCTTGTGACCGGCGACGCCGGGCTCGGGGAAGCCGGGGATGTCCGCGTAGCGGATGCGCAGCGGGTCCCGCACCTCATCGGCGAGGAAGCCCAGGCCGGAGCCGAGCACGATGGCGACTGCCGGCCGCCGCGCCCCTAGCCGCTGCGCCACTGCCTGCGCCGCGCGGGCCGGGTCGGTCACAGCAGCATGCCCGCCAAGGTCGCCGACAGGAAGTTCGCGAGCGTCCCCGCGAGCATGGCGCGGAAGCCGAGACGCGCGAGGTCGTGCTTGCGGTCGGGGGCGAGCGCGCCGATGCCCCCGATCTGGATGCCGACCGAGCTGACGTTTGCGAACCCGCACAGCGCGAACGTGGCGATGGTAAACGACACCGGATCGAGGGTGGCCTTGAGGGGGCCGAGCTGCGCGTAAGCGATGAACTCGTTCAGCACCATGCGCGTGCCGAGCAGCCCGGCGATGGTGTTGGTGTCGTGACCCGGCACGCCCATGACCCACGCGACGGGATAGAACAGCCATCCCAGGATCGTCTGGAGGTTTTCCGGGATGAAGGTGACGTACTGGTGCGCGAACCCCAGCACGCCGTTGATGAGCGCGATCAGGGCGATGAACGAGATCAGCATCGCGATCACGTTCAGCATCAGGTGGAGGCCTTCGCTGGTGCCGCGCGCGGCCGCGTCGACCACGTTCACGTCGGTCCGGGGGATGTCCACTCTCACGCCGCCCAGCGTTTCGGGGACCTCAGTCTCCGGCTCGAGGATCTTGGCCATCATGATAGTGCCGGGGGCGGTCATGATGACCGCCGTGAGCAGATGCCGCGCTTCGATGCCGAACGCGATGTATGCCGCCATGATGGAGCCGGAGACGTGCGCCATCCCCGCCGTCATCACCGTCATCAGCTCCGAGCGCGTCATCCGGGGAAGGAACGGGCGGATGGTGAGCGGCGCTTCGGTCTGCCCCATGAAGATCGACGCCGCCACGTTCAGGCTCTCAGCGCCGCTCGCCCCCATCACCTTGTTCATCATGACGGCGAACGCCTTGACGACGACCTGCATGATGCCGAGGTAGTACATGATCGCGAACAGCGCCGACACGAAGATGATCGCCGGCAGCACCTGGAACGCGAACACCACACCG